>NZ_OY762267.1:1202000-1502500 GCF_963665245.1 uncultured Paludibaculum sp.
TAAACCGAGCGCGCTGGAAATTCCACAGAGATGAACACCGGCGCTCCGGCGGCATCGACGACCGGCGCAATTGGCAACCGGTGGAAGTCGTTGATGGGGTAGGTCTCCTGCTGCCAGCCGTCGGCGTTCAGGTACTGGTGAAAATAGCCGCCCTGATACAGCAGCCCGACCCCCACCAGCGGCAGTCCCAGATCGCTCGCGGACTTCAGATGATCGCCGGCCAGGATACCCAGTCCTCCGGCGTAATTAGGGATGCACTCCGTCAGCCCAAACTCGGCCGAAAAGTAGGCCACCACCAGGGAGAGATCCTGGGGATGCTCCAGGGAGAATCGCCCCACGCTGCCCAGGTAGTCCTCCAGATCGGAAGCGGCTCGATCCATTTGGGCGAGAAACGCCTCGTCCAGCTCCAACTCCGCCAATCGCTTCTGGTTGACGCGGCCCAGCATCCAGCGGGGGTTGTGACCTGTCTCCTCCCAGAGGTCCGGATCGATACTCCGGAACAACTCAATGGTCGGGTGGTGCCACGACCAGCGAAGGTTCAGAGAAAGTTCGTTCAGGCAACGCAGCCGTTCAGGCAGCTTGGGCGAAACGTGAAAACTGTATACACGCGGCATGTGGAGATCCTCCCGGATCTTCCACGTCTTGAAGTATCAGGTTCAGCAGCCGGGCACAAGCCTCGCCTGGGTGGAGCGATACCGCCGTGGACCAGACAACGGCTACCAGAAGTGAATCGCCAGAACATTGGGCGGGCCAGGCGTACCGCCGACGACGTGCGTTGAGAGGACAATCTGCATGTTGCGTTTGGCCCAGTCGGACGGCGCCCCGCGCAGGGCTTCGGCTAAATATGTCGGGCTGGTGAGGAAATCACCCGTCATCATCGTCCCCAGATGGGTGATTCCACCGGCGGCGACGACAAACTGCTCCGTGCTGGGGTCGAAGACTCGGGTGACCATGGCGTAGTCGGTTTCGTCCGTCCAATCCCCGCCCTTGCGTAGGACCCGCCATGCGAATGGCGCGGGAGATTGGTGGTCTTTCACTCCGCGCCACTTTTCGGCGTCGTTCTTGACCAGCGAGAAGCGCAGCCCCTCGGTCAGGCGGATGGTCCACTCGTTGTTGAACAGGCCGATCATCACCGCGCTCTTCCCGCGCAGTTCCGAGTAGGGCGTGCTGGTCGCCCAGCGGTAGCGCGCGTCCTTCCCCTTGCCGCTCAGATAGCCGCTGATTTTCGACATCGCCACGGCGTCCCCCATCCAGAGGAAGCGCTCCAGGTTCGGCACCAGCTTCGAAACCGGGACGGTGGCCTTCGAATCCACCGCGCCGGAAAGAGTGGCAGGCAGGGACCCCACATACGAGTGGGTCCTCGTCTGTCCGATGCAGAACTGCACCTCCCCCTTCGATTCGATCACCGGCTTCCAGAACTGATCGAGAGCGGTAACAGAGGCTGCCTTAGGCCGGCCGGCGAAGATACCAGCGGCAAAGAGGAGGGCGCCAGCCAGGATGCAGAATGCCCAGATCGGCCATACGACGTGGGATGGCGTGGGCTGGAGAGGAGTCTTGGGCTCGGAGACCTGAGGATGGAACTCCGGCAGGTAGGATCCGGGCGGCAGTTCGATGCGCGGCTCATTGGCATGGACCGGTTCGAGGTAATACTGGGCCAGCTTTTTCCGAACCTCGGCCGCGGCATTGCGCACCACCGCATCCTGGTTGGTGTCATAGCAGGCGTCCCGGCCGAAGACGGCGCTGCCCACCACCCGTTCCTTCAGTTCGTCCAGATGTCCCGCGCAGGCCTTCTCGACGGCGTATCGGAGCAGCAACTGGCAACGTCGGCTATTCCGGAACGGCGGGCTAGCCAACACGCGCTCCAGTTGCGCCCGAATCTCCTGTTCGGGCATTGGATCGAGGGCGATGCGCCGGGACCTCTCTGGTAACGTTTCACGCATCGGTTTCCATTGTATGCTCCATTCCTGAAGGTCGAGTACGTTAGTTCAGTAAAATCGTTAACGTCCCTTCAATCCGCTGAAAACAAAAAAACCAAAACGGCCTCAACGGTATAGGACTGTCGTGCGCCTATCCACACAACCCATTCCGACCAAGAATGAGCCATCTAGGGAGGTTCAGCCTCATGTTCATCCACGTTGGAAGGGAGCATATGAAGCGCACGGTCCAATTACTGACCACTCTGGCAATGTCTGCCATCGCCCTTTGGGCTCAATCCACAACCCAACAAATCTCGGGCACGGTGCACGATTCGTCGGGCGCCGTGGTTACAACAGCCAAAATTACGGTCCTTCAGGTGGCTACTGGCCAGATCAGGAACGCCGCAGTCAATGAGTCGGGCAACTGGGTAGTACCGAGCATTCCCATCGGGGTCTATGAGGTGACGGCCGAAGCCGCCGGCTTCAAGAAGACCACGCAGAGGAATGTCGTCGTGGCGGTAAACGCCAAACCCGACGTCGAAATCACACTTGAGGTCGGCGGGGTGAACGAATCCGTCACCGTGAACGCCGACTCAGCCCAGGTCGAGACCAGTTCTGGCGAAGTGGGCCGCCTGATCACGGGCCAGCAGGCCACAAATCTTCAACTCAACGGCCGGAACTTCACCCAACTTCTTTCACTGATTCCTGGCGTCTCCACGACAAACCGGTCGGCCATGGATCTATTTGGCGGCTACGGGTCCAACATGAGTGCCCAGTCCGCTAACGGGTCGCGCACCGACACATTCTCTTGGAACATCGACGGTGTCGACAACAAGGATAACGGTGGCGGCGGCAACAACTTCGTGAACATCAACCCGGACGCCATCGCCGAATTTAAGGTTCTCACCACAAACTACAGCGCCGAATACGGCCAGAATGCCGGCGCCATCATCAATTTGGCCATGAAGAGCGGCACCAAGGACTTCCACGGCGGCGCCTACGAGTTCGTCCGTAACGACGCCTTCGATGCCCGCGCGTTCAACGCCATCACCAAACAGAAGTTGCGTTTCAACAACTTCGGTTGGAACCTCGGCGGCCCGGTGTACATCCCGGGCAAGTTCAACAGCGACAAGAGCAAGCTGTTCGCCTTCGGTGGCATGGAGTTCAAACGGCTGCGCCAGGGCGCCATCAACACCTGGGTGGTCCCGACGCAGGCCCTGCGCGACGGCAACTTCTCAGGGCTGGCCTCGTCCGCCTGGCCCAAGGATCCCTCCACCGGCGCCGCGTTCCCCAATGGGATCATTCCCAGCACCCGCATCAGCAAGAATATGTCACGGCTGATCCAGAACTTCCCGGCTGCCAACTTCACCGGTTCCGGGGGGAACTTCGTCTTCCCCACCACCGCCCCCAACGATGCAACCCAGTACTTCATCAAGGGCGACTACATTATCAGCAACAAGAATCAGATCTCCGTCCACTTCCTGCACGACTACTACACCAACCTGAACAACCTCACCTCCCTGGTGACCTATACACGCAAGATCCCGGGCACCAACACCAAGGCGCAGTGGACCTATATCGCCAACGCCACGACGGTGAACACGTTCCAGGCCTCGTTCAGCGGAAACGTCATCCTGCAGGGCGACTTCGCCGCCAATCCGGTGTTCCTGAACGACTACACGCGGGCCGGCCAAGGCATCACCCTGCCCATGGTCTACGGCACGAACAATACCATCCCGACCGTCAGCATCGCGGGCTATAACGCCTTGAACGCGTCCAATGTAAACTGGAACAACTTCAACCGGCTGTTCAACTTTAAGGACGACTTCTCGAAGTTCCTGGGCAACCACAACTTGAAAGCCGGCATCCTGATCATGCGTAGCCGCAAGAATCAGGACAACTGGCCGGCCGTGAACGGGTCGATCACCTACGCGACAGGCCATTCCAACTCCACCGGAAATGCCATGGGCGATGCGCTGCTGGGCAACTTCTCGCAGTACACCGAAGCCAATACGAACCGCGAGGGGTGGTACCGCTTCACGCAGATCGAGCCTTATGTGCAGGACGACTGGAAGGTCAACTCCCGGCTCACCATCAACATGGGCTTCCGCTATCAGTACATGCAGCCGCAATACTGTGCCCTGCAGAACTGCGTGATGTGGCTGCCACAGTATTACGACCGGAGCAAAGCGCCCACGATCAACCCCGCCAACGGTCAGATCATGGCAGGCAACTACGACCCGTATAACGGCTTGGTTCTGGGTGGCACCGAGTTCCCAGAAGTCGCCAAGCAGCGCATAACCCAGACTAGCGATCCGGCTGTCCTGGCTCTGTTCCGCGGCATTCCGAAAGAAACGGCGGACAAGTATTGGGGCACCTGGGGTCCGCGCCTGGGCTTCGCCCTGGACCTTACCGGCAAGCAGAAGACGGTTGTTCGTGGTGGCTATGGCGTGTTCTATGAGCGCGTGGAAGGTAACTTCCTATTCAGCGCCATCAATAATCCGCCGTTCATCTCCCAGTCCGATATCTACGACGCCAACATCGAGAATCCGACGGGCGGCAGCCGCCTCAGCTATCCGGCCGCCATCTCCAACTCCCATTTCCCCGACATGAAGGTGCCGCGAATTATGAACTGGAGTTTCGGCGTTCAGCACAAGGTCGACTCGATGACCACCCTGGATGTCGCCTTTGTCGGCTCCAGCGCCGCGAACCTGGCCCGCACGGTGAACTACAACCAGTTGCCCGCCGGGACGCTGCAGAAGAACCCGGGCGTCAACACGAACGCGCTGCGTCCTTACCCCGGCTACGCCAACATCAACATGTACATCACCGGCTCCAACTTCATCTACAACTCGCTGCAGACTTCCGTGAAGCGGCAGATGAAGGGCGGCGGCCTGCTGAACCTCGCTTATACCTGGTCCCGCGCCATCACCGATGCCAGTGCCTACAATGAGAACCCGATGGACAGCTACAACTTCAAGGCGGAACGCGGCTTGGCGACGTACCACCGCGCGCACGTCTTCGTGTTTAGCTACATCTATCCCCTGCCCTTCTGGAGAACCGGTGCCGAATGGTACAAGAAAGCGCTGGGCGGATGGCAGGTCTCCGGCGTCACCACGCTGCAAAGCGGCACCCCACTCAACCTGAGCATCAACCCCGATCAGGCCGGCATCGGCCAGACCAGCCAGCGGCCCCAGGTCATCGGCGATTGGAGCCAGGGCGGCGGGCAACGCCTACAGTGGTTCAATACCTCGGCCTTCACAATGCCGGACGCCGGCACGTTCGGCAACCTCGGCCGCAATGTCATCATCGGACCGGGTGTCAACAACTGGGACGCGTCGCTGCAGAAGTTCTTCCGTTTCAACGAGACGACGAGCCTGCAGTTCCGCGCCGAGTTCTACGACGCGCCCAACCACATGTCCTGGTGGGGCGTCGGCACCACAATGGGCGCCTCCAACTTTGGCCAGATCACAAGCGCAACCGACCCTCGCACCATGCAGTTCGGTCTTCGCTTTAACTTCTAGCTGGCAATCCACCAAACCAATCAGGGCGGCGCACCTCACCGGGTGCGCCGCCTTTTCTTTCAATAGCCCCAGGGGGTATCCATTGACATTCGTGTTCTCACGGCGCAGGATAGGGGTATAGGGTATATAAGGAAGAGAGGAGCACAGGATGTCCTGCAGCGACCACCATCATCACTCGCACTCGCACTCGGATTCGGCCTTCGCCTGGGGCAGCGTGTGGAATGGGCTGCTCGTCGCGGGTGAATTTGCCGTCGGTGCCTGGACCGGTTCGGCCGCGCTGCTCGCTGACGCCACGCATAACCTGAGCGACACCCTTTCCCTGCTGCTGGCCTGGGGTGCCCGTGCCGCCGCTCGCCTGCCCGCCACTTCGGAACGCACATACGGCCACCGCCGCCTCACGGCCATCTGCGCCTTTGTGAACGCCGTCGTCCTGTTGGGCACGCTCGGCTTCATCGCCTGGGAGGCGGTGACCCACTGGAACGACCAGAACCCGATGAAATACGGCGTGGTGATGGTCACCGCGGCGGCCGCTCTGCTGGTCAATGGCTGGACCGCCTGGAGCCTCCACAAAGGCTCGGAGCACGATCTGAACACCCGCGCCGCCTATCTGCACATGGCGACCGACGCAGGCGTCTCATTGGCCGTCCTCGTCGGAGCCGGCATCAGCGCCGTCACCGGTTGGCGATGGATCGACGGAGCGCTTGCCCTGACCATCGTGGCCATGACCCTGAAGAGCAGCTGGCCGGTTTGTGTGGAGTCGTGGCGCATGGTGGCCGATGGCGTCCCGGCCAACATCGACCTGCCCCAGGTGCGAGCCGCCTTGCTGGCCATGCCTGGCGTGACCGGCGCGCACGACCTGCACGTCTGGAGTCTCAGCACAACCGAGTCCGCCCTCACCGCGCATTTGGTCGTGAACCACGAGCGCCTGGACAACCGCTTTCTCGGCGTAGTCCACGAGAGCCTTCGCAACCGCTTCGGCATTGCCCATACAACACTTCAGGTGGAAGCTTCGGAACCACCGTTGTGCCACGGCTGCCCCCTGGCCTGAGATACTGGAGGGTCAGAAAGGACCCGTGTATTGAAGCCTGCCAGTTTGAATTGGGAGACCCTGAAAGTCTACCCACTCGCCACCCGGAAAAGCCTCACGCAAGTAGAACAGATCCTTGTTCCGCCAGACGCCGAGCCCAAGGGCTGCCCCCCCGAGATCGATCAGGC
Organism: uncultured Paludibaculum sp.; assembly: GCF_963665245.1. Lineage (NCBI taxonomy): Bacteria > Pseudomonadati > Acidobacteriota > Terriglobia > Bryobacterales > Bryobacteraceae > Paludibaculum > uncultured Paludibaculum sp. Next base: position 1,208,656 of record NZ_OY762267.1, read on the forward strand.
CACGGCGGAGTGCGCCAAGACGATTCAGACGGCACGAGAGCGCGGCGCCGGAGTCGCGTTGATGTACGGCGCGCATCTCCTGCGCAACGGCTCCGCGCTGATCCTCGAGAAGATGATGGCCTCCGGCTGGCTGACCCACGTGTGCACGAACGGCGCGGGCACGATTCACGACTGGGAGTACTCCTGGCTGGGCCGCTCCACCGAGAGCGTGGAGGAGAATGTAGCCACGGGCACGTTCGGCGCATGGGATGAGACGGGCCGCAATATCCATCTGGCGCTGCTGGCCGGCGCGTTACGCGGTGAAGGGTACGGCGTCTCGCTGGGCCGGTTCATCTGGGAGGACGGCGTGACGCTGCCATCTGCCCCTGAGTTGGAACGGGCCATTGCAAGTGAACCCAGCCATCCCCTGACAGGCGCGCGAGCCGACCTGCTGCGGTTGATGCAGAGGCACAACCTGCCCACCGGCCGAATCACCATCGAGCACAAATGGAAGCACGCGTCGATCCTCGCACAAGCCTTCCGTCACGGCATCCCGGCTACGGTGCACCCCGGCATCGGCTACGACATCATCTCCAACCACCCGATGTTCGACGGGGCCGTGATCGGCCGCGCGGCCGGACTGGATTTCCGCCTGTTCGGCGACTCGGCCGAGTCGCTGGACAACGGAGTGGTGCTCTCCATCGGTTCCGCCATCATGGCCCCCCAGGTGTTCGAGAAGACGCTGAGCTGCGTAAATAATCTGCGCTTGCAGGCAGGCCGGCCAACCGTGAGCGGGCTGACTATCTACGTGGTCGATCTGCAGGACGGCGGCGGCTGGGATTGGACCAAGGGGGAACCGCCCAAGACGAACCCCGCCTACTACCTGCGTTTCTGCAAGAGCTTCTCGCGCATGGGCGCCGCCATGCACTATGTGCAGAGCGACAACCTGGCCTTCGTCCACCATTTGTACAAGCATCTGCAAACCCGCTAATTGCGCAGGAGTGTGAATTCCTCGGATAATGAGCAATCCGGTCATTATCCGAGGTGTCTTGTGAGAGCAGTTTCCGTAGTACTTTCCTTCGCCATATTCTTTCCTGTCGCTCGGGCCCAGGATTTGGGGCAAATCGAACTCAGTAAGATAATCAAAAGCGTCGCCGCCCGCGCGCAGGCGGCAAAACGCTACTCGATGGAAGGGTCGCTCCTTCTGGAGGGGCAGAAGGGCACAGACCCGGCCCGGATTCTGTCAAAGGCAAGATTCAAGCTGGCCGTCGGCCTGCAAGGCAAATCGTTCCTGCGCATTGAGGCCGACGAGAAGGACGAGTACCTCCTCATCGCCAACGGCCAGAAGAGTTGGGCTTACGTGCCCAAACTGAAGCAGTTCACCGAGGAGGAGGGTGCGCAGTTGGAGGACGACAAGGCGGAGAACGGTGACAACGACTCGGACAGCGAGCGGGACCTGGCAGAGACCTTCTCGCGGATGGTCGTCCCGGGGCTGGCGAACATGTTCAAGCGGGCCGAGAGTGCGGATCAAAACGGCCTGGCGCCGGTGAGGTACGAGGGCCGCAAGGACAAGTGGCCGCTCATCAGGGTGATGTCGAGAGAGGATCCGGAAGAGGGCCGCATCTACATAGAGATGGCGGTGCAGCCGGAGACCCTCGACATCGGACATCTGGTATGGGCAAACACGCGAACCCGGAACGGCGAGCGAACGCTGCTCCGAATGACAATGGAGTACACCAGCTTCCGTTGGGACGACGGGGTGCCCGAGTCCACCTTCGAGTTCGTGCCGCCGAAGAATGCCAGGCGGGTGGACGCGGTGCCCATCCCCGGCCAGACCGGGTCGTTGCTGCTGAACAAGCCGGCTCCGGACTTCGAGCTGAAGTCGCTGGAGGGCGAGAAGGTCCGGCTCTCCAACCTGCGTGGCAAAGTGGTGCTGCTGAACTTCTGGGCGAGCTGGTGTGGGCCCTGCCGCCGCGAGTTGCCGGGTCTGGCGGACATATACGACAGGCTCGGCAAGAAGGGTCTCCACATATACGGGATCAACGACGAGGGCAAGGGCATCGCAAAGGAGTATTCAAACGAGGCCGCGCTCTCCTTCCCTACCCTGGACGATTCCGGCCGGAAGGTCCACAGCCTATATCGAATTCGGTCGATCCCGACCATTTTCATCATCGATGCAAACGGCCAGGTGGTGCGCTTTCTCAGTGGCTCACGCAGCAAGGAAGATCTTCAGGAGATCCTCAAGGCCGTTGGGTTCTGAGGCCACCCGGTCCACGTGCCGGTCTTCCGGTGCGCCTCGGATACACCTCAGCCGGTCTTTCTGTCCACACCGTCGGAACGAGGTCACGTGCCAGGAGGAGCCCCTCAGCCCATCTCACCCAATACGGCGCGCACCTTGACCGCGAGTTGCTCGGGACTGAAGGGTTTCTGAATGAAGTCTTCCAGCGAGCCCAGTTGGCGATGCTCCGAGATGGCCGCCCCGCTGTAACCCGACATGTACAGCCGTTGCATCCTCGGATATAGCGCCTGCAGGCATTTGGCCAACTCCACGCCGCCCATCTCGGGCATCACGACATCGGTGAGAAGAAGATCGATCTGGTCCGGGCAGTTCCGGGCGATCTCCATGGCCTCTTTCGCGCTCGATGCACCAATCACCTGGTACCCGTAGGAACTCAAGACCTGAACGGCAAAGTCCCTCACCGCAGGCTGATCCTCCACGACAAGCACTCTCTCATAGCCGGTCGGCGCCAGGCCTTGCGCGGCCGGCAATGCTCCGGGTGATGGCGAGGCCAAGGCAGGCAGGAAGATCTCGAAGGTGGTGCCGGTCCCCGGCTCGCTCGTCACCTCGATGAAGCCGTCCGATTGCGACACGACACCCTGCACCGTGGATAGCCCCAGCCCCGTGCCTTTACCCACCTCCTTGGTGGTGAAGAATGGCTCGAAAATCCGCATGCGGGTCGCCTCGTCCATGCCGTGGCCGGTATCGCTCACCGCCATCCGGACGAAGCGCCCCGCGCGAGCGTCCAGACGCTCGGCCGAAGGCGGCTCATGGCAATCCACGACGGAAATCTCGATGGAGAGCACTCCGCCGGCAGGCATCGCGTCGCGGGCGTTCACGGCCAGGTTCATCACTACTTGCTCAATCTGGTGCAGATCGGCCCGCACGACGGCAGCGCCCGCGAAGGGCGTCACCCGCACCTCCACGTCTTCGCCCACCAGACGCGTCAACATCGGATGGAGCGTGAGTACAACACGGTTCAGGTTCAACGCCTGCAGATGCATCATCTGCTTGCGGCTGAATGCCAGCAACTGGCGGGTCAGGCTGGCTGCGCGTTCGCCTGCCGCGTAGATCTGCTCGACGTGCTTCCGCAACGAGCTGTCAGAGGGTATGGTGGCCAGCATCAGTTGGCTATAACCATTGATCACCGTGAGTTGGTTGTTGAAGTCGTGCGCCACTCCGCCGGCCAACCGCCCCACCGACTCCATCTTCTGGGCCTGCATCAGGCGCGCTTCGGCCTGTTTGCGCTCGGTAATGTCGCGGCTGACGCCTAGAACCCTGCAAACCTGCCCCTGTGTGTTCATGAGCAGTGTCGTGACAACTTCCGTATCCACCACCTCGCCGTCCGGACGTACCAGCTCCAGCTCGTCCGAAGCGTGCACTGCGGTCAGGTCGCCGGCCTCGACAGCCGCGATGCGGGCCTTCACATTGCGAGCGGCAACTTCATACGACCGCGGGCTCAGCACCTTTCGCACGGGTCTGCTCAACAGCTCTTCTATCGTCGTCCCGCCGTACCGGAGACCCGATGGGCTGACGTACGTGAAGCGCTGGGCCTTTAGGTCATAGAGCCAGATAATATCGCCGGTGTTCTCCGAAATCATCCGGTAGCGCTCTTCGTTGTCGCGCAGCGCCGCCTGAACGGTTCTCTGTTCTATGGCAATGGCCAAACTGGCCGCCATCCGTTCCAGAAACGGAATCATTCTCTCGGCGATCCGGTCCGGCCGCGTATCACCGAGTTGGATCAGCCCTAACGTCCGTCCGCCGAAGCGCAGCGGGATGAGCGCAGTCGATTGAAATGCCTGTAACGGACAGTCGGGCCGCAAGACGGCCGACCGCGCAACACCATCCTGCTGGAGAAGCACGGCTGCGGAGTGATTCGACCAGAAGGCGCCGTCCGCGCTGAAGTTACGGCGCACACAGGGCAAGACGTTATCTGACGATCGCCCAGCGAGCACCATCCCACAGAGGCAGCTTTGATGCACTTCCGCCGGCTCCCGATTCATCCCGTCTCGCGGGCACATCCAGAGTTCCGGCAGCCCCAGAGCATAACGATACGGAAACAGGTCCTCGTCCCCAAGGCGAATCGCGGCTGACTGCACGCCCGTGATCGAACACAGGTGGTCGGTCACGCTGCGCAGGAGCTCATCGAGGTCGGTCGCCGTGTTCAACAGGCGCAGAAACGCAACCGCCTGTTCCTGGTCCCACTCGTTTTGCTTGCGCTCACTAATGTCCTGGATCGTGCCGATCATCTGGAGCGGCTCGCCACCGGGGCCAAACTGAACTTCGCCCTGCCCATGCACCCAGACAACTCGCCCGTCACTCGGCCGGACCACCGGGTACTCCAGGTCAAACCGGCCCTTGTGTGCCAAAACGTGATTGAGAAAGTGCGCCCTGGCGACCTCCACGAAGTCCGGGTGGACCAGGCCGAGCCATCCATCAACACTCCGCTGGAAGTTCGCGTCGATCCCGAAGATTCGATCGAGTACCTCGGAGCTTGTCCAGCGGTCCGCCGGTATGTTCAGAACGTAGCTGCCGAGTCCTGCAATCTCCTGCGTGTCCCGCAGCAGCTTGTCGTTCTCTCGCAGCGTCGCCTCTGCCTGTTGGCGCTTCGTGGTGTCATGCAGCATCATGGCCAGCCGGCCGCCGCTGACGCGGAATAGCTGAATCTCGATGAACCGTTCCGGCCTCGGAAGGCTCGCCTGAAGACTGGCCGGCTCGCCAGTCCGCAACACCGCGGCACCCGCTTCAACCAGTTCCCGGTCAAACCAGGGAAAGATCTCCTTCGCCATCCTGCCGGCAATGCGATCGGCTGGCAATCCAACGAGCCGTGTCAGGGCAGGATTGACCTCCACGAGGCGAAAATCCACCGCAAGACCTTGATCGTCCAGTGCGGGCTCCAGGACGGAAAACCCATCCAGCATCTGGTCGAACAGTAGACTGTGAAGCTCTTCCAGTTCCTCGAATGCCGTCTTGTCGATCAGGAATCCCTCCAGCCCCAGCACCACACCGTCCTGCACCACCGGATTGGCCGCGAACGTGTGGTGCCCCACTCGCCCATCCGCCATGCGTCGCGTGAAGTGGCTGGCCGCCACTGACTGCCCGGACAGCACCCGCTTCACAACTTCATTTGCATCCGCCAGGTCATCGCCCACCTGCGTCAGGCTGAAGTGCCGGCCAATCACACTCGACGCGTCGGAAAAACCATGCATGCGGAGCCATGCGCCGTTGACCCAGACGAACTTGCCATCCCGATCGATCAGAAAGTAGCCGGCCTGGGAGTCGGCGACAGCCCTCCGGAACTGCTCGTCCCGTGCTGAGAGTGGATACCGGCTTCGGTCCGAAAGGTTCACGCTGGACTCCTCACTCCAGTCCCCCATCTGGCATGATCGGTGCTATCAGACACCCAGCCGGAATAGCCCTGGCAAATTCCTCAATGTCCCATAACCTAACACGAAGCCTGCACTCCCACCATGAGGCATTTGTTAATCTCTCAAGCGCGGCGCCGACGCCTCTACTGCAGGAATTCAGAGACGACCCGGCCCTTCGCATCGGGCAGCTTGACGCCCAGCAGGTTGGCGATGGTCGAGGCGACATCGAGATTGCGAATCCGATCGATCGTCACGCCCTTCTTGATTCCATAGCCGGAGGCGATGCAGATGGCATCCATGTCCTCTTCGGAGTTCAGGAAGCCGTGGCTGCCACCGATTTGCGGCACTTCCGTGGAGGCTGCGCCGCCGGGCGTGTTCGTGAAGGCGTAGCCGTCTCGGGCCGCCGCGACCAGGTCGGCCATTTGCGGATCCTTGGCGGGATCGGGGAAGCCCAATGACGGAAACTCCTTAGGCCCGGCGACCTGTGTCACGCCTTCGACACCCGCGATGGCTTCGCGGACCTTGGGCGCCAGTTCCGCGGCGCGGGCCGGATCGAGATAAATCATGGCCGTACCGCCTTCCGGAATCACCTGCACGCCGGAGGAGATGCCCGCCGCGGCGAGCGCCGGCAGCAGGCGGATCTGCTTGCTGTATTTCTTGAAGCCGTGATCGGAGACGACGATTACCGTGGTGCGATCGGTCATGCCCGCGCTACGGATGGCTTCGAGGATGCGCGCCACCTGGCCGTCCAGGAACGCGATGGCCGCTGTGCCGGCCAGGGTCTTCGGTCCATAGGTGTGGTGCGTGGAGTCCAGGCTCAGCATGTGGAACAGCATCAGGTTGGGCTTGTGCTCGCGGATGATGTAGCTCGCGGCGTCGGCCCAGATCTGGTCGCGGCGGAAGATGTTTGTCTGCCGGAACTGCTCGACCTCCTGGGCGGTGACGAGGCCTTTCGCGATCATCTCTTTTTCCACCACGCCGTCGACGGAAGGCACTTCCTCAAAGGCCCAAGTAATGGTCTTTGCCTTGTGGATGGCGACCCAATCGACCTGCGCGGTGGTGAGACCGGCCTTCTGGGCCTGGTCATAGACCGTGACGGCGTGGACCATCTTCTCCTTCTCGATCCAGGGCTCCACTTTGTGAACCGGCGGCGTACCGGAGGCGGTCAGAGTCCCGTTGTAGAAGAGGCCGTGTTCGCCAGGAAGGACTCCGGTGACGATGGAGGTGTGGTTGGGCCAGGTAACGCTGGGATTCACCGTGGTCATGCGTTTGGCCCAGGCGCCTTCGCCGATCAGCTTGCGCAGCGTGGGGGCGGGCAATTTCGGATCGTCAAAGGCATAGGCCGGAAAACCGTCGAGGCTGATGACGACAACCATACGGTTTTTCGCGGGTACGGGGGTTTGGGCGGGTAGCGGACCCAGGGCCGCGAGGAGGGTCAGGAGAAGAGGGAGTTTCATGGGATGAAAGGTGCAGTTCCGAGGGGATTCACTGCCCTTCGGAACCGCTTCTGATTACACCAGATTTGCCACCCCGCCCGGGCTTGCGGCTCAGGCGATTCTTAATTCGATGGAGACTACCGACTGTTTCGGTAGTGTGACTTCCACACTGCCGCCTCTCACCGTGACGGGCAAGGCCGCAGGCTTCACTTCGTCTGGGCGGTCAAAAGTGTTGTGGGCCGCCTTGTCGGGGTGGGTGAGCACGGTGGCCCGGGCTTCGGAGGCCGAGCCGGCGGTGAGGCGGATGCGGCAGGAGACCGAGTCGTCGAGCGATGGATTCGTGAGGGAGATCGACATCCGGCCGTCTTTCGTTGAGGCTGAGCCGGAGAGACCGGCCATGGTGGCCGTGCCATTGCGCGAGGGCACTTTGCGTTCGGGGGTCCGGATGTTGAGTTGGGCCAACCGGCCGCCCATGTGGCCGCGATACATCTCGAAGACGTGATAGACGGGGGTGCGGGCGTAGCGGTCCCCCTGCGCCAGGAACAGGGAGTGCAGGCAGTTGATGGTCTGCGCGACGTTGGCCATGGCGATCTTGCCGGCTTGTCGGTTGAAGACATCAAAGGAGACCGCCGTGTGCAGGGCATCGCGCAGGGTGAGAGGCTGGCTGAGCAGGTGGTTGGGCGCCGTTTCTTCTCCTGGTGGATACCAGACGCCCCATTCGTCGACGATCAGTTTCGTGTGGTGGGCCTTGTCGTAGGCGCCCATCGCGGCCCAGTGCTTCTCGATGACCTCTTCCGTGCGCAGGCCTTCGCGAATGACGTCGTACCAGCCGGCGGCGTCGAAGCGGCCGACTTTCTCTTTGGTGTTCCGGAAGTCGGTGTAGAAGTGGAGGGAGTAGCCGTCGACCTTGGCCCGGTGCTGCGGCAGCATGTTCTCGAAGAAGCCGGTGGTCCAGCCGAGGTCCATGTCCTTGGAGTGTCCGCGCGGACCGACAGCGACGAGGTAAGGCTTCGGTTCGTATACAGGAAACTGCGTGATGAATCGGCGATAGAGGGTGGCGTACTCGCCGGGGTTCATCATGCCGCCGCAGCCCCAGGATTCGTTGCCGACGCCCCACCATTTCACGCCGAAGGGGGCCTTGTCGCCGTTGGCGGCACGCTCGGAGGCGAGAGAGACGGTGCCGACGGGCGCATTGCAGTAGAGGACCCAGTCGTGGAATTCCTTGGGGGAACCCGAGCCGACGTTGGCGGCGAGGTAGGGCTCGGCGCCCGTGAGGCGGCAGAGGCGCATGAACTCGTGGATGCCGAACTCGTTGGTCTCGGTGTGGTCGAGGCCGGGCGGCAGGCTGGCCTGCCAGTAGTTGTAGGTACGGGGGCGGGCGGAGGCCGAACCGATGCCGTCGCGCCAGTGGTAGCCGTCCGCGAAGCAGCCGCCGGGCCAGCGGAGGTTGGGGACGGCGATGCGTTTCATGTCCTCGACGAACTTCAGCCGGATGCCATCGATGTTGGGGATCTTCGAATTGCGGCCCACCCAGATGCCGTCGTAGATGACGGTGCCCAGGTGTTCGATGAAGTGGCCATAGATGTGGGGGCTGATGGTCTCGCCGTCGGCCCGAGGGGTGATCTCGATGTCGGCATCGGCCGCCAGGGCCGGGCGCACCGCGGCGGCGAAGCCCGCCACGGCTCCGGCCGCTGTTCGAAGTAAAGTGCGTCGCTGCATCCCATACGTCATATCACCAATTGGGTTGCCCATCGGGCGGGCGATGTTGCGGGGGATGATTCATGCAACATAGTTGGAACCCCGCGGCGGCCTGCCGGTGTCATAGTAAATGTTTAGAAAATGCAGCCGGACTGCGTCCGAATATTCAGGTTTTGTTCCATATTGACGGCGGTTATCCTGGCAGCCGGGATAGCCGGCGCCCAACCGGAGAGGAACAGCTCGATCGCGGGGCGCGTGCTGAACGAGACCACCGGAGCTCCGGTGCGGCGCGCGACAGTGATCATCGTGATGGAGGGTCGCGAGGACGTAATGGGCACGGCTCCTACCGACGGCGATGGACGGTTCCTACTGAGAGCCTTGCCGCCGGGCCGCTATACCATAGGCGCCTTCAAGACCGGGTATGCGGCCGTGGACTATGGAGCGCGCCGGCCGGGCGGTCCCGGACAGGTGATCGCAGTCGGGGCGGATGAGAACAAATCCGGGCTGATCATCCGGCTGCCGCAACTTTCGGCGATAGCCGGGTCAGTGATGGCGGTCGGAGGCGCACCGTCATCGGGCGCCTATGTGCAGGCGTTCCGGCGGGCGTTTCCCCGCGGTAAGCCGGACTGGATTTTCGCCGGCGGGGCCAACACCGACGATCAAGGTCACTACCGCATATTCCACCTGATGCCCGGACAGTACATTGTGGCCGCTCGGCACAACCAGAACTGGCCGCCGAGAATGATGACGCCCGGAGGAGCCGCCGAGACGGAGCAGCGGTCGATCCCTGTGCTGACCTACCATCCCGCCACGATGATCGACGCGGAGGCGCGCGCGTTCGAACTGAAGCCCGGCTCGGAAATGACGGACGTGGATGTCGCCATCCAGGAGATGGCTCCAGTGCGACTGAGCGTCCAGGTTCAGGTTCCTCCGGAACTGGAGCAGAAATTTGTGGCATCGAACGGCGGCACACTCTCTCCGCACATGTACTTACCGGTCTGGCTGCAGCGTGTGGGATCCTCGACGGGCGGGCAGCCGCTGCCCATGAGCGCGGGCAGCGAACAAAGGTACCAGGCGCAGGCGCTGCTTCCGGGCCGCTATGTTCTCTCGAGTGTGACGGAGGCCGAGGGGAAGCGCTATTCAGCGCGGCAGGAGATCTCTATTACCGGCGGGTCGGTCGAAGTGGCGCTCAGGCTGACACCATGCATCAACCTGGCAGGCCATGTGAGGCTGACGGGACCGAACGCAGGCCCGGTGTCGAGCATGACCGTGGGGCTGGTGTCCGGGGAGAACGCACCGACGGCGCTGGAGAGCGCGAAGGTGCAGGCCGACGGATCGTACGTATTGAAGGGCGTGCCGCCGGGCTTGTGGGACATCGTAGTCGAGCCGATCCCCAAGGGCGGCTATCTGAAGTCGATGATGCTGGGCAAGATGGACGTCCTGACGAAGGATATGTTCATCACGCCGGAGACGCGCGAGCCGCTCGACATCGTGGTGAGTACACGTGGAGCGGAAGTGCGCGGCCGCGTGGAAGAGGGGTTTGCCACGACCATACTCGCGGCGCCTCAGGGCGAACTGGCTAGTGTCCTCAGCTTCTACGCGGTTTCAGGAGTCGACGAAAATGGCGGCTTCGAGTTTCGCGCGCTCACGCCCGGTGTTTACCGGATATACGCCTTCGAGGAGATGGCCCCGCAGGCTTGGCTCGATCCTGAATTCCTGAAGAATTATCCCGAGAGCGGGACGCTGGTGGAGTTGGGCGAAGGCCGCGCTCCGGACATGAAGGTCAAGGCGATCCCGGGATCCGGCAGTGCGAGGAAGGGGCGCTGAAATGCGGAGCCTCGCATTGGTCGCTATGAACTTCGTCCTGTGGGCAGGACCACAGCAGGATCCATTCTTCCAGACCAACGGTCCGCGGCAGGCGCCGCAACTGCCGGGGTCCCTCAGCGGCCGGGTGGTCGACGCGGTCACCAGCGAACCGGTGCGCGAGGCGCATCTGATGCTGTACGGCGTTGGCGCGGGGGCGGGCGTGCGATCGGCCAGCGCTGACCCGTCGGGCCAGTTCTCGGCGAGCGAGCTTCCACCGGGCCAGTATTACGTGCAGGCGCTGCATCCCAACTATCCCGGGCCGCTGGGCCTGCCGCAAGGGGGCGTCACCGCGGAAGTCCTGCCAGGCAAGGAGACCAAGGGGCTCACGGTGGCCCTCTCGCCACCCGGCGTCGTCTCGGGCCGGGTTCTGGATGATGGCGGAGAGCCGCTGGCGAACTGCAGTCTGATGCTGATGCAGTCGCCGATGGGGCGGGTACCGGTACAGTCCGTGGCATTTGGGCAGTCCAACGACAAAGGGGAATTCCGCCTGGCCCCCGTGGCTCCGGACCGCTACGTGCTGCAGGCGAAGTGTCAGGAAGTGTTGCCGGCGGAGAACCTGTTGAGCATAGTGGGGCCCGAAGGGTTCGACCCGCGCGAAACGTGGCAGACGGCCTACTATCCCGACAGGCCAGAGGGCGGAGGCACCCCCGCCTTCGGCGTCACGGCCGGAGCCGAGGTGAAGGTCGAGTTCCATATGAAGCCCGTGGCGGTGAGCACGGTGACGGGTGTGGTGACGGCCGCGCCCGGCGTAAGTTGGACGAACCCGCCGATGCTCCAGCTTCTCGATGCCGAGGGAGGAGGAAGCGTCCAGCAGCCAGCCTCGGTCGCCATGGTCAGGGGCAACAATACCTTCCGCTTTACGATGGTGCCACCGGGCAGCTACCGGTTATCCGGCACCATTCAGGACGGAGTTCCGGACAACGCGAGCACAGCGGAGATGCCTGTCAGCGTAGGGTCCGTGGCTCCTCCGCCATTGGCGGTTCAGTTTCAACCTTCGGTGACCATTACGGGCAAGGTGGAGGATCCGCGCGGTGAACAGGGAGGCCAGGAGGGTACCGAGGGCGTACGCATCGTCAGTGGCCCGGGCGGCCCCAGCCCTATGCCCAATGTGGCGCCGATCAAGGGATCCGTCACATTGACGCCCGTGGAGGGCATTAGCGCGCTGGGTCCGCGGGCCGGCGAAGTGAATGCCCAGGACGGGACATTCCGGGTCTCGGGCCTGACACCGGGCCGGTGGCGGGTACGCTATCAGTCGTATCGGGGGCCGGCCTGGGTGGAGAGCGTGCAGTATGGGGATGCTCCGGCACAGGATCAACAGATCGAGGTGGGCCAGGGAGCGGCTGGCGTGTTGCGCCTGGTTCTCGGAGGCAAACCGCCTACGGTGAAGTTCGAACTAAAGGACCCGCCGTCGACGTCAGCCAGGAGCAATTGGATGGTCCAGGCGGTGCCGGTGGTGCGGGAGGGCGGCGGCAACCAAACGTTCGTCAGCAGCGGCCTGCCGGGCCAACCCAATGCGGCGAACTCGCTCGCGCCCGGCCGCTATTATTTCCTCGCGCTGGAGCAGTCGTATGGCGGCATGGTGAATGAGCGGGCCCTGGAATTGCTGATCCGCCTGGTGGAACCCACGGAAATCCTCCCCGGCGGCGAGCAGACGGTTGCCGTGAAGTGCCTGTCGCCGGCTGATGTGCAGCGCGTCGTAGCGGAGTTCCTGACTGGGGAAGCGAAGTAAATGCAGGATGACCGGCCGGAATTCCGAGCCTACCCCCCTTCCCCAATTGCGCGACCGGTGTCATAGTAAATGCGAAGGAAATGAAGCCGCAACGCAACCGAATAGTCCGGTATAAGTATCTCGTTAGCGCATTAATCCTGGCAATCGGCACGGCGGCCGCCCAGCCGGAGCGCAACGGTTCCATTGCGGGACAGGTAGTGAACGCCGCGACAGGCGCGCCGCTGAACCGGGTGACTGTGAACATTATGGTGGAAGGCCGGCCGAATATTCGCGGCATGGCGCCGACGGCCGCCGATGGCAATTTCGTGCTGCGCGCGCTGCCGCCCGGCGAATATGTGATCCACGCGTCGAAAGCCGGATATGCCGGAATGACCTATGGCGCCCGCCAGCCCGAGTCCCCGGGCCAAGTCATCATCCTGGGCCCGAACGAGAACAAATCGGGGCTCGTGATTCGCCTCTGGCGCTACAGCACCATCGCAGGCACCGTCATCGGCGCAGGGGGCGGCCTCCCTACGGGATCGTCCGTCACGGCGTACCGCCAGGAGTTCCCACGCGGCAAACCAGGCTGGGTCCGCAAACGAGACAGCCCCATTGACGACCGGGGGCGGTACCGCCTCTCGAACCTCCAGCCCGGTCGTTACATCGTGTCCGCCAGGCAGATCGTTGAACCCGCCCAATATGCAAACGCGCCCCGTTCGCCCGAGGAGCCCGACCTGCAACCGGTGCCGGCAGTCACGTACCATCCCTCCAGCGTGATCCAGCAGGAAGCCGTTGCCGTGGATCTTGCGCCTGGCGCCACGGTGCGCGATATCGACATCGCCGTGCAGGCCCTGACGCCCACCAGGCTGAGTGTCCGAACGCAGCTGCCGCCCGGGGTCAATCAGGAACCCACCAGACCTGTGGAAGGTCAACCATACCGGCCCGGGTTCTACGCACCGGTCTGGATCCGGGACGTTGCCAGTGGACCGGCGGCCCCACTACAAAGCATCACCGCCAACGCGAGGCCGACGCCTATGCCGCTGGCCCTGCTGCCGGGCCGGTACCGGCTTTCGAGCTCGGCCGAATTCGAAGGGAAGTGCTATGCGGCTCAACAGGAAGTGACTCTGGCCGGAGGGCTGGTCGAGGTCGAGCTGGTGTACGCACCCTGCATCAATCTGGCCGGCCACCTGCGAATTGTCGGTCCAGGCTCGCATGCCGGCGCCGGCCTGCGTGTGGATCTGGTGCCGGGCGAACCGGTGCCCACCTGGGCCAGGAGCGCCGAAGTGCAACCGGACGGCTCCTTTGTGATCAAGAATGTCCCACCCGGCATCTGGGATATCGGAGCACGCCCTGTGCCTCGGGACGGCTATGTGCAGTCGATGATGCTGGGCAAACTGGATGTCCTCACTCAAGAGATGGTCATCACTACGGAGACCAGCGATTCCCTGGAGATTGTGCTGAGCACCCGCGCGGCGCAACTTCGCGGCCGTGTGGAGGGCGGCCTCGCGACGGCGGTCCTGGCCGCGCCGCAGGGTGAAGCGGCACGTGTCCTCTCCTTCTACGGGCTGTCCGGAGTGGACGAAAAGGGGGAGTTCGAGATCCGCAACCTCACGCCCGGCTCCTACCGGATCTACGCCTTCGAATCGATGACTCCACTTGCCTGGTTCGATCCGGAGTTTCTGAAGGGCTATCCGGGTCAAGGCACGCTGGTGGAACTGGCGGAGGGGCAGGCTCCGGACATCAAAGTGACGGCGATCCCGGGCGCCGCGGCAGAAAGGCGGACCCAATAGATGCGCAGCCTGCTGCTTTCCCTCTGCTGCTGCCTGGCAGCCGGGGCGCAGAATCCAGGGTACATTGGGGCCCAGGCCGCGGAGCAACCGCAGCAGCCGCCGGGCTCGCTGAGCGGCAGTGTAGTGGACGCGGTGACCGGAGAGCCAGTGCGGGGCGCCTCCGTTCAGCTGCTGCACTACGGCCGGGGCGGGATGTCCAACCTAAAGGTGGATGGTGCCGGACAGTTCTCCGCAGCGGATCTGCAGCCGGGCCAATACGCGGTACAGGTGAATCACCAGGCCTATCCGGGGCCGCTGGGCGTGACGCCAGCCGCCGTCATGGTGCAGGTGGAATCCGGCAAGGCAACCACGGGCGTGGTGATCAAACTGCCCCCTGGAGGCACGATCTCGGGCCGGATCCTGAGCGATGACGGGGAACCGCTGATGAACTGCACCCTCTCGCTCACCACAGTGCCGCTCGGCGGCCTGCCGGTGCGCCAGGGTGGATTTGGCCAGACGAACGACGAGGGTGAGTTTCGCATTGCGTCCATCGCCCCCGACCGGTATCTACTGTGGACGCGGTGCGGCGAGGCCCTGCCCGTGGAGCGCCTGCTGGATAGGACCGGGCCCGAGGGCCTGGACCCCGGCGCCGGCTGGCGGCCGAGTTTCTATCCGGACAGCCCAACGAGGAGTGGAGCCACCTCCATCGCGGTGGTCTCCGGCGCCAACATCGAACTGGAGCTGAGCATGAAAGCAACGCCCGTCACCACGGTGAGGGGCGTGGTGGTTACACCCGCGGGAGCCGCGGCGCCGGAGGTTTACCGTGTCCTGCTGGAGCCGGAAGACACTGCCACTGGACGCAATCTCAGCCTGGAGCATTCGGTCCAGGGAAAGTCGGGGCGATTCCGCATTACGATGGTGCCGCCCGGCACCTACCGTGTGAGAGCGATTCCACTTGGGCAGAGATCTCAGCCTGCGTGGTATGGATCGCGGACGATCACGGTCGGGACAACCCCGCCGCCGCCGATCCGCCTGCAGATGGAGCCGGCGATCAGGATCTCAGGGAGAGTGGAAGACCCGCGGACAGAAGAGGGAGCCACCGCTCGGCCGGCCCCCCGCATGCGCATCGGGTCTTTCGCAGATCTGCCTGCCCCGGAGTCGCCCAAAGGCTCGATCTCCTTTACGGAAATCGACACACGGCAGCAATCCCAGGAGATTCGCAACGCGCAGGTCAAGGCAGCGGACGGGACGTTTGAAGTAGAAGGGTTGACGCCGGGCAGATGGCGCGTGGAATATCGCTCCTTCCGGGGCCCGGCCTGGATCGAGTCCATGCAATACGGCGAGGCGCCGAACGACGGCCAGAGCATTGAAGTTGCGCAAGGCGGGGCGTCTCCGCTGCTGATTCAGTTAGGGGGCAAATCGGCCGAACTGCGCTACGAATTGAAGGGGGCGGGCGTCGCATCGAAAACGACCTGGGCGATCCAGGCAATTCGCGCTGACGGGCCCGCGACCATGGGAGTCAATGTCATCGGTAGCATCGTGCGGGGCCAACCCATGCTGGGGCAACCGCTCGCTCCGGGCCGGTATTACATCTTCGCGGTGGAAGCCATGCTTGGCGGCAGCCTGGTCAACGACCGGGTGAACCAATTGCTGCTGCGCGAACTGAAGGTGGTCGAAGTTGCGGCTGGCCGCGAGCAGACCATTGAGGTCCCGTGCTTTACCCAGGAAGAAATCCGGCAGAAGATAGCAGCTTTTCTCGCCGACGATGTCCGCTAATCCCGCACGGCCAGCTCGCCAATCCGTCAGAATTCGGTGGAACCATTTGGCCCGCGGAGCATGTCAAAGTAATGTTCACAATTCGCCGCCGAGGCGCATGCTATGGACCGATACAAGATCGCCACAATCCTACTCGTCCTGGCAGCCGCCCCGGCCGCCGCTCAACCGGAGCGCACCAGCTCGATT
Organism: uncultured Paludibaculum sp.; assembly: GCF_963665245.1. Taxonomy (NCBI): domain Bacteria; kingdom Pseudomonadati; phylum Acidobacteriota; class Terriglobia; order Bryobacterales; family Bryobacteraceae; genus Paludibaculum; species uncultured Paludibaculum sp. The sequence continues at coordinate 1,224,720 of NZ_OY762267.1, forward strand.
GCGGGCCGGGTGGTGGACGCGACAACCGGCGTGCCCCTGCGCCGGGCTGCGGTGACGATCTCAATGGACGACCGCTCCGATGTGCGGGGTATGTCGCCCACCGGTGATGACGGCGAGTTCCTGCTGCGCGCCCTGCCGCCCGGACGCTTCCGGATTCAGGCCGCCAAACCCGGCTACGCAACGATGTGCTACGGAGCCAGCCAGCCGGATAAAGCCGGCCAAGTCGTTGAGCTCGCCCCCAGTGAAAGCAAATCCGGCCTTGTCATCGGACTCGTACCCCTTGGCGCAATCAGCGGCAGCGCACGATCCGCCGACGGCTCCGCAATGATGCGCGGCTTGGTCCAAGCCTACAGATACGATTCGGCCCGCGAGAAACCGGCCTGGGTGGCCGTGGGCCGCGCCGACCTGGACAATCGCGGCCGCTTCCGCCTCTTCGGCCTGCGTCCCGGACGGTACATCGTGCGAGTTACTCCATCGACTCTCCCGGAGTTTCCCGATAGCCGGGAACCCGGCCCGAAGGTCGCCCCCGCTTACTATCCATCCAGTGTGTCGGAGGCGGATGCGGTCGCGCTGGATCTGGGTCCAGGCGCCGAAATAACCGGAGCGGATGTGTCCCTCCAGCCGGTTGTGCCCGCCTGGATCAGCGTTCTCGTGCAACTGCCGCCCGGCATCGAGCCGGCGCCAGCCGGCACTCCCGCATCCCAGCCAAAGCCGGCACCGATCTTCACTGTCTGGATCACCCCGGCGGACAGCTCCGATGGGGACCCCACTCAAACTTTCGTGGCGGATTCACGGCAGTGGACGAAATCGAATCCCCTGGTTCCCGGCCGCTATGTGGTCACGGGCCTGGGCATCGTGGAAGGCAAACGCTACGCGGCACGCCAGGAGGTGAACGTGACGGGAGGCATCTCACAATTGAGCCTGCCTTTCCGTGCCGGAGTCGACCTCAAGGGTCGAGTGCACTTCGTCGGATCTCCACCCGTCGATGCAACAAAGATGAGCCTGATGGTAATCTCGGCGGAACTGGGTTCGCTGCGGGTGAGCGCAGGCTCTATCAGCCCCGAGGGCTTGTTCCGCCTCATCGACGTGCCCCCGGGCCGTTGGAGCATCTTCAGCGACTCCATACCAAGGAACGGCCATTACAGGTCCATGACCATGGGCAGCAAGGACGTCCGCAGAGGCATGCTAATCACACCCGAAACTCGAGAGGACTTGGACATCGTGATCACCGCAGGGCCCGCCCCTCTGGTCGGTCAGGTGGAACAAGGAGTGGCCACCGTCGTGCTCGCCGCTCCGCAGGGAAGCCTGGCGGGCATCCAGCAATTCTACGCCACCGCGCCCGTGGACAAGGCCGGCCATTTCGAATTCCTTGGCCTGGAGCCCGTCGGCTACAAGCTCTATGCTTTCGAGGAACTCGCCCCGCAGGCATGGCTCGACCCCTGGTTTCTCAAGGAATACGAAAGCGTCAGCGTGCATGTCCAGGTCACGGAAGACGCCCTGCCGCAATTCAAACTGAAGGCCATTCCCCGAACTTCCCCAGAAAGGAAGGGGCGCTGACGTGCGCTGCTCAATCCTGCTGTGCCTGCTGTTGCTCCCCGCCGCGGCCCAGACATCGCCAATCGGCCAACCAGGCGGAGAGTCGCGCTCGCCCCGGCCGTTGGGCTCTGTCAGCGGCCGCATCCTGGACGCCTACACTGGCGAGCCGGTTGCCGGCGCCAGGGTGATGGCCTTCAACCTCCGCGCCCCGGGGCCGATGGTGGCAGGAATGAGCAACGCCGACGGACGGTTCTCCCTGGCTGGCCTGCCGCCCGGTCCCCAGTATGTGCAGGCGATGCATCCGAACTACCCTGGCCTGCTCGGCCTGCCGCAGGGAGGAGTCTATATCGGTGTCCAACCGGACAGGGAAACCACGGATGTCGCGGTGAAGCTCTTACCGGCCGGAGTCGCTTCGGGCCGGGTGCGGGACGACAGCGGCGAACCGATCTGCAACTGCGTGGTGATCCTCACGCAGGCCCAGATGGGCAATTCACAGCCCCAGGTCATCGCCTCGGGAACCACCGATGACAGAGGAGAGTTCCGCCTCGCCCCCATCCCGCCTGACCGCTACGTGCTGTCGACCGAGTGCACGGCGAGACTCCCCGAAGAATACCCACTGGACGTCGTAGGACCGTATGGCATGGAGCCCCGGGAGGCCTGGCCACGTGTCTACTATCCGGGCAGCCGGACCCGGGCTGGCGCCACCGAATTCGGAGTCGCGCCCGGGGGTGAACAGAAGATCGAGTTCCGTCTCAAGCGCCAACGGGTGGGCAACCTCAGAGGCGTTCTGACTCCCATACCTGCCGGCACCTGGAGCGACCCACCCAGAATCTACCTCGTGCCCTCCGCGCCAGAAGAATCCGCGAACTACAAGGTTACGGGTATCAACCGGGGGAACAATTCCTTCTACTTCCAATCCGTCCCTCCGGGCAGCTACGAGCTAAAGGCCTCAGCCCAACGCGGGAGTCGGGAATCCGCAAGCTTCGCCAGCTTGCATTTCACCATGGGCCCGGCCACGCCGCCGCCCGTCACGCTGCAACTGCACCCCACGATGGTCGTGAAAGGAAAAGTCGACGCTCCGCCCCAAGCACTCGCCGGTACAGGCCAAGGGAAATCCATCTCTTACGTGACCCTGAATCCGCCGACGTTCTCCGAGCATATGCTAGCCCTCAGCGGGACAATCGACACGCGGGACGGGTCTTTCCAGATAGCCGGAGTGACACCCGGCCGCTGGACGATAGGCTACGGCTCCAGCCTCGGACCAACCTGGATCGAAGCCATGCAATTTGGCGGTACACCCGTGAACGGCCGGACGATCGAAGTTACCGCCGATTCGTCCGCCGAACTGCGCCTCAGCATTAGCAGCAAGTTCCCCACCGCTCAGCTCGAATTGCAGATGCGCTCGGCGTCTCCTGACACCTATTGGATGGTCCAGGCCCTCCGAGCAAGCGGCTCCATAATAGAGCGTCCCGTCCAGGCCGGCTCGGGCTTCGCCGGCGAAAAGCTCAGATGGGGACTTTTACCACCCGGCCAATACTATGTATCCGGAGTACCGCAGTCTTATAGCGGCGAGATGATCAACCAGCGCCTCGCCGAACTCCTTCGCCGTGAATTACAGCCAGTGGAAATCCCCTCGACCAGCGGGAAAGCGATTTCCGTCCCGTGTTTCTCCTACGAAGAAATTCAGCGTATTGCGACGGCCTACATCACAGGAGAAGCGCAGTGAATAAGGTCGGTGCAATTGGCTCGAGTATCCGCGAGAATTTGTATTCCGGTTCCCGGTGTCCTGGCACATGCTGAGCAATTGAAGGGAAAGGCGGTGAAGTGTCAAGGTCCGGTTCTGCTGCATTCGTAATTTTCGTGGTAGCCGCCTCGGCCGCAGCCCAACCCGAGCGCACCAGCTCCATCGCGGGCCGGGTGGTGGATGCGACCTCCGGCGCGCCCCTACGCCGGGCGGCGGTGACCATCATTCTCGACGGCCGCAGAGACGTGCGTGGAATGGCGCCTACCGATGCCGATGGCCAATTCCTGCTTCGGCTGCTGCCGGCAGGCCGTTACCGGATCGAGGTCTCCAAACTCGGCTACGCCGTCATGAACTACGGAGCCAGGTTCCCGTCCAATCCAGGCCAGATTGTGACGGTGGGCCCCAACGAGAACAAGTCCGGGCTCATCATTCGGCTCCCGCTATTGGGCGCGATCAGTGGGAGTATCGTTGCGGCCGGCGGGGGCCCGGCCAAGGGCGCATTCGTCCAGGCATACCGGCGCATCTACCGACGCGGCCAGTTGGATTGGAGCCCCGAAGGCAGCGCGAGAACCAATAATGCGGGCCAGTATCGGATCATCCATTTGCCGGCCGGACACTACATCGTATCGGCCCGGCAGAGCGAGGCGCCCCCAGACGACAAGCCCACGCCGGCGGTTCGCCCGGAGCCGGCTCCGCGGCAAGTTCCGGCACTCACCTTCCATCCCGCCACGCCGGTTCGAGGCGAGGCCACTCCTATCCTGCTGGGTACGGCCGGTGAGGCGATGGGCATCAATGTGTCGATCCAGGAGATGGAACCGATCCGGCTGAGCCTCCCGTTCTTCGGACTGCCCGGCGGGAGCAGCCCGTTTGTCCAGCGAGCCAATGGGGCGCTCACAGCGCGCCCATTCATCCCCGCACGAATCCGGGAAGTGAACGGAGAATCGGGGTACCGGCTGCAAATCGCGGCAGGCCCCGAGCGGCGCTTCGAGACGCTTGCGCTGGCACCAGGGAGATATGTGATTGCGAGCGCCACCGAGGCAGCGGGCGTACTCTATTCGGCCCGCCAGGAAGTGAACCTGACAGGCGGCACCCTCGAAGTGCCTCTCTACTTTCGAGCGGCCCCGGCCGTAAAGGGCCGCGTCCGGCTGGAAGGCCCGAACGGTGGAGACCTGTCCAGGATGCGGGTCCGGCTGACCGGCTCCGAAACCGGCATCCTGCGCATGGAATCCGCAAAGGTGCAGTCTGACGGTTCGTTCTCGATCCCAGCGGTTGCTGCCGGCATGTGGGAACTGGCGGTGGATGCCATCCCCCCGGGCGGCCACATCAAATCGGCCACCCTCGGCCGGACCGATGTCCTGACCGGAGAACTCCTGGTCATTAATGACAACCGCGACCCGTTGGAGATTGTGGTGAGCATGGTGAGCGCTCAACTCCGGGGCCGTGTGGACGACCGCCGAGCGACCGTGGTCCTTGCCGCCCCACAGGGAGACCGGGCCGGAATGCCGCGTTTCCATTCGACGGTTGGCCTGGATGAGGAGGGCAGCTTCGAGTTCCGCGCTTTGCCCCCGGGCGCATACACAATCTACGCGTTCGAAGAACTGGCCCCGCAGGCATGGCTTGATCCGGAGTTCCTGCCGCACTACGCAGGGCTGGGCACGCCCGTGGAATTGCGCGAAGGCCGGGCTCCGGAGATCGTCGTCAAAACGATAGTGGGCTCCACCGCCACGAGAAGGGTGCAGTGACATGCCACGATGGCTGCTTTCCTTCATCGTCTGTGCGATAGCGGTCCGGGGCCAGAGCAGCGCGTATCCCGGCAACCAGGGCCGGCCGCAGAGTCAACCGCTCTCGGAGCGAGGCTCGGTGAGCGGGCGTGTGGTCGACGCGGCGTCGGGTGAACCCATTGCCGGCGCCCGGGTGACGATCGGCGGCACTTCCAAGACCGACAGCGCGAAGCTGGCCACCAGCGACCCGGCAGGAGGATTCTTGGCGGGCGGCCTGACCCCGGGCTCATACTTTGTGAGCGCCTCGCACAGCGAGTACCCGGGCGCACTCAATCTGGCGCAGGCCGGCACTCGCATTGAAGTCCGGGCCGGCAAGGAGACCACTGGAATCACGGTGAGTCTGAAGCCGGCGGGAACCATCTCCGGAGTCGTACTGGACGACGGCGGAGAACCTCTTTCCCAATGCGGCGTCTCCCTGCTGCCTGTGCCGCTGGGTGGCGCGGTTCCACCGGAAGCCGGCCGTGTCTCGACTGACGACAAAGGCCGCTTCCTCCTGGAATCCGTCGCACCGGACCGCTACTTGGTGGTGGTGTCCTGCGAACAGGATCTTCCGGCCGAGCACATCCTGGACGTTGTCGGCCTGAACGGATTCGAGCCAGGAGAAACGTGGCAGCGCACGTTCTATCAGAACGGCACAACCCGCTCGGACGCCGCCGAGATCAGCGTCGCCTCCGGAGCCGAGGTGAACCTGGAGTTCCAGCTGAGGTCCGTCCCGGTCCACACCATCCGGGGCACGGTGACACCGGCTCCGGGCCTGTCCTGGTCGACGGCACCGGAGATCCGCCTGATCCCTGAGGGGCCAGACACCGAGGATTCACGGGAGTGGACCGACTACCTCAACGTGGAAACGGGGGGCTTCCGTTTCGAGATGATCCCGCGCGGTGCCTACAGCCTCACAGCCTGGACGACCGATCAGTTCGGGCGCCTGCTAGTCTCGGAGGCCGGCAAGGTGGTGGTCGGACCGGCCGCGCCGCCGCCGGTCCAGCTCCAGTTGCGTATCAGCACGACGGTCTTCGGCAAGGTAGAGCGGCCGGATTCCGGAACCGCCACGGTGGCACCTGCCTCCGCCGGTCAGCGAATTCCGCCGGGAGGAGTGCCGCCCATGGAATCTCCACGAACAGCTTCCGCGGGCATTCTCACGTTGATGCCCGCCCGGCCGGGGGGCCCGTTCACAACGCTCACCGGTCGGGTCAGTCCCCAGGTTGGAAGCTTTCAGATCCCCGGAGTGGCACCGGGCCGCTGGCTGGTCCGCTATGAGCAACCGCAGCAGCCCGCGTGGGTGGAGTCCATGCAATATGGGGAAGCGCCGGTTGTGAACCAGGAGATCGAAGTGACGCCGGATTCGCCCGCAATCCTGAAAATGCGCACAAATCCCAAGCTGCCCAATCTGCAATTGGAGTATGTCGACATTGCCGCGGCTGCCAAGTCCAGTTGTGCGCTTCAGGCGGTTCCGGACGGAGAAGGCAGCCGGGGCATGCCCATCCGCTCGGATGCCGGCGGTAGCGACAGATTAGTGCCCGGACGATACCATTTGTTCGGCGTGGAACAACAGGAAGGCGGCGTGAGTCTGAATGAACGCGCGCTCCGGCTTCTCGGCAGGCAGGTGACTTCTGTGGAAGTCGTGGGCGGCCGGGATCAGACCCTCCAAGTGAGATGCTTCCCGGCGGAGGAGGTCCAGAAGATCATCAATCACTACATCGCCGGAGATTCACGCGGAGGCAGCGCATCACCCCTTGCGGATTCCTCCAGGCGTGTCATAGTAAATAGTTGAGAATTTCAGCCGGAGCGCCTCGAAATGGTCCGGTATAAACTTGCCGTTGTTCTCCTAATTCTAGGAATGGGCCGAGCCTTCGGACAACCGGAGCGCAGCAGCTCGATTGCCGGCCGCGTCGTCAACTCCGTCACAGGCGCGCCCCTACACCGCGCCACTGTCGAAATCAGCCTGGAAGGGCGCGACGATGTCCGAGGCCAAGCCGGCACGGAAGGTGACGGCCAGTTCCTTCTCCGCGCGCTACCTGCCGGCCGCTACCGCATCAGCGTTAGCCGGCCCGGCTACGCCCCGATGAACTATGGCGCCCGGCGGCCCAACGCGCCAGGCCAGATCGTTACGCTCGGAGCGAATGAGAACAAGTCCGGTCTGGTCGTCCGGATGAACCTCCTCGGAGCCGTCAGTGGCACGATTGCCCGCTTGCCTCCCTCCACGGTCACCGCCTATGTCCAGGCAACCCCGTTGCACTTCACACCCGGAACTCCTGGTTTGGCACAGATCAGGAGTGGAACAGTGGATAAAGACGGGGCGTATCGTGTCTACAATCTCCTGCCGGGGCGTTACCTCATCGCTGTCACGTACAGCCAGCGCCAGCCGCCCCCGTCCATGCCCGCCGGAACCAGGTTTGACTCCAACACGCGCATGTCTACCTTCTACCCGTCCACGCTCAATCAGGACGAGGCTCAAATCGTCGACGTGGCTCCCGGTGCCGACGTCGCAGGCATTGACATCGCGGTTCGTCCAATGGAACTGTCCACACTTGCCGTCCGCGTCCAATGGCCGGATGGCGTCGTGATCGAAAAACCTACAACCGCCTCCATCCCGACTGTCCTGCCCATCAGCATCCGCAGCGCCGCCAGCCGGTCCGGCATGTCCGCCGCAAGCCTCAGCTTTCAAGTGGGAGACACGCGCCCTGCCTACAGTTCCCTCGTTCCAGGCCGCTATTCCGTTGGCGGCACCGTCGATCTCCTCGGCCGCTGCTACGCCGCCAGCCGTGAAGTGGATCTCTCCGGTGGCCCTGCGGATGCCGTGCTCCTCCTCGAACCCTGCGTCGACCTCAAAGGCCGCATCGTCATCTCCGGCGTCGGATCGGCGCCGCCGGCAAATCTCCGTGTCGAGCTTCGCTCACACCACGAACAATTCCTGCTGCACGACCGCGGCAACGTGCAGCCCGACGGAGTGTTCGTCATCCGTGCCATTCCGCCCGGCCTCTGGGACGTCACGGTCAGCCCACTCCCTGCTGCCAGCTACCTCAAGGCCATGACCCTCGGCTCGCTCGACGTTCTGAACCGTCCTATGCCCATCACGTCCTCGACGGCCGTTCCGCTGCAAATCGTCGTTGGCGCCCGCGGAGCGGAACTCAGGGGTCATGTCGAGCGGGGCATCGCTACCACAGTCCTGGCCGCCCCCGAAGGCGATTCTGCCGCGATCCCCTCTCGCTATGCCACGACCGCAGTCGACGAGAATGGCGATTTCCGTTTCCTCGGTCTCTACCCCGGAACCTACCGCATTTACGCCTTCGAAGACCTTGAACCGCAGGCCTGGGTTGATCCCGATTTCCTCCCTCAGTACCAGGATCTCGGCGCCCTCGTTCAATTGCACGAGGGCTCGGCTCCCGCTCTGTCACTGAAAACAATCCCCGGAACTCGCCCCAGGTCGAAAGGAGGGGCCCGCTGACATGCATCGCACGCTCGCCGTCTTCGTCCTTATGACGCTACGCGCCTGGAGCCAGCAGCAGCCCGGATCCATCTCCGGCCTCGTCGTCGACGCCAGCGGAAGTCCGGTCAGCGACGTACGCCTCCGTCTGACAGATGGCCAGAGCACCGGCTCTGGCACCGAAACCAACAGCCAGCCCGACGGGGCATTCCGCTTCGCGCCTCTTCCACCCGGACGCTATTACCTTTATTTCGAGCAGTTTCAGAACCCCGGCCCCCTGGGCGGCCCACAGACCGGCATCCGCGTGGAGGTGAAGACGGGACGGGAAACAGCAGGCCTGCGCCTCACCCTTGCGCCACCCACCGCGGCCTCAGGCAGAATCCTGGACGACGACGGCCAACCGGTAGTCGGGTGTCAGGTCTTTCTTTTTCCAGCCGGTCCGCAGGAATACGGCTGGAATCGGATCAATATGGCCATCACGAACGATCGGGGCAACTTCCGCTTTGAAGGCATCCCACCGGACCGCTATGTCGCCTACGCCCACTGCATGGACATCCTGCCCACCGAGCATTTGCTCGATGTCGTCCCCAGCGAAGGATTCGAAACCAAGGCCACCTGGCTGCCCCTCTACTATGCCGGCAGCCCCACCCGCACCGGTGCCCAGGAGTTTTCGGCCGCGCCCGGACTCGACCCCCGCCTGGAAATCCACCTTCAGGCCGCGTCCGTGAGCACCATCACCGGACAACTCACCGCCGCCCCAGGCGTCGCCTGGCAGAACCCACTCTCCATCGAACTCCATCCACCCACCCCAGAGGAAGACACCAGGTACTCGCACATCAACGGCCTACTGGACCACAAAACCGGCCGTTTCACCATTCGCGCCGTGCCGCCAGGCAGCTACCGCCTGATCGCCAACACCAGCGATCGCAACTCGACGACACCCGGTTCCGCCACGTTCCCCATCACTGTCGGCAACATTGCGCCCAACCCCTTCCCCATCGTGCTGCGTCCCGGAGTTGCCGTGACCGGAGTAGTGGAGAACGGGCCCGGCGTCCCAGCCATGCAACCCATTTTCCAAACCCGCACGGAACATACCCCCTCCGGCCCGGTCACGCGGAGAGAAAAACTTCCGGCCGGCCATATCATTCTGGAATCCATCGACGCACCCTCCTCACTGTACGTCGCGCCCGCCGAGATCGACTCCGAAACCGGAGCATTCGCCTTCCCTGCGGTTCCACCCGGACTTTGGCGCGTCCGCTGCGGGCTCAACGTCAACTCGAGCTACGTCGAAAGCCTGCAATTCAACGACAAGCTCGCTCCGGATGGAGTCGTTGAAATCTTGCCCGGCCGCGCCGCCGCTCTCCGTTTCCGAATGGCCGCCAAGCCCGACCTCGATCTCCACCTGGATAACGTCCCAACTGACAACCAGTGCAACTGGATGGTGCTGGCCGTTCCGGAAACGCCGCCCCTCACCCAGTTAGGAGAGTTCGTCACAATCGCCAAACCCGGCTCAGTCCTTGGCTTCCGCGCACTACCCCCAGGCCGCTACCGCCTGCTCGCGCTGGAACTCGACTTCGCCGCCAGCCGCGACCGTGCCCCACTTCTACCCCTCCTCAGCCGCGACATCGACCCCGTCGAAGTCTCCGCCACCGGCAATCAATCCCTACCCGTCCGCTGCTTCTCCGCCGCTGAGGTCGAAACGATCGTCCGCACGTATCTCTACGGCGACAACCCGCCCCCAACCGCTCCATAATGGGGCAGTCATGCTTCGCAATCTCGTAACCCTCGCTGCCCTCCTCACCACCAGCGCCGCCGCGCAATCCCACCGCTCCATCCTGCTCATCACGGACGCGGAAGGCGTCGTCGGCATCTGCCGCCAGGAACAGACCGAGCCCATCAATCCCGAACTTCCGTAACTGCTGGCCAGCGCGATCAATGCCGGCGTGGATGCATTTCGTACAGTACGGGAGGCGCCGGCCGTGAAGCAGAAGATCATCAATCACTACATCGCCCGAGATGCGCGCGGAGGCAGAGCATCACCCCTTGCGGATTCCTCCAGGCGTGTCATAGTAAATAGTTGAGAATTTCAGCCGGAGCGCCTCGAAATGGTCCGGTATAAACTTGCCGTTGTTCTCCTAATTCTAGGAACCGGCCGAGCCTTCGGACAGCCGGAGCGCAGCAGCTCGATTGCCGGCCGCGTCGTCAACTCCGTCACAGGCGCGCCCCTACACCGCGCCACTGTCGAAATCACCCGGGAAGGGCGCGACGATGTCCGAGGCCAAGCCGGCACGGAAGGTGACGGCCAGTTCCTTCTCCGCGCGCTACCTGCCGGCCGCTACCGCATCAGCGTCACCCGGCCCGGCTACGCCCCAATGAACTATGGCGCCCGGCGGCCCAACGCGCCAGGCCAGGTCATCACGCTCGGTGCGAATGAGAACATGTCCGGATTGCTCATCCGGATGAGCGCCTTCGGGGCCATCTCCGGGACAGTCGCCGGCCTGCTGGCGGATTCGATGAACGCCCAGGTGGTGGCGCTGCCTGTCGGCAGAGCGGGCGGCACTGGGGGCACAGTGTCTATCCGTGGAGGCAGCGTCGACCGCCGCGGAGAATACCGCATCTACGGTCTGCTGCCCGGCCGCTACCTGCTTCAGTTGAATTACACGGCCCGGCCGCCGCAGGAGTTGTTTCCGTCCGGCGCCAACATCGACCTCAACCAGCGCCTCTCCACCTACTACCCCTCCACCTTGAACCGGCAAGAAGCCCGTGTCGTCGAGATCAGCTCCGGCCAGGAAGCAACCGGTTTCGACATCGTGGTGCAGCAACCCGCGCAAGCCGTACTCTGCGTCCGGGTCCTCTGGCCAAAGGATGTGGCCATCCCTAAACCCGAACCAGGCACGATTCCGACTCTCCTTTCCCTGGCCACCCGTCACGCTGGAAAACTCCAGGACTCGTACGTCAGCGGCCAACCCATCATGGCCGGCGATGCGAGCGCCCAGTACCAGGCGCTCGTCCCCGGCCGCTACACAGTCGGCGGTACGGTCCAACTCCGGGGCCAGTGCTACTCCACCCGTGCGGAAGTCAACGCCACCCAAGGGACCTCTGCACTGGAACTGCCTCTCCAACCCTGCATCGATTTCCGCGGCCGCGTCCGAATCACAGGAGCTTCCGCCCTGCCCGCCGGGCTCACAGTCAGCCTTGGCTCGCCCGAATCTCTTCCGGTCACGCTCGACCGGCCCTCCGTCCAACCTGACGGTTCCTTCGTGATCCATGCCGTCCCCGCAGCACTCTGGACCCTCTCCCTCAACCCGATGCCGTCCGGCAGCTACCTGAAATCGATCACCCTCGGCACACTCGACGTCCTGAACCGGCCGATTCCGATCACCCCCGAAACCGCAACTCCGATCGAGATCGTCATTGGAGCCCGAGGTGCTGAGGCGCAGGGCCGTGTCGAAAAGGGGTTCGCTACAACGATCCTCGCCGCCCCCGAAGGCGAAGCCGCCTCCTTGGCATCCCGCTACAGCACCACCGGAGTCGACGAGAACGGCAACTTCCATCTCCGTGGCCTCTACCCAGGCGCTTATCGTCTCTACGCCTTCGAGGATCTCGAACCCGAGGCCTGGCTTGATCCCAACTTCCTGGCGGGCTACCGCGAGTCAGGCACGTCCGTCCAGCTGCAGGAAGGTCCCTCGCCGGAGCTTCGGCTGCAAGCCATTCCCGGTGCCCGGCGAGCGCCCCAAGCAGGGGGGCGCTGACATGAACCGGCTATTCACAGCCTTCTTCGTCGCTGCGATGGCCGCGCAAACGCGGCAGGCGCCGGGCACCATTTCCGGCATAGTCGTCGACGCCGCCGGAGTCCCGGTCAACCAGGCGCGCCTCCAACTGACGAATGACGAGACCGGGGACATCGGCGCCTCCGCAGGCACCCAGCCCAACGGCGAGTTCCGCTTTGACCGAGTGGCTCCCGGAAACTACTATCTGCATGTCAGCCACTATCGGCACCACGGTCCCCTGGGCGGCCCGCAAACCGGAGTCCAGGTGGAGGTGAAGTCAGGCCGGGAGACCGCCGGTGTCCGGCTGGCCTTTGCTCCGCCGGCCGTGGTCTCCGGCCGCATCCTGAACGACGACGCCGAACCTGTGGAAGGCTGCCAGGTATTCCTCCTTCCCGCGGGCCCGCGGGAAGGCGCAGGCAATCGGCTGAACATGGCGCTGACGAGTGATCGAGGCGTCTTCCGCTTCGACTCGGTTCCACCGGATCGGTATGTTGCCTTCGCGCGCTGCCTCAATATCCTGCCCACCGAACACCTGCTGGATGTTGTTTCCCGCGACGGTTTCGAAACGCGATCCACCTGGCTGCCCGTCTTCTATCCAGACAGCCCCACCCGTGCGGGAGCTCAGCCGTTCGCGGCCGCGCCAGGGCTCGACCCTGATCTCGAGTTCCATCTGCAGCCCACGCCAGTCAGCACCCTCACCGGCCGGCTCACCGCCACTCCCGGCGTAGCGTGGCAGGAGCCAATCAACATTGAACTTCATCGCCCTGGCTCTCAAGCAGACCGCGATGACACGGGCTTTTCGGGCACGTTCGACGAGAAAGCTGGCTCCTTCAGCATCCGCGCAGTCCCGCCGGGCAGCTACCAACTGCTGGCCATGACAAAGGACCGGAACTCCACAACACCCGGCTACGCCAACTTTCCCGTCACCGTGGGCGATACCGCACCCGACCCCTTCCCCATCGTCCTGCGGCCCGGCACCACTGTCGCCGGAGTCGTGGAGGATGGTCCCGGCACGCGCAGTATTCACTCCAGGTACATCGACCTCACCGAAAACAGCCCCACCGGCTCCGTCACCCGGAAAGAGAAGCAGCCGCCAGGAAAGATTGTGCTGGAATCTGTCGACGCCGGCGACACCCTCGTCGTACCGCCCGCTGACATTGATTCCGAAATAGGCCGGTTCAGTTTCCCCTCCGTTCCCGCCGGGCGCTGGCGCGTCCGGTACCAGACCTACGATGCCTCCAGCTACGCCGAAGGCCTGCAACTGAACGAAAGGCTGGCAGAGGACGGAATCATCGAGGTCCCGGCAGAGCCCACGCCTCCCCTCAGACTTCGCCTGGCTCCGCGGCCACAGGTCGATTTCGACCTCCAGCCCACCTCCGCTGGACAGGAGGTCAAGTGGATCGTTCTAGCCCTTCCAGAGCGGCCTTCTCTCACGGTATTGGGTGACATGGTTGCCATCGGGAAACCCGGCTCACTCGCGGTTCTGGATCCACTCCCACCGGGCCGCTACCGCCTGCTCGCACTGGAACTCGGCTTTGCCGTCAGCCAGGACCGTGCGCCCCTGCTCCCCATCCTCACCCGCGAGATCGAGCCTGTCGAAGTAACCGCCACGGGCAAACAGACCCTGCCCGTGCGCTGTTTCACCCGCGCTCAGGTCGAGAAGGTCATAAAGACCTACCTCTACGGAGACGACCCGCCCCCCGCGGCCCCATAATAGGCTAGTCATGCTACGCAAGCTAGTCGTTCTAACCGTCGCCCTATCCTCCTGCGCCTTCACCCAAGCCGGCAAATCCATCCTGCTCATCACGGACGCCGAAGGCGTCGCCGGCATCTGCCGCCAGGAACAGACCGAGCCCACTAATCCAGAACTCCAGAAGCTGCTGGCCGGTGAGATCAATGCCGCCGTCCGCGGGTTCAACCGCGCCGGAGGAGCCGATGTCGTGGTCTGGGATGGCCACGACGGCAGCCGCACCCTGTCCGCGCTCCAGATTGAAAACGCGAAACTCGTCATCGGCTCGCTCGGGCCCAAGATGCTGCTGGAGCGGAAATTCTCCGCCATCGGCTTCATCGGCCAGCACGCGCGCGCCAATCGCGACCGCGCCGTCATGGCCCACAGCTACAGTTCGCTCGGGATCCAGAAGCTGCTCATGAACGGCAAAGAGGTAGGGGAAATCGAAACCCGCAGCGCCCTCGCCGGCTGGTACAACACGCCCGTCATCCTGCTCACCGGAGACCAGGCCGCCACGGAAGACCTCCACGCAATCGTGCCCCAGGCCGTGACGGTCGCCGTGAAAGAAGGGGTCGGCTATTACGCCTGCATCTCGGATAATGCAGCCTCCGCCAACGTGCGGATTGAAGCCGCCGCCTACGAGGCCTGGCGCAAGCTCGGCCAGATCCCGCCCTACCGCATCGACGGGCCCGTCGAGATCATCCAGGAATCCACCACGCGCTCCACGCCCTCACCCGACGCCGTCCTCCTTCCCGGAGTTGAACGCATCGGTCCGCGCACTACCCGCTTCCGAGGCAAGGACTTTCTGGAAGCCTGGACCCTCTGGGCCGGCCGTTAGCACCTACGGCTGCGCCGCTTTTACTTCCGTCACCGTCCCATCCACCACGCGGACTCTTCCGAGATCGGCACCACGGCTCGAGTACCGGTAGATCTCCACCAGATGCCCCTCGTCCGGAATGACGATCTTGTACGAAGGCGCACCCAGCCGTTCCGTCACCTCGTGTTTGGGTGCGCCCGCGGTGAGCTTCGCGAATTCCTGCGAAGTGGCCACCACGCGCGGCGGCGCCGCGTGATAACTCCGCACGGGCATCGCCCGCGAGACCGTTTCGGAGGCCTCGACGGTATCCCGCTCTCGCCTCTGCACCCGACTGCGCCGCGAAGGCGCGGTTGCGGACGAACCCATCGCTGCGCTCGTTGCCTTCGCCCCGGCCGGTGTTTTGACCTTGGCTTTGGCTTCGGGCGCTGGTTTCCCCTCAGCCTCCTTCGTGGCCGCCGCCACTTTGCCAAATATCTTGTCCAGGCCGTTGCTGATCATCTTGCCGCCCGCGCTGCCGGCCGTGCCCACTCCGGCCGCGGCCGCATGTTCGATCAGCGCCTGCCCAAAACAGCCGGCCGCACAGGCCAACAAGACGCCCATTCGCACTGCGTGGATCCTCATGCCTGCACCTCTCAATCTGGATCCTAAGCCGGCGCGAAAGTCCAAACCATCGTAGAACTCCCTTAGTACCCGCCCATAAAACCACCAGTCTTTCTCCTACATACGCGTAGCTCGCCCCCATCTGATACTGTGTCCCCAAGGACCCGAATTCCAGACCCGAAAACGCGCAATCGCGCACACCCGGACAGAAGAGCGATTCATGGACACCAGCCGCCGCACCTTTCTCGCCGTCACCGCCGCCGCCACACAAGCCTCCGCCGGCCCAGCCCAACCTCTCGACACCCTGGCCATCGCCCGCCACCACCCCTTCGTCCGTACCCAGCCCACGCCCACGTTTTTCGAAGGGCTCCTATTAGGCAACGGGGACATTGGCCTCTGCCTCACCGTCCGCCCCGACGCCCTGGGCCTTCACATTGGCAAGAACGACGCCTGGGACATCCGCGTCAGCGACGAACATGTCCCGCACATCAAGACCTTCCAACAGGTGCTGGATCTGTGGAAACGCGCTGGCGACGAGGCCCAGCGCCAGGGCAAGCCCGACATGACGTTCCTGGAATCGAAGATCGATTTCTTCCGCGAATACTCCGACCTCATGCAGTCGTCCTACCGCAAGCCCTGGCCGCGGCCCTGGCCCTGTGGCACCGTCTGGTTGCATTGGGATTCGCGCATGGTCCGCGTCGTCCGCCAGGAGCTCGACATCGCTTCCGGAACGGCCACTCTCACCTTTGAATACGACGACCTGCGCGGCACCGTCCGCCCGTTCCATCTCACCTGTTTCGTCAGTCGTGACAACGGCCATATCAGTCTCTCCAGTGACACAGCCGTTCCCGTTCTGTCTGTCGCCTATCAAGCCAACTGGGACGCCGAAGCCAAACTCCCCGAGCCCCGCCTCACCGCCGAAGGTACGCGCTTCACCGGCTACCAGTACTTTCCGGCAACGGCGCCCACCGACGCGCAGCCCAATCCGCCTGCTTCCAAGAAAGACACCAACTTCTCGCTCCACGGGCTTCTCGCCGGCCAGTGGGCCGTTCAACCGTTCGAACCCAAACGCCACCGCGTCCTTCTCACCGCATCCGCACCCCAACCCTTCCGGCTCGACCTCACGCTCTTCACCCCGCGGGACAACCCAAACCCGGAAGCCCACGCACGAAACGAAGCCAACCGGCTCTCCACGGTCCCAGTTGCCGCCCTCCTCGCCGATTCCGCGAAACAGTGGGCATCCTTCTGGAACCGCTCCGCGGTTGACCTCCAGGACAAGGACCTCGAGCGCACCTGGTATCAGAATCAGTACGTCCTCGCCTGCTGCTGTAAGCCCGGCAAGGTCGCCCCTGGTCTCTTCGGCAACTGGAGTAGCGGCAAAATCGGCACCGCCTGGCACGGCGACTACCACATGAACTACAACACCCAGCAGGTGTGGTGGGGCGTCTTCTCCAGCAACCACGTCGAGCAGCACGAGCCCTACACCCAACTGGTGGAGTCCCTCATGCCCATGGCCGAGTGGAACGCCCGAGTGCAGTTTGGCCTGCCCGGTGCCTACTTCCCCCATTCCGCCTACCCCGTACCCAGCGCCGCCAACCCCTACCCTGCCCCGCCCTGGGGCTACGAGATCTGCGAGACGCCTTGGACCGTCCAAAGCCTGTGGTGGCAGTACCTCTACACGCTCGATGAGGCTTACCTGCGCCGCGTCTACCCCATGCTCCGCGCCGCGGCCGATTTCCTGGCCGCCTTCGTCAAGAGGGGCGACGACGGCAAGTACCACATCAGCCCCACCGTCTCACCCGAGAACTGGGGCGCCACCGTCGACTTCCGTCTCAATAGAGACTGCATCATCGACCTCGCCCTCACCGAGTTCCTGCTCGACGCCGTCTGCGAAGCCTCCACCCTCCTGAAGGTGGATGACGACAGACGAACCCAATGGCGGGCGATCCGCCAGAATCTGGCGCCTTACCCGATCGTTGACGGCCCCTACGGCCGTGTCTGGCTCGACATCCTCAATGCACCGGCCGAATACGTTTACAACGTGCCCGTCACCCTCGCCCCGGTCTTTCCTGGTGAACAGGTGGGCCTCGATCTACATAAGGACCAGTTGGAACTGGCCCGCCGCACGGCCCGTACGGTCCGCCTCGAAGGCGGCAACGACCTCGTCTGGCAGCCCCTGGTTCGCGCCCGACTGGGCATACTCGATCTCGACTGGTTCAAGCGCGAGGTACGCTACTGCACCACCCCACTCGGCATCGCCAACGATCGTGTGCGTCAAACCGGCGGCCGCTACCGCGACGAGACCAACTACGACTTCATGATGGAGATGGGCGTCTGGACCGAGAACCTATCGCTGCCCGCCGTCCTCAATGAATGCCTGCTGCAGAGCTATAGCGGGGTGATCCGGCTATTCCCGAACACGCAAAACCTGGGCCTCGCCGCCTTCCGCGACCTCCGGGCCGCCGGCGCCTTCCTGGTAACCGCCGCCTGGGATGGAGCCAAGGTGACAGGGCTCACCGTCAAAAGTGAGAAAGGCGCCAAAGTGCGTCTGGTGAATCCGTGGCCTGCGGGCAAGCCGCAGGTCTTTCGGCAGCCGGGTGGAACGGTGTGGCCGCACAAGGTGGGTGGAGAACTTCTGGAGTTCGAAACCAAACCGGGCGAATCGTACGTAGTGCGCGGGTAGCAACCAATCAGGCTCGCCTGCCCTGCGATATGCCATCATATATTGAGCCAGTGATATGATATGTCATTACATATCATTTTTGATGCTCTTGATTTTCAATATGCGATAGCACATAGTATTTGTAGATCAATATGCCTTTGCATATCGAGCCCCGGCGACTCGAAGGCCTCCCCGAGGCCATGCGCCAATCCCTCGTCGCCGCTCGCCGCGCCCGCAAATGGAGCCAGTTGGAACTAGGGCGCCGCATCGGCCTTCCCCAGGTCCACATCTCGGCCATTGAGTCCGGCAAGGTCACCCCGCGCTTCAACACCCTGCTCGACCTCGTGCGGGTCCTCGACTTCGACCTCCTGCTGATCCCCCGGTCCCTCGTACCCGCCGTCCAGTCGATGGTCCGCGACCACGGACAGCCCGCCAGTGAAGAGGACCGCCCGCTCTACGCGACCGACCCCGAAGGCGAGGCGGACCATGACACCTGAACTCGAGCGGGTGAACGCTCTCGGCGTCTACCAGCACGGTCGCCTCACCGGCGTCCTCACCCGGATGGCCGGAGACCAACACCTCTTCGCCTTCGATCAGGACTACCTCAACGACCTCAACCGTCCCACTCTGAGCCTCTCATATAAGGCACGCGGCGGCGGCTTAGTCACCCGGGTCCGCCCCACTCACCGCCACCTGCCGCCGTTCTTCTCAAATCTCCTGCCGGAAGGCCATCTACGCACCTATCTCGCCGCCAAGGCGGGCGTCAACCCTGAGTGCGAGTTCCAACTGCTCGCAGCCCTTGGCTCCGATCTCAGCGGAGCCGTCGTCGTTCAGCCAATTGACGGAGAATCGCGGCCTCGCCCCGGCACGCTCCGATTCTCCCTCGCCGGCCGCCAGTGGAAGTTCCCCGCCGTCCTTGAGGCAACCGGACATCTCGCCATCCCCGCGCACGGCGCCGGCGGCAACTGGATCGTGAAACTTCCATCCACGGAGTGCCCCTCGATCCCTGAGAACGAGTTCGTCATGTTGGAACTGGCCCGCGCCATCGGCATCCCAGTGCCAGCCGCGCGCCTGGTGCCGATAGAGGAGATCAACGGCCTGCCGGCCGACGCCACCCACTTGCCGGGAAGTGCTCTGGCTGTCCAACGCTTCGACCGCGCACAAAGTGGCCTCCGCATCCACATGGAAGACTTCGCGCAAGTCTTCGGCCAGTTTCCGGAAGCGAAATACAAAGGCCGAGGCTACGCGAACATGGCCGCCGTCATCCGGGCCGAAACCGCCGGGGATGACGCGTACGACTTCGTCCGCCGTCTGGTCTTTTCCGTCGTCATTGGCAACGGCGACATGCACCTGAAGAACTGCGCGTTGGTCTACGCCGAGGGGCGCACCCCAGTCCTCGCGCCTGCCTACGACTACGTTTCCACCTTGCCTTACCGGCACGACGACCGCTTGGCCCTGTCCTTCGGCGGCAGCCGTGCCCTCGACGGCATCAGCGCCAATCAGATTCGCCGCTTCTCCGACACGGCGGGCCTACCTGTCAGACCGGTATGGGACCTCGTCCAATCGACCGCGGAACAGACCGCGCAGGCCTGGAGGACATTGCCGCAAAAGGATCTCTTGCCGCCTCAGTTGCGTTTGTCCATCGGCGCACAGATCCGCCGCGTGGCCGCCGCCATCGCGACCGTCTGAGTCTTAGTGCGCCGGAGCGGCGAATACCAGCAACAGCACCACCGCCCCCAGCAAGGCGATCAGTACGAAGGTCTCGCAGTAAGAACCGGACATGGAGTACTGGCGCATGATGCTCTCCTCAACCTCTGCTGCGTGCAGCGAACCCGCCCTAGTTGGGCGGAATCACCACGATCAGCAGCGAGAGTAGTGCCGCCAGGATGACAAAGACAACAAACGCTTCGCGGAGCCAGTCCGCGATTTCCGGAGTATGGTAGTGTCGCATCAACCCAGCCCTCCGGGAGAATACTACGTCCACTGCTCCTCGGAATCAAGGAGCTTCGGGCCTGGGATCGTAGGCCGGCCGCGGTCCGATGAGGAGCCAGCGCGCGGCAACACGTCGTCTCACCGTCCCAACACCACTAACTCATAATCCACCAACCGCGGAACCGTAAAGTGCGTATACCCGTCGCGGACTTCCACCTTCAGCGGGCCCGGTCCGCGGACCGTCCTGGCGCGCCGATAGGCGCCTTCCACGGCCACACCGACACCCGTCATCGGAATGGGCGCGAACGTAGCCGTCTGAGAATGGCCTGACAGATTGACCAGATGTACCTGAGTCTCTCCGGCCCGCTCCATCAGTGTCATCTCCACAAGGGGATGCGCATTGGTCACCAACTGGCGCCGCGGCATCAGCGCGTTCGTGAGATCGCGAAACAACCCGGCATGCGCCGTCAGACTCAGACGGTAGTACAGCGCCCCCAGATCCCAGGGCACCCACGTCACGCGACCTTGCCCCATCGCCCGGGACACCACCGCCGGCGTGTCGGTGTCTTTCATGTCCACGTGGATCTTTTCCGGAGGCCCGATCATTGACGGCGGTACCAGAGTCAAGGTCGCGGGACCCGCCGCTTCCACTTCGGTGAACGGCCCATTCAGCAGCAACAGGTCAGTCGATTGCAGCGACGGATACACGGCGTGGTCGCGCACACGTACGTAGCCCTTCAAATCGACGGACGAACCCAAAACACGCGCCACCTCGAACTCCGGCGGTCTGGCACTCGCGATCAGCAGGCGCCCGCCCCGCTCCACATACCCATTCAGCTCCGGCGGAGCCCAATCCGCCGCAATCACCAGGTCGAACTTCCGCGCCTTCATCCAATCCAGATTGTTCGAAACCGCAAACGGAATGTGCTCCTCGCTCAACAGCCGGAACAACCCTCGATACGCAGCGTCACCCGCGCTGCCCCGCTCCGCTTTCGTCAGCAGTAGAACCCGCGCCTGGCTGCGCAGCCCCAGGTACTCGCGTTCCTGCGCCGCGGCCCACTGGAAGATCGGCCGGGCTGCCTCGTACGCCTGCCTATCCTGCAAGTCCAACGTGCCGTTCACTTCGAACGTCAGAGCCCCGCCGTGCGCCAACGCCTGCCACATCCGCCGCGCGATCTCCGCCTGCGGCACCGTCGCGAAGCGCCAGGCGTAGTCGACAAACTGCATGTTCAGGTCGACAGCCATCTTGTCCGGTTGGCTGTTGCGGGCCCGGTTCACGTTGTCGCTGGTCGCGTACGGCCACAGCGGCAGCGGCCGGTTCACGGCCGTGTTCGACTCCGACATGATCCCATCGGTGAACTCCTGCATGTAGTTGAAGTACCCTGCCTGCGGACGCTTCCCAGCGATCAGCCGCCCAATCGCCTGCGACACCTCACGCGCGCTCTTGCGTAGGAACTCCCTGTAGACGTCATCCGGCTTGTCAGGGATCTCGCGTTGGTACTCATCCCGGTACTTCTTCCGGCAGGCCGCGCAATGGCAGAGCCCCACGGGATTCCCGCTGTAATCCGTCGACTGGTTGCCGAACATGTTGAAGAACAGCCCGTCGACCTCGTAGCGATCCAATCCTTCCGTCAGAATCAGCATCACCTGCTCGCGGTAATAGCCTCCGTTGATGCAGGTGGAGTAGAGGCCGTTGTAGACGACCGGCGACCCGTTGGCTTTCTGGAAGAACCACTCCGGATGCGCCTCATAGACCGCCTTCTGGGTCTTGCTGAAGTCGTATCGCCCTACTACGCGAATGTGGCGCGCGTGCGCCTCCCGAACGATGTCGCCGAAGGTGTCTTTCCCGGCCGGTAGGTACGCACTGGGGTAGTGAAACGGAACTGTGGAAGGGTAATACGCGCAGATGCCGCCCATCCCCATCAGCACGACATTGGCTCGCATCGCCGCCAACTGCCCAACGAGGTGCCGTGCATCCAGGCCGGCATCGGTCTCCCGCAGATTCGTCTGCACCCAGCGAATGGGCTCGTTCATCCACCAGCCCGGTTGAGCCTGCGCCGCCGCGCCGGCAAGACACAACAGGAACGCGAGGCGAATCATGCTCCCGAGGATATCTCAACCGCCCGGTGCCGGCCGATATTCCGGTGCAAGATTCGGCCGGCCCCCGTGGGTCACTGATTCGAGGGGATCATCAGGACCAGCAGCGAGAGCAGCGCCGCCAGAATGACGAACACGACAAAGGCCTCGCGGAGCCAATCCGCGACCTGCGGGGTGTGATAAATGCGCATGGCCCGAGCCTCCCGGAAGCATAGTACGGCCACCGCACGGCGGAATCAAGGACTTTCAGGCCGTGTTTCTCAGCCGGCGGAAATCACTTCACGACAAAACGCAACGGCAAGTGGGCGTCCTGCCGGATCCCGATCCTCGGGGTCACTTCAATCGACTGGGGCTCCGCCCCCGCGTATACGCGGATCGGCCCAACAGTGACATCGCAGCCGTTCTGCTCCAGCGTGATGCCCAGCGATCGCGTCAGCTTGCCCGGCCCGTCGCCTGCCCCTTCCACCGACCGGATCAGCACACAACCAGCTACACCTTCCGGCTCCGCCACGATGTTCAGGCAATAGTACATCCCGTAGATGAAATAGACATAGGCATGCCCGGCTGGTCCGAAGATGACTTTGGTGCGAGGCGTGATTCCTCGATGGGTGTGCGCGGCGCGGTCGCCTTCGCCCAGGTAGGCCTCCACCTCGAGAATCCGTCCCCGCCGCCCGTTAAATTCCAGAATCTGACCCAGCAGCGATCGGGCCACCTCCACGGTGGGCCGTTCATAGAAGGAGCGAGGCAGGACTCGGAAGTGCATATCAAACGACGTCAAGGTACGCTAAGTACGAGGATAGCGAGGCCAGCGGGAAGCTGAGAGCTGACAGCTCAAGGACCGACCCCGAAACCTAGCCAGCCGCCCAGCACTATGCGCCTGTTCATCGGTCTCGACTTGCCCTACGAAATGCGGCGCAACCTCGAGCTTCTTCTCAAGCTGCTGCAGCCCAAGGCGGACATCGCCTGGAGCCCGCTCTCGAACCTGCACGTCACCACAAAATTTGTCGGCATGTGGCCGGTGGAACGTCTGGATGAACTGAAGGACGCTCTGCGCGAGGTGCCGCGCCCGGGTCCGCTCAAGATCGGCATCCGCGGACTGGGCTGGTTTCCCAATCCCCATAATCCTCATGTGCTCTACGCCGGAATCCAGGCGCCTGATGCATTGCAGCAGTTGGCGAAGGACTGCGACGCCGCCTGCGCGGAACTCGGTGTCCCGCCCGAAACGAAGCCGTTCCATCCGCACCTCACTCTCGCCCGCATCAAAGGGCCGGTGGAGTTGTTCCCGCTGAAGAAGGCCATCGCTGATCTGCCCAGCGCCGACTTCGGCGCCTTCACGGCCAAGGAGTTCCACCTTTACCAGAGCCGCCCCACCGCCGCCGGCTCCGTCTATACGAAGTTTGCGTCCTATCCCCTAGAAGTATGACCACCCCATTGTTGATCCTCCTGGCCGCCTACCTGCTTGGCGGAGTTCCATTCGGCTACATTCTTGTGCGGTTGAAGACCGGCCAGGACGTCCGCTCCATGGGCAGCGGCAACATCGGGGCCACGAATGTCCTGCGCACCTCCGGCCGCGCCGTTGGCATCCTTACTCTTCTGTTGGATATCGGTAAGGGCTGGTTTTCCGTCTGGCTGATGGGCCATTTCACCGGCGGCAACCTCTCCTGGATGGCGGGTGCCGCGGTCGCCGTTGTTCTTGGCCATGCATTCCCCATCTTCCTGAAGTTCCAGGGAGGGAAGGCGGTCGCGAGCTTCGCCGGAGCGGCTCTCGCACTGGCGCCCGCCGCCCTGTTGGGCGTCATCATTGTTTTTGTCCTGGTCGTCGCCGTCACACGCTTCATCTCGCTGGGCTCCATCCTGGGCGCGGCTCTCTTCCCGCTGGGCGTCTGGCTTATCTACCACCCGGAATGGCCGGTGATGGCGGCCTGCATCTTCTGCGGCGCCTTCGTCGTCTGGCGTCATAAGTCCAACATCCAGCGTCTACGTGCCGGCACCGAGAACGTCTTCCACTTCGGGGGCAAGAAGTAAGTGAAGGATCTGTCAGTCATTGGTGGAGGCAGTTGGGGCACCGCTCTCGCCATCGTCCTTGCGCCTCGTTTTGAGCGCGTCCGCCTGTGGGTGTACGAGCAGGATCTGGCCGAACGCATGCGCACGACGCGCCGCAACGATGTCTACCTGCCCGACAGCACGCTGCCGGCGAACATCGAAGTCTCTTCGGACGTGCATGCCAGTGCGTTGGGTGCGGAGGTTGTCCTCGGCGTCATGCCGTCGCACCACGCGCGGCCCATCTACACCCAACTACTGCCGGTCCTGCAGCCGGACATGCTGTTCGTCAGCGCGACCAAAGGACTGGAAAACGGCTCGCTCGACCGGGTCAGCGAAGTGATGCGCGAGGTGATCGGCGTTCAGTTCACGCCTCGTGTCGGCGTCCTGAGCGGTCCCACCTTCGCCAAGGAAGTCGCCCGCGGGGAGCCCGCCGCCATCGTCATCGCGTCGCATGACGCCGAACTGGCCAGGGCGATCCAGCACGCGTTCTCCGGACCCACACTGCGGCTCTACACCAATAACGATCCCGTGGGCGTCGAAATCGGGGCCTCGCTCAAGAACGTCATCGCCATCGCCGCCGGTGTCTGCGCCGGACTCGGCCTGGGTGCCAACACCATGGCAGCCCTCATCACCCGAGGTCTTGCGGAGATTACGCGTCTCGCCATCGCCGCCGGCGGGGAGGCCCGCACGCTTTCTGGCCTGGCCGGGTTGGGCGACCTCGTACTCACCTGCAACGGCGAGTTGAGCCGCAATCGCACCGTCGGTTTCCAGTTGGGCCAGGGGCGAACGTTGGACGAAATCCTGGGCGGCATGCGCATGGTTGCCGAAGGCGTACAGACGACCTACGCCGCCATGGACCTGGCAGCGCGCCTCGGCGTGGAACTGCCTATCACGCGCCAGATGTATGCCATCCTTCGCGAGGGGAAGTCCCCACGCGAGGGTCTGCGCGACCTGATGGACCGGTCGTTGAAAGAAGAGTAGCCGTCAGTTCCCGACAGGCGGATATGGAATTTCCGTAACCTGGTGTAAACCCACTCCGTGCTGCTCGCGTCATCACATGCATGACCAGCGGAATCTCCCTGCAACCTTCCACGCCCGGGCGGGTTCAATCGGGTGTGGCGGTTGCGGTTGCGATCGACCTGGATGCGGCACTCATGCTGCGCGTGCGCGACGGGGATCCTGCCTGTTTCGCGCAACTGCTGGAACGGCATCGGTCTTCGGTCATCAACTTTCTTTTCCGCATGGTCCAAAACAAAGCTATCGCCGAGGAGTTGGCCCAGGAGGTGTTCCTCCGGGTCTACCGCTCGCGTTTGAGCTACGAGGCCTCCGCCAAGTTCACCACATGGCTGTTCCGCATCGCGACCAACCTGGCGTTCAACTGGCTGCGCGACGAGAAGGGTCTCAAGTCGCAGGATAGCCTCCAGGATGATAGCGCCCAGAACGCGACCCGGCGGCTGAGCGACGGACAGCCTAGTGTGGAATCTGTACTTGTCCATCAGGTGAAGCTGCACGAAGTGCGGGAGGCGATCGCCAAACTGCCCGCCAAACAACGGGCTGCGATCTTGATGCACAAATACGAAGAGATGGAGTATGCTCAAATCGCGAAGGTGCTCTGCTGCTCGGAATCGGCTGTGAAGTCTCTTCTGTTCCGGGCGTACGAGAGCCTGCGCGCGAGGCTGGCGCAATACGCCTGACGCAAGGATGACCCAGGAACGCTCACCGCAATGCCCGCTGGAATCCGACGAACACGCCTGGGTTCTGATGGATTACTGCGCCGGTCATCTCGACCGTCAAAGTCAAGAAATACTTGAACTTCACATCGCCAACTGCCTCCACTGCAAGGAGTTCTGCGCCGATCAGAGAGCCGTCTGGAAGACTCTGGACGTTTGGCGCCCCGCTCCGCTGGACCCGGGTTTTGACGCCCGCCTGTTCGCACTGATTCAGGAACGCCCGGGCTGGACGACACGCGTCGTTTCCTGGCTGCGAGAGGTCTCCTGGAAGCCGGCCATTCCGGCCGCCGCCCTGCTCACCGCGTATTTCGTCATCGTGGCTCCGATGCCACCGGCGCCTCGGATCACCCAGACCCGGGCTGAGGTCCAGCAGGTGGAGCAGGCCCTGGCCGACCTCGACATGCTGCAGCAGCTCAAGTTGAGTGATCGATGAGTGGTCCCAAGTTCCTGCAATTCATAGCACTTATCCTGACGTGTAAGCCGGTGTTCGCGCTCGCGCAACCGGCACGCAGGCAGGCATCCGGCCCGGTAGAGCGGATTCGCCGAATGCCGCCGGAGCAGCGCCGCCGGACTCTGGAAAATCTCCCGCCCGATCGCCGCAAACAGGCGGAACAGCGCCTGCAGCGACTCGATGCCCTGCCGGCCGAGGAACGAGAGGCTCTTCAGCACCGGTACGACGCATTCCAGAAACTGCCGACGGAACGTCAGGAGCGCGCTCGGGGTATCTTTCAGAAGTTCAATGCCCTGGACGACGAGCCCCGCGCTCGCGTGCAGAACGAAATGGACTCGCTGCGCGCGCTTTCATCTCCCGCCCGAGGTGAACGACTTAAGAGCAAGCAGTTCAAGAAAGACTTCAATTCGAGCGAGCAGTCGATTCTCTCCGACTATGCGGCGCTACTGGACGAAAAGCCGTAGTTGCTGCATTCTAGAGGAACGAGGGCGGGATGGAACTTCCCACTGACCAGGAGTCGCGGGCGATCGAGAAGCTGATCGCCGAGATCGACCAGCTTGATGCCTATAGGGATCGGGTGGGTCGTCGTGTGATTCTGGCGTTCATCTGCACCTTTGCCCTGGCGTTGGGCCTGCTGGTCTACGTAGCGCTGACGGGCGGCCCTGGACGCAGGCTGCTGCGTCCGCCAGGACCGCGTGTTCCCGGGGTACTACAGGCCGCGCCTCGTTGAGAGAAACTCCCACCGCCCGCCACTAACCCTGTGTGATGCAATCGGGCCCAATTCCCGCCCTCGACGGACTGCGTGGCATTGCCATCCTTCTTGTTTTATTTCTTCACTTTAGAGCACCGGACTTGCAGCACCCATGGAAAGGATTCCTAGGTATCGGCTGGGTGGGTGTGCAGATCTTCTTCGTCCTGTCCGGCTTCCTGATCACCGGCATCCTGCTTGACAGCCGGCGATCATCGAACTACTTCAGCTCTTTCTGGATGCGGCGCATCCTACGCATCTTCCCGCTGTACTTCGCCGCCTTGATCGTGCTGTTGATTGCTTTTTCGACAGTCGTCGACCCACAGTACTTTTCCCTTCCAAATCAATCAGATCGGATCTATTACTGGATGTACTTGAATAACTGGATTCCGCTGCCGGCGGACGGCCGCCTGGAGCACATCCTGGGGCATTTCTGGTCGTTGGCGGCGGAGGAGCAGTTCTATCTGGTCTGGCCCATCGCGGTGTGGCTGCTGCCCGGGCGAAGGCTCTTCCGGTATTGCGGCGTCGCCTGTTTGGTTGTACTTGCAGGCAGAAGCTGGTGTGCCTGGCAGAACTGGGATCCTGGCTGGATCTACCGCAACACGATCCTGCGGGCAGACGCACTGATGATGGGCGCCATGGCGGCGATTGTGGTGCGGGATGCGGATTGGCTGAGGCGCGCCAGTCCTTGGCTCAAACCCGCACTGTGGGGTACAGGGGCGTCCGCGGCGGGCATCGTTGTCGCGGGCCGAGGAACGCACTACCTCCATCGGCCGGTACTGACCGCCGGAATGACCGTGTTTGCCGCACTATTCACGGTTCTCTTGACGGTGATTGTGACCACGAAGCCCGACAGCGGACCCGTCTGCCACCCGGTGCTTCGATGGCTGGGAAGGCACAGCTACGGGATGTACGTCTGGCACTGGCCCCTGGCATATGCGATGTACTATTCCTATCCACTGATGGGCCTAGAAAAAGGACCCGGCCAGATTGCCATGTTGGTGGCGGGTCTGGCCGGGTCCAGTTTGCTCGGTTGGCTCAGCTACGAGCTGTATGAAAAGCACTTCCTGCGATTAAAGCGATACTTTAAAGCAAAGCCGGAAATTACTCAGGAACGAGCCTTCTTCACGGCCTCGGTCAGTGCGGGTACGACGTCGAACAGGTCGCCGACGACGCCGTAGTCGGCCACCTCGAAGATGGGCGCGGCGGAGTCCTTGTTGATGGCCACGATGCACTTGGAGCCCTTCATGCCGACCAGGTGCTGGATGGCCCCGGAGATACCTACAGCCAAATAGACTTTGGGGGCCACGGTCTGGCCGGAGCTGCCGACCTGGCGTTCCATGGGGAGCCAGCCAGAGTCGCAGATAGGCCGCGAGGCAGCCAGTTCGGCGCCCAGCGCTTCCGCCAACTCCTGCACCAGCGGGAGGTTGCCCTCTTCCTTGATGCCGCGGCCAACCGCTACGATCAACTCCGCGGCCGAAAGATCGACGGCGCGGGCCGATTCGCGGAATGGTGCTTCTGGCTTCTGGCGGATCTGGGTGGCCTCCAGCAGGGGCGTCCGGGTTTCGATAGGTGCGGAGCCCGCCACCAGCGACTCGGCGCGGTAGGCGCCCGCCTGGAGCGATGCAAATACCGGGGCACCAGCGGCGGAGGAGTAGGAGGCGTTCAATTTGCCCTGAAAGAGCTGGCGTTCGAACGCAACAGCCTGGCCTT
This sequence comes from uncultured Paludibaculum sp., assembly GCF_963665245.1. NCBI lineage: Bacteria > Pseudomonadati > Acidobacteriota > Terriglobia > Bryobacterales > Bryobacteraceae > Paludibaculum > uncultured Paludibaculum sp. The sequence goes on from NZ_OY762267.1 coordinate 1,253,497, forward strand.
CGACGCGGAAAGCAATGACGTCGCTGAGCAGGACACGCTCGAAACGGGTGGCCAGCTTGGGTCCGAAGTCGCGCACCTGATAGGTGTGCGGCATCAGGACGTAGTCGGGTTGCAGGTCCTTGATCAGGCCGGCCAAGGCCGCGGTAGCTCCGTCGGCCGTGTACTGGTCAAGCAGGTCGTGTTCCAGGGCGATGACGCCGTCCAGTTGGTAGGCGGCCAAGTCCGCCGAAGGAGTGGACTTTCCAAAAACGCAGGCGCGCACCGGAAGTCCAAGGTCACGACCCAGTTGCTGCCCGGCGGCGAGCGTCTCGAAGGACATCTTGTGCCAGACGCCGGCCGACTGTTCGGTTATGACAAGAATGCCGCTCATAGGGCCCTCACCTCGAACTTGAGTTTCTCGACCAGTGTGGCCGCCTGCTGGGCCGGGCTGCCCTCGATCATCTGGGTTTGTTTCACGCGCTGCGGCTGATAGATGCTTTGCAGGCGCACAGTGGCCTCAGGAGCGACTCCGAGGTCGGCGGCGGTGATGTTCTTCACCTCCTTCGACTTCGCTTTCTTAATGCCCATCAGAGTCGCGTAGCGGAGCTTATTGATGCCGCTCTGAATCGTCAGGATGGCGGGTAGCGGCATGGAGACATGCTGGAACCAGCCGCTTTCGAGCTCACGTTTGACGCGGAGGGTCGCCCCCTCGACGTCGACGGCCATGATGATGGTGGCGTGGGGCAGGCCCATGAGTTCGGCCATCACGACGCCCGTCTGGCCGCTGCCGAGGTCGTCGGACTGGAGGCCGGTGAGAACCAGGTCGGGCTGTTCGGCCGCCGCGGCCTTGGCGAGCAGGCGGGCAAGACTCAGGGTGTCGTAGGCACCCAGGCTGTCGTCCTCGATGTGGATGGCGCGATCGGCGCCCTTGGCCAGCGCTTCGCGGATTGCGGAGGTGGCCCGTTCGGGTCCGGCACACAAAACGACGACTTCCCCTCCGTGTTGCTCTTTCAACTGAAGAGCCGCTTCGAGGGCATAGGCGTCGGGTTCGTTGATCTCAAAACTCAGTTCGGACTCGTCCAGCCAAAGGGCAGCCGCATCGACTTTCAGGAGCGAGTCGCGCGCCGGCACCTGTTTGAGGGCGACGAGGATCTTCATAGGCACCTCGCGGAATAGATAGAGACGCGCCCTCCCCGTGAGGGAAGGGCGCGCCGGATGAAAGGGACTTACTCAGTGTAGCGCTTGAAGATCAGGCTGCCGTTGGTACCGCCGAACCCGAAGGAGTTCGACAGCGCATAATCGATCTTCATCTTGCGCGGGGTGAGGGGCACGAAGTCGATGTTCTGGCACTGCTCATCCACCTCGTAGAGGTTGATGGTAGGCGGTGCGATCTGGTCACGGATGGCGAGTACGGTGATGCCCGCCTCCAGGCCGCCGGCGCCGCCAAGCAGGTGGCCGGTCATCGATTTGGTGGAACTGACGGCCAAGCCGTTCATGGCATGGTCACCGAAGGCACGGGTGATGGCCTTGCACTCGATGATGTCGCCAACCGGCGTCGAGGTGCCGTGGGCATTGATGTAGTCCACGGACTCGGGCGCCAATTTGGCATCCTTGAGGGCATTGCGCATGACACGGAAAGCACCATCGCCGTCTTCAGACGGGGCCGTGATGTGATACGCATCACCGCTCATGCCGTAGCCGACGATCTCGGCGAGGATCTTCGCTCCGCGGGCCTTGGCGAACTCCAATTCCTCAATGACGAGGATGCCGGCGCCTTCACCCACCACGAATCCGTCACGGTCCTTATCCCACGGACGGGAGGAGCCATGCGGGTCGTCGTTGCGCGTGGAAAGCGCGCGCAGGGCGGCAAATCCACCCACGCCCATCGGCGTGATGCAGGCCTCGGCGCCGCCGCAGATCATCGCATCGGCGTAGCCGTGCTGAATGATGCGAAACGAATCGCCGATACAGTGCGCGCTGGTGGTGCAGGCGGTGGCCGTGGCGGAGTTGGGCCCCTTGGCCCCGAACCGGATGGAGACGTTGCCGGACGCCAGATTGACGATGGTGGCGGGAATGAAAAATGGTGAGATGCGGCTGGGCCCTTTTTCGAGGAGGTTCCGGTGCTCGCGCTCAATCACTTCAAAAGCGCCGATGCCGCTTCCAATATAGACACCCACCTGCTCGGCGATGTCCGGTGTCACCTGCAGGCCCGAGGCTTTCATGGCCTCGTCGGACGCCGCGACCGCGAACTGAATGAAGCGCCCGACCTTCTTGAGTTCCTTCTTCTCGATGAACTGAAGGGGGTCAAAATTCTTCACTTCAGCGGCGATCCTGGCGCTGAATTGCGTGCTATCGAACTGAGTGATCGGTTCGATGCCGCTCTTGGAGGCTAGGATGCCGGCCCAAGTCTCTTCAGCCGTGTGGCCGATGGCGGACAGGAGACCGACTCCAGTGACTACCACCCTACGTGACAATGAAATTCTCCCGGGGGAAAAGAGTCTCTGAGAAACGACGTCTGACGGCGCTTACTTCTTCGCCTTGCCGTCGATGTACTCGACGGCGTCTTTCACCGTCTGGATCTTCTCCGCGTCTTCGTCCGGGATGTCGAGGTCAAAGGCCTCTTCAAACGCCATGACGAGTTCGACGATGTCGAGCGAATCAGCGCCGAGATCGTCCACGAAAGAGGCGGTGCTATCCACCTGGGCTTCGTCGACGCCAAGTTGCTCGACAATGATCTGCTTCACTTTTGCTTCAACAGACATGAAACCTCCAAGAAGTCCACAAAGCACCGATTCTACCGACAGCGCGGATATATTGCAACGAAGGGAGGCCGGAATTTCGGTGCCGAAGGTCCGGTACCATACAGGGAGGCATGAATCCGATCCTGTACTTGCATGGTTTTGCCTCTTCTCCGAATTCGAGGAAGGCGGTAGTTTTTCAGGAACGCTTCGCGGCTCGCGGGCTGACGTTGCTGGTTCCGGACCTGGCGGAAGGCGGCTTCCGCAATCTGACCATTACGGGTCAGTTGGAAATCATTGAGCGGGCGGCGCAGGGGCGGCCGGTGTCGATCATCGGATCGAGCATGGGCGGCTACCTGGCTGCCTTGTATGCGGCGCGCCACGCCGAAGTGGAAAAGACGGTTCTGTTGGCTCCAGCATTTGGCTTTGGCCGGCTTTGGAGTGACAAGCTTGGCGCGGAGGCCGTGGAGAACTGGCGGGGCACTGGTGTGATTCAGACGATGAACTACGCCGAGGGCGGCATGGCGGAGTTGGGTTGGCAGTTGATGGAAGACGCGCTGCGCTATGAAGACGAACCGGCGCTGATGCAGCCATGCCTGATTTATCACGGAGTACATGATGACGTCGTGCCAGTGGGGGTCTCCAGAACGTTCGTCCGGACGCGGACCTGCGCGGAACTGCGGGAAGTGGATTCCGACCATGAGCTGGCGAATGTAGTGGATGAGATTTTTGACGGTATAGTCTTGTTTCTAGGGCTGTAATATGGCACGCGATTAGTCGCCGGGCGGCAGAACCCAGAGTTCCGGGCGGCCGATGTTGGAGTGAACCGCGCGGCTGAGGATTCCGAAGTTGGCCCAGGACAGATAGAGCGCGGTGCGGGCGGCGAGCCAGGCGCCGTAGGGTTGGTGACCGGAGTCGAGCGCATTCAGGCGGTTTTCCACCGAGGGTACAGGATGAAAGATGGTCTCCACCCAGCGCGGGCGGCTGAGTTCCTCGCCCTGTAGCTGATCGATCTCGCAGATGGCGGCTTCGAGCTGAGCACGCGAAGCGCCTTGTTTGGCCGCATAGCGGTCGGCTTCCAGAGTGCCTGGGCGGCTGAACGAAGGCAGGATCAGCAGGCCGAGGAATGACCAAAGAGTGCAGCCGAGGAGCGTCTCCAGCAAGGTAAAGATAGTGTCGACGCCGCTCCAGGGAAGTGAAGCGGAGAGAACAAAGCCGAGCAGGTTCCAGGCCATGGCAAGGAGGACGCCGCGGGTGCGGGTGCCGGTCTTGATGAGTCCTTCGTGGCGGAGGTGTTCAGCGAAAAGGGCTGGCGAGGAGAGACTGGTCGACCAGGCAGCAGGGTGGACGGTGGTCTGAAGGCCAGGCAATCCGGCGGGTCCTCCGGTGAAGCCGCTGTCGAACCCGGCCGCTTGTATAAGGCCCTGTGCCGAGGTGGAAGTGGACAGTCCGCCTGTCCAACGTGCGAGCGGCCATTGGAAGAAGAGAAGCACGAGCTGCAGCAGCAGCAGAGTGACCGCGGCACCCCAGAGGCCAAAGTGCTTGCCGCCCTCCAGGAGGAGTGTGGCCGAGAGGGTCATGACCAGAGCCTGGACAGCCAAACCTCGAATCCATTTCACGAGGAAACCGGGCAGCAGGAGGGGCATACGCTGATAGCGGCAAGGAAGCGAGAACCCGCCCCAGATGTCGAAGGGCATGCTGAGTAGGGCGTAGGCAAGATAAACGACCAGGAACCCGGCCCAGTCGGTGTACCAGGGACCGCCGTAATAAGGAAAGAAGGTCGACGGCATCTGATAGGCGTAGGCGAGGGCGGTGAGAAGGACCAGGAATCCCACATTGAGGATGCCTAGGCCGAGACGGGCACGAGCGTACGACATGGGCGGGCGGTAGTTCCTTCCATCGACCAGGACCAGATATCGCGGACAGTCCGCGATATCCGATTGGATGCCGGATCAGTTCTCCATGGTGACAAAATCCGTGTTCCGGTTGTGGCCCGGGGATTGTCTCCCGGATACTAGAGTCATGCGTCGTCGTGTTGTATGCCTTGGCCTGTTGTTCTTGACCACCCCGTCATTGTTCGGGTGGGGGCGTGAGGGCCATCGACTGATTGCGCAGATTGCCGCGCAGCATCTGAACGCCAAGGCGCGTGCGGAGGTGCACAAGCTGTTGGCGGGCGGGACGCTGGAGTCGATTGCGTCGTGGGCAGATGAGGTGCGGCCACAGAGGAGAGAGACCTCGACCTGGCACTTCATTGATATTCCGTTGGACATCCCGCGAGGCGACTGGAAGCCATACTGCCCGAAGACGGGCTGCGTGCTGGCCATGATTCCGGAGATGGAGAGCCGGCTGCGGAACAGGAATCTGGCGCAACGGGACCGCGCGGAGGCCTTGAAGTTTCTGGTGCACCTTGTGAGTGACATGCACCAACCGCTGCACGTCGGAGAGAAGCACGACCGGGGCGGCAACGATGTCAGGGTGCTCTTCTTCAGCAAGGCGAGCAACCTGCACTCCACTTGGGACTCGGGCATCCTGGACCGGGCGGAGAGCCAGAATGCGGGTCTGAAGGCGGCATTGGGCCGGAAGGCCGGGTTCTTTGAGCGACGGCGTCTGGCAAAGGGCACGGTGGAAGACTGGGCCTGGCAGTCACGCGATGTTGCGCGTGACGTGGTGTATGGACTTCTACCGGAGGGGCGTCCGGCATCGCTTGGAGATCAGTACTTCACGAAGGCTGTGCCGGCGACGGAGTTGCAGTTGCGGCGAGCGGGCGTGAGATTGGGTCGCGTGCTGAACGAGACCTTGGGGCAATAGGCGGGCTATGACGGTACTGCTCCTACTCGCCGCGCTGATGGATGAGCGAGGGCTGGAGCGGATCGTCCTGGACTCCGGCTGCACGAGGCAAGGCGACCGGATGGCATGTGAGTTTCCGGCGCCCGCCGGGTTCAGCCGGAAACACGTGCGGCTGGAAACGGCCTGCCCGAGTGGCGTGAGGTTGAACGGGATTACCGTGGCTCCGGAGGAAGGGAGCATCTCCCTGACGCCCTATCTTTCGAGTCGTGGCGTCAACCGGTTGTCGGTGCCGATGGATTGCTTACCGGTGGTACTGATGGTTACGCCGAAGGTATTTCTTTCGTCCTTACGGGCGGAACCCGGATCGGGCCGTCCTCTGGCGCTGATTGAGAATACGCTGGAGAACACGGTGAACGTCAGCGTGGCGTGCCGTTCGGAGGCCGAGAGCGGTGGTGTTTGGCGTAAGGGGAGTGGCACAATTGCGGCCGGGTCGAGGCAGGAACTAGCGTTGGATGGACCGGACGCGTCCCCGGGTGCGTTTGGGGGATCAGTACGGCTAGCCTGCGTCATGGAGAAGTCAGCGGAATCAGTGGAAGAGGGCTATACCTTTCGAGTGGTGTTGAATTTTCAATCACATACGAAAAATGGAAGCCCTAACATCCGTTGACTCTACGTGATACAATTTTCTGGAGAGCTGGGATGAGTTTCGGACGTGTTTCCTGCAACCTTGAGGTAAACGGCGCGTCTAAGGAACAAGGATGGAGATTCCATCGGCCTACGGGCAGACGTTTGGAATGTGAGAGTTGAGAAGTATGTCGGCGAGCAATCCCAACCAATTCAATGAGCCTAACCAGGCGAACCGAGCGCAACCGGGGAACCCCTCGCAGATTCCAGTGTCCAGTCCCTTGGACCGAGCCCTGGAACTACAGGACGGCTCAAAACCTTGGTTTCTCTCGCTGATTGAAAACCTGAGAGACTTGGCAGCCTACAAGAAGCTTCCGCCTCTGCAGGTCACATTCAAACCGTTGAGTGAAGACGAGTTGCTGCATGGGAACGACAGCTCTCTGCGCCAGTTGGCGGAGATCCAACAGCGGAAACCCTTCTTCCGTACGCTGCGTGAGAATATCGCGGATCTGTTCAGCCCGGCTCCTCCTCCGCTGCAGATCACCTCGCGTCCCCTGACCGACGAAGAGATTGGCATGTCGGGGATGGCCGAACTGGCCAAGACGTCCCTGCCCTGGTATCGGACCGTTTTTGCGAACGCGAAGGACCTGTTCTTCCCGCAGCAACTGCCACCGCTACAGGTGACCTCGCAGCCGGTGCAGGTAAAGGAAATGTTTGCCCGTGACGAGTATCGCGGGCGTTCGCAGGTGATGTCCGTATTTGTCCACGTCGGATTGGTGGCATTGGCCTTCTTCCTGGGGACAAACACGGCAGTTCAGAATGCGGTAAAGAATTCGGTGGCTTTGGTTGCGCCAGCGGACATCGACCCCTACATGCCGAAGATGGCCGTGAAGAAGCAAGCCATGGGCGGTGGCGGTGGCGGCGGCGACCGGTCGCCCCTGCCAGCGAGCAAAGGCAAGCTACCTCGCGCGGACCTGAAGCAGTTTACGCCTCCGGTGGCGGTGATCAACAATCCGAATCCGCGGCTGGTGATGGAGCCGACGATTATTGCTCCCCCGGACTCGGTGTTGCCGAATGTGAATATGCCGAACTACGGCGATCCGTTCGCAAAGGCGGGCATCCCCTCGAACGGACCGGGTTCAGGCGGCGGCATTGGATCGGGTAGCGGCGGCGGCGTCGGTTCGGGTAGAGGCGGCGGCGTGGGTCCTGGAGAGGGCGGCGGGTTTGGCGGCGGCGCGTACCGGATTGGCGGTGGCGTCAGCGCGCCGGTGCCGATTTTCCGCGTGGAGCCTGAATATTCGGAGGAGGCTCGCAAGGCGAAGTTCCAGGGCACTGTGATGCTGGCGATCGTCGTGGACGAGTCGGGCAAAACGACCAACGTCCGTGTGGTCCGGGCTCTGGGTATGGGTCTGGACGAGAAGGCTATTGAAGCGGTCATGAAGTGGAAGTTCCGGCCAGGGTACAAGGACGGCAAGCCCGTTCCGGTGCAGGCTAACGTGGAAGTGAACTTCCGGCTGCTGTAACGCAGATTCAAAGCGAGTGAAGAGGGCTGCTCCTTTCGGGGGCAGCCCTTTTTGTTTGTGTGAGAGCGGGAGGGAAGGAAAAGAAGAAGGCCAGCCCGGGGGCTGGCCGCGGACCTGGGGGTCCGCCGTACCTGAGCGGGCCGAGTATTGCCTTGATCCTTCTGGGCCTGACTGGATTGGAGTGGGCCCCCGGCGATGCCGGGGGGAATGGTGGGGCGGGTGTTGGATGGGTTTGAGAAGATGAGGCGGATGTCGGACGGGCTTACGGAAAACTTGAGCGAGCCGAGTATTGCCTTGATCCTTCTGGGCCTGGCTGGATTGGGGTGGGCCCCCGGCGATGCCTGGGGGAATGGTGGGGCGGGTGTTGGATGGGTTTGAGAGGATGAGGCGGATGTCGGACGGGCTTACGGACGGCGGGCAGATGACTCGTGGGCTGGAACGCGGTGGGTGGCCGTTTGTGAGAGCGGGGGTTTTCCTGGCCGAGAGTTGGCTGTTCAGTTGGAGTTGCGATCCTGGGGGCCGGATTCGAGGCGGGCTTGCATGGTGGGGATGTCGAGATCTCCCGTCCAGCGGGCTACCACCAGGGTCGCCACGCCATTTCCGATCACATTCGTGATCGCGCGGGCCTCCGACATGAAGCGGTCGATCCCGAGGATCAGAGCCAAGCCCGCCACCGGCACGTGACCGACGGCCGAAAGGGTCGCGGCCAGGACGATGAAGCCACTACCCGTCACGCCGGCCGCACCCTTGGAGGTCAGCAATAGCACCGCTAGCAGCGTCAGTTGCTGGAAGAGCGTCATTGGGGTGTTTGTTGCCTGCGCTATGAAGATGGCCGCCATCGTGAGGTAGATCGAGGTTCCGTCCAGGTTGAACGAATAGCCGGTGGGGATTACGAGGCCCACTGTTGAGCGACTGGCACCCAGCGTCTCCATCTTGGCCAGCATGCGCGGCAGCGCCGCTTCCGATGACGACGTGCCGAGGACAATGAGCAGTTCCTCGCGGATGTAGCAGAGGTACCGCCAGATGCTGAAGCCGTGCAGCCGAGCGATGGTGCCGAGGACCAGAAAGATGAAGACCAGGCAGGTGGCGTAGAACGTACCCATTAGGCGGGCCAGGGACAGGAGGCTGTCCAGACCGTACGAGCCGACGGTGAAGGCCATCGCGCCAAACGCGCCAATGGGCGCGAGCCTCATGATGTAGCCGACGATCACGAACAGGACATGCGAGGACTTTTCAATCACCTGAAACACGAGGTTCTCTCGCGCGTGGAGACGCTGCAGTGCGACGCCGACTAACACCGCGATGAACAAAACCTGCAGGATCTCGCCTCGGGCAAAGGCGTCAACCACGGTGTCCGGGATGATGTGGAGCAGGAAGTCCTTGGTGGTGCCGAGCTTGTTCGGCGCGGCGTAGGTGGCGACGGAGCCGGCATCGAGGGACTTTACGTCGACGTTCATGCCCGCTCCAGGTTGGACGAAGTTCACAATGGTGAGCCCGATGATGAGCGAGAGCGTACTGACGACTTCGAAGTAGAGCAACGCCAAAGCTCCGGTTTTGCCCACCTTCTTCACATCCTCGGTGCCGGCAATGCCGACGACGACAGTGCAGAAGATGATGGGCGCAATCACCATCTTGATGAGCTTGATAAAGCCGTCACCGAAGGGCTTCATGGCCGTGCCCGTGGACGGCGACACGACGCCAAGGAGGATGCCGGCCGCTATGGCGACGAGGACTTGCAGGTAGAGCGATTTGTACCAGGATTTCGCGGCCATGGGCGGATCCGAATTCTCCAAAGGGCGATGGGCGTCAGATGGATCAAGAGACGACACACACAGCAGGCTGCCGGGGTGTGCCGTCTCTCGATTGTAGCGGTACGCCGGGAGCGGTCAGGCCTGGGGTGGTCCGAGGACCTGGACACCGGCGGGGACCTTGGCGGTCCAGCGGTATCCGGCGCCCACACGTTCGACGGAGACCTCAATGACGCCCTTGGGGTGCGGCACGACGCCGCTGGCCTTGGTGAGTTTGCCGAGGTTGGGCGCGAGGCGCACCTTGCTGAAGCCGGGCGCGGCGGAGTCGACACCGAGGACGGTTCGGAAGAACTCAATGTTCGGGCTGGAGCCCCAGGCATGGCAGTCGGAGCGGGTCTCACCGGAGTCGGTTTCGGCCCAGGTGGTGAGGCCCTCCTTGACCATGAACTCCCAGGTGCCCAGGCGGTCGAGGTAGCGATCGCCGAGTCCGGCCTTCACCATGGCGCGGTCGAGGTAATAGCGGAAGTAGACAGAGCACTTGTAGAGCGACTTGTCGGGCTCCACCTTGAGCATGAGCTCACGAGCGGCAGCGGGCGTGGCTGGGAGGTCAGCCAGGACAGCGAGCACGTTGGCGTGCTGGGAGAAGTGCTTGTGGGCGAGATCCTCGCTGTAGAGTCCGCGCTGGGCGTCGTGGAACTTGGCCTGGATGGCCGCATGGAGGCGGGCGGCGGTCTCCTTATGCTGACCGGCCAGGGCACGGCTGCCGAGGGCGGCTTCGAGCTCCTCGGCCCAGCGGAGGGCGAGGAGGAGTTGAAGTTGGATGGTGGCCGGCATGACGTCGGGCTCGGACGGAGGACGGCCGCCGCGCCAGGTTGCGACCCAGTCGACGTAGTTCCACCAAGGCATGGCACCTAGTAGCCCGTCGGGCCGCAGGAAGCTGGTGTACCAGCCGACGACGGAGCGGACGCCATTCAGCATGCGCCGGACGAAGGTGGGCTCGTCGACGTACCACCAATAATCGTGGACCATGCCCACCCACCAGAGAGAGAAGGGCGGGATGTACTGCTGAAGGACGCTGGGAGCACGGGAGAGGGTAGCTCCTTCGGCGGTGCGGGAACTGTCGATGATTTCGATGGCGTTGCGGACGAGGCGGGGGTCGCCGGTCATGTAGAGGGTGACCATGGCCTGGATGCGGGTATCGCCGACGTACTGAAGCTGCTCGTAGTAGGGGCAGTCCATGTAGGTCTCGTGGGCACACAGGCGGGCGGTCCGCCAGCCGATGTCGAGCATCTTCTGGTGGAAGGGGACTCCGGTGTCGAGCTTGGCTTTGACGGCAAAGGGGTAGCTGGTGAAGACTCCGCGTACGTCCTCGATGACCAGCGGCTGGGCCTTCGTTTCTACAGTGAGCTGCATGTAGCGCCATGTGCGCCAGTAGAGTGGACGGTAAACGCGGTGCTGGCCGTCGGCCGTATAGACGTCACCGTAGCCCCGAAACTCCTTCCCTTCCACCTCGTCGCGATTGCCTTTGGTGGCGCGGGGGCGAAGCCGCTGGAAGAGGGCCTCGGCGTAGCGGACGTGGATCTCGGCGCCCTGACCGCCGTTGACTTCGAGTTCGAGGAAAGCGGTGGTGAGGTGATCCTGGTCGAGAAGAAGGGTCGCCTTGGTGTTTGCGGGAATCGTGATGGCGGTGCGCTGAGACGGGAAGGACGAGGGCGGCTGGACGCCTTCCGCCTTTCGGACGCGAGCGAGGCGGATGGGCGTGTCTTCCATCGGAGGAATGTTGCGGGCGACGAGCATCCAGCGGCTGGGGGCGTCGGTCTGGTCGCGCGGCGAGGCGTTGGGGCCGACCTCGGCGGGCTGCCAGGTGGAGTCGTCGAACGACGGCTGTTCCCAGCCCCAGAGGTATTTGGAGGAGTCGAAGCGCTCCATGGGGCCGATGGCATAGTAGCCGGGGGCGATCTCGTCGCGCTGGTTGCCAGGCAAGGGAATGGGGGCGTAAGCGGGGTCGGCCGCGCAGAGCCAGCCCTTGCCGGTGTTCACGGTTTCAAACTCGGTGTCCCCAGCCTGAAGGAGGAAGGCCGTGCGGTTGGACCACTGGCAGACGGCGGCGTAGGGCGTGTCGTTCCAGACGACGGCGGCGAGGACATTGCGGCCCTGGACGGCGTGGGCGGCCGCGTCTACGGTTTCGTAGCGCCAGTGATTGAGATCACCGCGCGCCGGGCCGCGCGAGATGCGGACTCCATTCAGGAAGAGCTCATAACGGCTGTCGCCGCTGACATGGAGCTTGAAGGCGGCGGGCACGCGGTCGAGCGTGAAGGTACGGCGAAAGTGGTAGACACCGTAGGCATTGGGAGGGGCCCCGGCCGGGAAGATCCAGCGGGCCTTCCAGGCGCTGGTGGAGACGTCGACGTCAGCGGCGGCGAGCAGGCCCGTGGCGCCAGCCTGCAATAGGAACTCTCTGCGCAACATGCATCGAGTATATCGCCCCGCGCCGGTCCGGAATTGAGAGTTACTTATCCTTTTGTGCGGTGAATGTGCCGTCGGCCGCGCCGCCAAAATCGATGGTGCCCTTTATGCTGGTGGGTGACTCGATGGTGCCCGTGTAAACGACGTTCATGGCGTTGCCTTCGTAGTTGGCCTTGAACTCCCAACGCACCTTGTTGCCGTCCACAGTGCCGTTGAGTTTGTACTCACCCAGCATGCCGGAGTAGGTCCCGGTGAGCTTGGAGCCATCCTGCTGGAACGTGAACGACGGGTTGCCCGTATTGCCGGCAATCTGGACTTCGGCTTTCCAATGCCCGGTGAGATCGGCCGCCGCCAGGGGCAGGGCCAATAGGACAAGCAACGCGAGAAGCAGTTTCACAAGCGACCCTCCTGCCTTAGCTTCAGGCACTCGGCGCACGGACAGATGCGGCGCAAGTGCTCGTAGGAGTATATACCGGCGTTGTGTCCATCGTTCCAGTCGATTCGGACGGCGTAGGTACCGACCTCCTCAATGTTGTTCATGCGGATCTTGGGTTTGTACATCTGGAACGGGTTGGAGGCGGGAGCGGGTTTCGAATAGTCGGTGCGCTGCGGCTCGGTGCCGTGGGCCCCGGTGCAGGTAGCGCAGGGGCATTCGTCGCGGAGAAGTTCGCAGGAGTAGTCGCTCTTGTGGCCGTCGGACCAGTCGATCTTTATGCCTTTGGATTTGGAGACGGCGAGGTGGAGCGGATCCGTGGAAATGGTCATGGGGAGTTCTTTAGTGGACGCGTTCGATGTCACGGACGCCAGAGACGCGGCGCATGGCGGACACGATTCGTTCGAGCTGTTTCTTATCACGGACCTCGACGGTCATCTCGACGATGGCGGAGTCGAACTGTTTTTCGTCGGCGTGAGCCTCGACGCTGCGGATGTTCACGTCCTCGTCGAACAGGATCTGCGTGAGTTGGTTGAGCATGCCGGCACGATCGTCGGTGTGGACGACGAGGCGGACATGGAAGGACTCGCCGGCGCTGCGGGCCCATTCGACCTCGATGCGCCGCTCGGCCTCGTACATGAGATTCTGAACGTTGGGGCAGTTCTTGGAGTGGACGGCGACGCCTTTGCCGCGGGTGATGTAGCCGACGATCGGCTCGCCCCGGATGGGGTTACAGCACTTGGCCCGATAGGTAAGCAGGTCGTCGATACCCTTGACCTGGATGACATAATCCTTGGCTGCGCCAGCCTTTTCCTTCTCCTGGGCGGGCGTGAGCTGCGGCGAAGGGGCGGGGGCGGCCTCGGGCTCCACCACGTCGGGCGCCAGCTTGGCGAGCACCTGGCGGGCGGAAAACTTGCCCCACCCGAGGGCGGCCTGTAGATCCTCGATCTTGCTGTAGCCGTAGTCGGCGGCAACCGCTTCCATCTGCGCGCGGGTCACACGGCTCATGGCTACGCCGAGACGGCGGGCCTCGCGTTCGAGCAGTTTCTGCCCGAGTTCGACGGCCTTCTCGCGTTCCGTGGCGTTGATGACGTGGCGGATCTTGTTGCGGGCACGGGCGGTCTTAACGAAACCAAGCCAATCGCGGCTGGGCTGTCCACCGTTCTGGGTAAGGACTTCGACCACGTCGCCGTTGCGCAGTGGGTGCTTGAGGGGCACCATGCGTCCGTTCACCTTGGCGCCGATGCAGGTGTGGCCGACATCGGTGTGGATGGCGTAGGCGAAGTCGACCGAGGTGGCGTCGCGCGGCAGGACGACGACGCGGCCTTTGGGGGTGAAGCAGTAGACTTCCTCCGGGTACAGGTCCACCTTGAGGTTGGACATGAAATCGGAGGGATCGCCCATTTCGCGCTGCCACTCAACGAGCTGGCGCAGCCAGGCAATGCGTTGATCGTCGTCGCCGGGCCCCTTCTTGCCTTCCTTGTACTTCCAGTGGGCGGCGATACCTTCTTCCGCCAGACGGTGCATCTCTTCGGTGCGGATCTGCACCTCAAAGACGACGCCGTTGGGGCCCATGACGGAGGTGTGGAGTGATTGGTAGAGGTTGGGTCGGGGGATGGCGATGAAGTCCTTGATGCGGCCGGGGATGGGGTGCCACTCATTGTGGATGACACCCAGGGCGGCATAGCAGTTCTTCACGGAGTCAGTGATGATGCGGATGCCCAGGAGATCGTAGACCTGGTCGATGGGAATGCGCTGTTTGCGCAGCTTCTGATAGACCGACCAGGGGCGTTTGACTCGACCCTGCACGCGCGCGGGGATGGTCTCCTCACCGAGCTTTTCCTCGATGGTGGCACGAATCTCGTCCAGGACCTCCTCGTTGGCCAGACGCCGGGTCTCGATGGCCTCTTTGACCTCCTTGTAGGCTTCGGGGTCGAGATAGCGGAAGCCGAGGTCTTCGAGCTCGGAGCGCAATTTGCCCATGCCCAGGCGATGGGCGATGGGGGCGTACAGCTCGATGGTTTCGGCGGCGATGCGTTCCTGGCGGTCCCGCGAGATGCTGTCGAGCGTCCGCAGGTTGTGCATCCGGTCGGCCAGTTTCACGATGATGACGCGGATGTCCTCCACCATCGCGAGCAGCATCTTGCGGACGCTTTCGGCCTGGCGGACCTCCCGGTTGTGCAGGTTGATCTTGCTGAGCTTGGTGACCCCGTTGACGCAGCGGGCGACGTCGTCGCCAAAGTTGCGGCGGATTTCCTCCGACGTGGTCTGCGTGTCCTCGACAGTGTCATGGAGCAAGCCGGTTTCCAGGCAGACGAGATCCATCTGCATGTCAGCCAGGATTTGAGCCACGGCGACGGGGTGAAACATGTACGGTTCACCGGAGTCACGTTTCTGGGGAGCATGCTTTTCGCAGGCGAACTCGAATGCCTTGCGCAAGGGCGAGAGGTCGTCGTTGGGGCGGCGTGCCCGGACAGCCGCTTCCACCTTGGCGTAAGCCGCTTCGAGGGCAGGCGTAACTCCAGGCAGGGTAATGGTTTCCGGGGAGACGAGTGCCGCGGGTTCGAGGCGAGTCGGGGAAGGGTCCATCTTCACGGGCCAATTGCGCCGGCGTCGTGGCCGATGCGCCTACGGATACAGAAAGAGCGAGGGCATCCCGAATTGAGATGCCCTCGCTCTTATTCTAGCGAATCCGACGAAGAGCGGTAGGAAACGCTCACTTGGCGGGTTCTTCAGTCGTGATGCCCTGGGTCTTGGGCGCGCGCTCGGCCTTGATCTTGCGCGTTTCCAATGCCTGAGCCATGAACTTGTCAGCCAATTCGGTTTCGGACTTGTACTCGGCGTCGGTCTCGGCGATGTCGGCACGCTCGCGGTGCAGCAGGTTCAAGTATGCCATGGCGTCGTCATACTCTTTGTCGATGGTGAGGGCCTTCTCCAGGTTCTGAATACCTTCAGCCACGACGGTGGCGTACTTCTCATTGAGCTCGGCCTTGACCTTCTTGTCCTTGATGGGACCAGGGGCTTCGGGCTTCATATTCAGCTTCGTCCGCGCGCTCATCCAGGCGGGGTAGTACTTGGCCCACGCGATGACTCCGAGAGAGTAGAAAGCTTCCTTCTCGTTGGGATCGACCTGTGCCAACTTCTTGTACCAATCGGCCGCCTTGTCGAGGCGAGCCGATTTCTCTTCGGGCGTAGGCGCGCCGCTGACCTGCTGATATGCCAAAGACGCCAGGGACTTCAAAGCAGTGGTGTCGCCGGGATTGCCGCGGAGAACCTCCATGAAGTTGTCATTGGCGTTCTTGGCGAACGCGATGTTTTCCGGTGATTCCGCGCCGGGGATGTACTGGCTCATGTAGGCCGTGGCCAGATACAGGCGTGCGGTGGGGTAAGTGGGATCCAGTTCGATGGCCTGCTTGAAGAACTCGACGGAATCCGCGTACTTGGCGTTCTTGAACGCCTGAACGCCTTTATTCAGATTGTCGCGAGCCTGCAGCTTCTTACAGCCAGAGGACATACCGGCGAGCAGAAGAGTCGCCGCGGTAAGAATTACGATCGCTTTACGATTCATCAGCGTACCACCCAGGCTATTCGCCGGCCTCCATCTTGGCGGTCATGAGTCCGACTTTGTCCATCTGTGCGCCTTTGGCGATGTCGATCGCCTTGGCAACGTACTGGAACTCAAGATCGGGATCCGCCTTAACGAAGACGATGCGTTCGGCGCGCGTCTTAAATACTTCAAGAAGACGTTCCGCCAGCCGTTCTTCCGAAATTGGTTCCGTGTTCAACATCAGGGAACGGTCTTTGTTGATGATGATAACCACGGTACGATCCACGTCAGGCGGCGGTGCATTCTTCGGCGGCGGCTGCGGGATCGTGGCCTCCAGGCCCTTGGGGGTCAGAGGCGTGATGACCATGAAAATAATGAGAAGAACGAGGAGAACGTCGATCAACGGAGTCATGTTGATTTCTGACTTCGGTCCGCCGCCGTCTCCGCCAACTGCCATGCCCATAGGAAATCTCCTTTAATCCTGTTCGAATCGCGCCGCCAGACTTTGCAGCAGGGTAGCGCCCAGACCAACCCGAGGGGGAGGCCTGACTCAACTAATTTGCGCCGACGGGGGTATCGGGCGCGGCCTTTTTCGCCTTGGCATCCAGGTCAGTGAGCAAGCCAATGTTGTCGACGCCGGCAGCACGCAGGTTATCGACGACATCCACCACCTTTTCGTAACGAGCCCGCGAATCGGCCTTCACGTAGCAAGTCTTGTCCAGGCGAGTGGACAGAAGGTCCTTCACTTTTCCAGGGAGGTCGGCCGGATTGACTTGGGAGGAACCGAGCCAGGCTCGGCCGTCACGCGTCACGGCCACCAAGACGGCATCTTCCTTGTCGGCGTTCTGCATCGCAATGGGGTTCATCGTCTTCGCCAAATCCACGCTGACGCCCTTTGAGAGCATAGGCGTAATGACCATGAAGATGATGAGCAGCACGAGCATCACGTCGACCATTGGCGTCACATTGATATCAGCAATTGTGGCGCCGGCCGACTGTTTTTTCTTCTTCGACATTCGTGTTCTCCTTGTCTCGGCCAGGAGAGTCTCGCCGAGCTGGAGGCTCCCGAAGTGGGAGCCCCCAGCCACAGCGCAATCAACTCGCCGGACTCGCTAACAATTACCGACTTGACAGACTTACTTGGCAGCCTTCTGCGACTTCTTCAGGAAGTAGTCGATCAATTCGGAACTGGAGTTGCCCATTTCCACATCGAACGCCTTGACGCGATTGTTGAAGTAGTTGAACATCCAGACCGCCGGGATGGCGACGAAGAGGCCGATGGCGGTGGTGACCAGGGCTTCCGAAATACCGCCGGCCACAGCGCCGAGACCGGTGGACTTTTCAGACGAAATGCCCTTGAACGCGTTGATGATGCCGACGACCGTGCCGAACAGACCCACGAAGGGGCCGGTGGAACCGATGGTAGCCAGACCGCTGATGCCGCGCTCCATCTCGGAGTGGACAATCGCTTCGGCGCGCTCGAGGGCCCGCTTGGAGGCTTCCATCTCTTCGCCGGGGATTTCCGAGCTCATCTGATGGGCGCGGAATTCCTGCAAACCAGCTACGACGACCTTCGCCAGGTGGGACTTCTTGTAGCGATCGGCAATCTTAATGGCTTCATCGAGCTTGCCTTCGCGGAGGGCGCCGGCTACGGCCGGAGCAAACAGACGGCTCTGCTTGCGAGCGGCATTGAAAACGATCAGGCGGTCGATCATCACGCCAATTGACCAGGCGGACATGATGAACAGAACGATGACGACGACTTTCGCCAGCCATCCCATCTGAGACCACATCGACCGGAGGTCAAAGTTAACGGCCGCCTCCTGGAGCAACAGGAACGACCATACTTGGAACTGAAGAAGCATCTTCTTAAATCTCCTGCGAGTTGATTTTGTCTTGAACGGATACGGACTACTACTGGTTCAACGTGAAGTTGACGTCGATCTGAGTCACGACTTCGACCGGTTCGCCATTGAGCAGCGTGGGCTTGTAGCGCCACTGCTTAACAGCTTCAGTCGCCGCTTGCACCAGCAGCGGGTGGCCGGAAACCAGAGTTAAGTTCTGGATTGCGCCATCGCGGCCGATGATTGCAGTGAAGCGGACTGTTCCGGAGATGCGCGCCTGCTTGGCCAAGGGAGGATAAGTGGGCCGAGGCTGGCTGACGAGCATGGCCTGCTGCACGTTGCCGCCCACCGAAATGCGCTTGGGGGTAACGGGCTTGGGAGCCTCCTTGACGGGAGGAGGAGGAGGAGGAGGAGCGGAAGAGCTGATAATGCCGCCGATCACACCACCGACGCCACCACCAGGAACACCACCGGGAACGCCACCGACGACACCTGAGGTGGCGGCGGGAAGCTCGTCTTCCTTAATGACAGCGATTTCCTTGGGAACTGTCTTTGGGGCCATCAGGCGGGAGCCGTCAAATTGCTTCGGAACCACCTTCACAACCTTAACCACAGCCTGCTGAGGAGGAGGAGGGGGAGGAGGGGGAGGCGGAGGAGGCGGCGCCACCAGCATGGAACTCAAAGCGGTCTTGGGGAGAATTTCCGGATTGAGCAGCGGGATGATAACACCACCGGTGATCAATGCGATCTGCAACGCTGTGGAGATCATGACCGTCCAACCTTTGTTGGTTTTAGCCGTGCCATCCACGAAGGTCTGTTCGAACATTGGGCTGTTTCTCCTTGCGTCCGGCCTCCGACACTCCAGAGACCGTTCTCACCTAATTGGACACCGAAGTTTGTCACCGGTTCCCGGGAATTCCGGTCCCGTGAGTCTTTTTATCTCAACTTTTTCTTCGCCCCCCGGCATGGCGATGCCTACTTGGCCGGAGCCGCGGCTGGAGCCTTCTTCCGCTTCTGGATGTAGTCGTGCCAGAACACGAGAATGGGGCTCGCGATGAAGATCGACGAATAGGTACCAACGATAATACCCGCAACCAGGGCGAACGCAAAGCCATTCAGTACCGGGCCGCCAAAGAGGAGCAGCGAAATAGCCGATATGAAGGTCAGGCCCGAGGTGAGGATCGTCCGGCTCAGCGTCTGGTTGACGCTCTGATTCACGATTCCTCCGCTCAGCTCCTTCCGCGAGAGCTTCAGGGTTTCGCGGATGCGATCGAACACGACGATTGTGTCGTTCATGGAGTAGCCAACGAGGGTTAACAGCGCGGCTACCACGTTCAAGGAGATTTCCTTGTTAAAGAGCGAGAACAGGCCCAGCGTGATGATCACGTCGTGGAAGACCGCGATCACGGCCGCCAAGCCGTAGATGAACTCAAAACGGAAGGCCAAGTATACCAGCATGCCGCCCAGCGCGTAGAGGGTCGCAAGCACGGCCTTACTACGCAGTTCCGCCCCGATCTTCGGCCCGACGACTTCGGCGCCGATGATCGAGAAGGGCGACAGGAAACACTCCTGCTTGATGACGCCGAGAACCTGGGGCGTCACGCCGGAGATGCCGTTCAGTTGATCGAGGCTGGTGAGCAACCCGGAGCGGGGCGGGGTGTTCTTGAATTCCAGAACAGTCTTCGCCAGGGCGGCAAGCTGTTCTTCATTCAGGGCCACGCCGGCGGTTTGCATGGGCCCGCGGAGACGATCGGACAAAGATTGCGCAGTGGCGTTGTTGAAGTCGAACTTTCCACCCGACTGACCGAAGCTGGAGGCCAGCGTGTCGGTGATAGCGCGGCGTTCCGCGTTGAGTTGAATCTCGTCCTTCAGTGGCGTCCCGATGATGACGGCGTTCTGCCCAGGAATCTCCTGAACGGAGATTTCGCCCGGGATCTTGGAAGAGATTTCCGAACGGAGCTTGTCGACGGGAGGCGCAGAGGAGAACTTGACGGTGATGTTGGCGCCACCGGTGAAGTCGATGCCGTATTTGAGCCCGCCTTTGCCAATCCAACTGACAAGGCCCACGGCGGTCAGGACCAGAGAGGCCCCGATGAAGATTCCCTTTTTGCCAAGGAAATCGATGTTGGTGTTCTTAAATAGCTCCATGTACCGTACCGAACCCGGACTCCGGGAAGCACCAGCCTAGGTTGAGCTCCCCACTTTCTATCACAGTTATATGCCGATGCTCAACGTGGCATTCGGGCCCTTGCCGGCCATCTCCATCTGGAACAGGGCGCGGGACACAAATACTGAAGTGAACACGTTGGCCACAAGGCCGATGACCAGGGTGACCGCGAAGCCGCGCACCGCCGGTGTGCCGAACATGAACAGGAACGCGCAACTCACCACCGTCGCGACGTGAGTATCGATGATGGTCAGGAAGGCTTTGCTGAAGCCCGTGTCGATGGCGGAGAGCACCGCCTTGCCCGTACGCAGTTCCTCGCGGATTCGTTCGAAGATCAGCACGTTCGAATCGACCGCCATACCGATGAGAAGGATGACGCCCGCGATGCCAGGCAGCGTAAGCACCGCCTTCAGGTAGGCCAGAGCCCCGATGAGGATGATGGCATTCAGCACCAAGGCGACCGTCGCATTCACGCCGCTCATGTGGTAGTACAGCAGCATGATCGCGATGACGATCACAAGGCCGACGAGACCGGAGATGAGCCCCTGCTGGATGGAGTCGGCACCCAGCGAGGGTCCAACCGTCTGCTCCTGCAGATAGATGACACCGGCCGGCAGCGAACCGGCACGCAAGACGAGAGCGAGGTCGCTGGCATCCTGCTGCGACGAGGCGCCGGTGATGCGGCCCGAATCTTCAATGCGGCTCTGGATCACCGGAGCACTACGGACCTGGCTGTCGAGAACGATGGCCAGGCGCTGTCCCACGTTGGATTCGGTAAACTTGCCGAAGCGGCCCTTGGCGTCCTGGGCGAGAACGAACGACGTCTCCCACTTACCAAACTCGTCCTGCGCCGGCTTCGCGTCGCGGAGGTCACGGCCGGTGATGACAGGCGTCCGGGTGACGATGTACCAACCCTCATTGCCCTGATCGCCGGCGCGCGGCTGCGAGCGCAGCATTTTCGTATTCAGCGGCAGCACGCCACCGGTTTTGGCAAGGGCGTCCTGCTGGCGGGGAAACGGACCGTCCTTGACCTCGTAGAGTTCAAGCATGGCCGCGGTCTGGAGGATGGACTTCACACGGGCGGGGTCATCCATACCGGGCAGCGAAACGAGAATCTCGCCGTCGGCGTTGGCGCCGCCACGCTCCTGAACGCTGCTCTCGGCCAGACCGAGGCCGTTGATGCGGCTCTCGATGGTGGTGCGTGAGCGTTCCAGAGTGTCCTTGGACAGGGCCAACGCCTCGGTGGGCTTCATGGTGATGCGATAGTCGGTGGAGTTCACCGGCGTGAGCACCCAGCTCGGCATCGATTCGGCGATAAGGGTGCGGAAGGCGGCCGTCTTGTCCGATGGAATCCCCTTCACGTCAATCTGGATGCTGCCGGCTTCGGCCAGGGTCTTGGGGTCGTTGTGGTCCATCGAGCCATAGTTGATGCTCTGCTTACCCAACTCTTCCTTCAGCCGCTCAATCTGCTGCACGGCCTCGGCCTTGAAGGCGTCCTGCACCTGCACCTGCAGTACCAGGAGTGTGCCACCTTTGAGGTCCAGCCCCAGACGGATGTTGTTATGCCAATTTGCGATGAGCTCGTCTTTCGACTTGGGGATCCCGACCATGCCATAGACGCAGATCAGGACCACGGCCACGATCAGGACGGCTTTCCACTTTAGGTTCTGCATGTGTTCTAGCTTTCCACTGTGATTAAGACTTCTTATCCTGGTTCGCCAAGCTCGCGACCGAGCCTCGGGCGAATTGCAGTTTGACGTTGTCGGGCTTCACACGCAACACCAGAGTGTCGTCGTCGTTCAGCGCGACGATGGTGCCGACCACGCCGCCATTGGTGACCACCTGGTCACCGGCTTTGAGCTCGGCCAACATCTTTGCTTGCTGCTTCTTCTGCCGTTGCATGGGCATGAAGAGTAGGAAGTAGAAGATCCCGAATATCAGGAGTATAGGGACGAATTGCAGCAGCGAGCTGGTCGCCGCGGGCGTCTGGAGAAGGAGGAAATTCATTTCCGTTCCGGTGTCACCCAAAAGTTTGGACTCGATGTCTGCGACGCGCGGAACCCGCCCTGCATCTAGGAGGTGTGGGCTGAGTTTGAACTGGAGGCGAGCCGGCGCGCAGTCTTCAAGAACTCGGGGAATGTCCCAAGCAAAATAGCCTCTCGCATCCGGCGCATGATGTCAAGGTAATGCGTCAGGTTGTGGAGTGTGGCTAAGGTGCTGAAGAGGATCTCCCCTGCTTGAAACAGGTGCCGCAGATAGGCCCTGGAATAGGTGGCGCAGGTATGGCACCGGCAGTTCTCATCCAGCGGCCTCGAATCTTCACGATATTGCGCTTGCTTAATGATGACCTTGCCTTCAGACGTGAACAGATACCCATTGCGCGCATTGCGGGTAGGCATCACGCAGTCCATCATGTCGACGCCGCGAGCGACATACTCCGGCAGCTCTTCAGGAGCTCCTACACCCATCACATAACGGGGTTTGTCGACGGGCAGCAGGGGCACGGTCACCTCGGTCATCTCCATGCTGAGTTCCCGCGGTTCGCCTACGCTTAAGCCACCCACGGCGTAACCCTCGGCTTCCAGCTCGACCAACTGTTCGACGCACTGACGGCGGAGGTCAGCATACATGGAGCCCTGCACGATCGGGAACAGGGCGTTTCTGGGCTCGCGCGACTCCATCCGCTGACGGTAGTGGCGCATGCCCCGCCCCGCCCAGCGAACTGTCATTTCCATAGACTTACGGGCTTCGGCGTGCGACGAAGGATAGTCAGTACACTCGTCCAGCATCATCATGATGTCGCTGCCCAGGGCGAGTTGGACATCGACTGTCGACTCCGGCGTGAACAGGTGCTGATCGCCATTCAGGTGGGACCGGAAGAGTACGCCCTCTTCCTTCAATTTGCGCAATTGGCTCAGCGACCAGACCTGGAATCCGCCGGAGTCAGTCAGGATGGCTCGCGGCCACTGCATGAAGCCATGCAGCCCACCGAAATTCTCGATCAACTGATGGCCCGGCCTCAGATAGAGATGGTACGTATTGCCGAGGATGATCTTGGCGTCGAGCTCTTCCAACAGATGTTTGCGAGTCAGCCCCTTCACCGTCCCCTGCGTGCCGACTGGCATGAATACAGGGGTTTCGATGGTTCCATGGGCGGTGTGGAGCAGGCCGGCGCGGGCACCTGTTTCCGGGCAGACGGCCTGTTTTTCAAAGTGAAGCGTCTTCAAGGGGTAAACTAGATAGTTTAACTCTCCCATGGCACTGCGGTTCTACAACACACTCACTCAGGAACTAGAAGAGTTCCAGCCTCTCGATGGCAAGACGGTGCGCATGTACACCTGCGGCCCGACGGTTTACTCGTTCGTCCACATCGGCAACTTCCGCACGTTCTCGTTCCAGGACATCCTGCGGCGCACACTGGCGGCGCGCGGGTACACGTTGAACCACGTCATGAACATTACGGACGTGGAGGACAAGATTATCCGGAATGCCCTGGCGGCCGGACAGACCATCCAGGAGTACACGGCGCCCTATACGCAAGCGTTCAAGGACGACTCGGCCAGTCTGCGGCTACAGCAGCCCGAGCGGTGGGTGCTGGCGACCGAGCACATCCCGGAGATGGTGAGCGCGATTGAGCGGCTGGCCGTGGGCCAACACACGTACCAGAACGAAGGGTCCACCTACTTCCGCATCTCGACCTTTCCCGAGTACGGCAAGCTGTCGCACACTAACTTCAGCGGCAACATTGCCGGAGCACGGGTGGAGGTGGACGAGTACGACAAGGCCGACGCCCGTGACTTCGTGCTGTGGAAGGCGCAGAAGCCGGGCGAGCCCGCCTGGCAGACGCCGCTGGGCGAGGGGCGGCCGGGCTGGCACATTGAGTGCTCGGTGATGGCCATGAAGTACTTGGGCGAGACCATCGACATCCACACCGGCGGCGTGGATCTGGTGTTTCCGCACCACGAGAACGAGATCGCGCAATCGGAGGCCATCACCGGCAAGCGCTTCGTGCGCTACTGGCTGCACGCCGAGCACCTGATGGTGGAGGGGCAGAAGATGTCGAAGTCGCTGGGCAACTTCTACACCCTGCGCGACATCATCGAGAAGGGCTATTCACCGGAGGCCATACGCTACCTACTGGTCTCGGCGCACTATCGCAAGCAGCTCAACTTCACGTTCGAAGGGTTGAGGGGCGCGGCCGCCTCGCTCGAGCGCCTGCGCAACTTTGAGTTGCGGCTGAAGAATGACAAGTTGCCCGAGGGCGTGAATCCTCAGGTTGAAGAGCGCACGACGGCAGCGTGGGCCGCGTTCAACAAAGGGTTGGACGACGACCTGAACACCTCGGACGCCCTGGCCGCCATTTATGAATATGTCCGCGACGCCAATACGGCGATGGACGCCGGGCAATTCCAGGCTGGGAACGCGGCCGGCGCGTTGGCTCTGTTGACCGGATTCGACGCCATCTTCGACGTGCTGAAGCCCACGATTCAGGGCGGTGCGTTGAGCGACGCAGATATCGACGCAAAGGTGGCGGAGCGGACCAAGGCCAAGAAGGCTAAAGACTTCAAACTCGCCGACGCACTGCGCAACGAACTGCTGGAGCTGGGCATAGTTCTGGAAGACACCAAGGACGGCGTCCGCTGGAAGCGGAAGTAAACGAACCCGGCGGCCATCCTTAAGCGATATGAATATCCAAACAAAAGCTGTCCACTGTGGGGACCGGAAACAGCCGCAGAAGCAGATCCCCGTATCCACGCCAGTCCACTTCGCCGCCAGTTGGGTCTGTACGGACCAGGCGGAACAGGATCGCATCTTCGCCGCCGAGGAGAAGGGTTTCGCCTACTCGCGCTACCACAACCCGACGAACGAGGCGCTGGAAGAGCTCATCACTTCGCTGGAAAACGGGGCCGGCGCACTCGCCTGCGCCTCGGGTATGGCTGCGTTGCAGCACTCCCTCATGGCCGCGCTGATGGACCGGCGACGCAAGGTGCTGTGCGCTCGGGACGTGTACGGCGCCACCATCAAGTTGCTGATGGACGTGCTGGGGCCTTTTGGCGTTGAAACCACGTTTGTCGATACCGGCGACCTGGCATCGGTGGAACGCGCCATGGACGAAGAGAAGCCGGGCGTCCTGCTGATGGAAACGATCTCGAACCCGCTGTTGCGGGTGAGCGATCTGCCTGCCCTGGCCGGATTGTGCGGCCAACACGGCACGGCGCTGGTCGTCGACAATACTTTCGCCTCTCCGTTGCTCGTACGGCCGCTCGAAATGGGCGCCAACATCGTCGTGCACAGTTCGACCAAGTACCTGGGCGGGCACGGCGATACGCTAGGTGGGCTCATTGTGTCCGACGCGGAGCATCTCGAGGCAGTGCGGCGACTGTCGCGCATTGTGGGCCCGGTGATGGGTCCCATGGAGTGCTTCCTGACGATGCGCGGCATTAAGACGTTCCCGTTGCGGGTGGAACGGCAGTGCCGGAATGCGCAAGGCTTGGCCGCCTGGCTGCGCCAACAGGAGGACGTGGAGCGCGTCTACTACCCCGACGATCCTCAGCATCCCGACGCCGAAGTGATCGCTCGCCTTCTGCCCGAGGGCCTCTATGGAGGCATGGTGAGCTTCGAACTGAAGAAGGCCGACTCGAAGGAAGGCGTATTCGAGTTTCTCGACCGCCTGCGGATGATCGTGAAAGCGACCTCGTTGGGCGACGTTCACACCATGGTGCTGTACCCCTGGATTGCCTCGCATCGCGACGTTTCACCGAGGCAGAAGCAGCGCATGGGCATCCGCGAGAACCTGGTTCGCCTGTCAGTGGGCATTGAAGCCCTGGACGACATCAAGGCAGACTTAGCTCAGGCGTTGGCCTAGACGCAGCGGACCACGGTCAGCCCGCCTTCCAAGGGAAGATTCGTACCGCTCATTCGCAGGAGTCAGCCGGCCGCCGGAGAGACCTAGCCCGCGGATGGCCTCCGCCTCTACAGTGGGGTCGGAGGCAATGAATCTTATGCGACTAGTTCTCCCGTGTCTCGCCGTATTGGTGCTGAGCGCGGTGCCGGCCCGGCCCGCCGGCCACTGCGAGACTAACCCCGAGAGCCCATGGTGTACGGCCAAGACCATCTATGTTGATTCGAGGTCCGGTTTCATGCGGGAGACGGAGTTGGAACGAGGAATCCTCCAGATCCCCGAGTTTGCCAGGAGCGGGCTGAAGGTAACGCGAATGAGCCAAGGCGCCGATCTGGTTCTGGAGGTTCGGCGCAAGGCATTCACGTCACAGTTCACGCTGACCGTCGTCGATCAGCGCAGTCACATAGTGCTGGCCAGCGACCGCGCCAACTCCATCGGCGGACACATCGAACCCAAGCTGGCCAAGGAGTTCGTAAAGATGCTGAAGAACTACCGCTAAGCGCGTGCCTTTTCCGAAGCCGATTTGAGCACCTGCAAACGCTCGTCGGTCAGACCGTTCTCGGCGAAGATCGACACGCCACCCGCGCCCGCCCGCAATGCCTGGGTGATTGTTTCGGCGAATTCGGTGTCCTTCATGCCCCCCAGGAACAGCCCGCTGTAGAGTGGCTTCCTGGCGGCGTGGACCCCTTCCGCTGTCATCTTGCCCACCCACTGGGGCGTCTCCTGGTAGAACGAGTGATAGAGCATGGGTAGGAAGGCGTCGAGCTTCCAGCGGCCCCAGTCCTGCCGCACGTTGAGGCGCGCCAGGCTTGGACCGGGAAACACGGCGGCGGTGATCTGCTTTTTTCCGGCGCGCGCGGCGGGAACGAGGTAGCCGTTGACAAGTCCGGTGACCATCTCGAGGCGGAACTGAAACCACTTCCCGTCGAGCTTGGCATCCATCTTCTGCATCGGGTCGGCGCCATAGCGCTTCTTGAACTCGCCGCGTTCGTACTCGGTGTAGCCGTAGTCGTACTCAGGAAACACGTGGTCCTGCACGATATTGTATTTCTTCCACAGACCACTGGGCAGAATGGCGTCTGGGTGGCGAATGTAGTCGAGGTGAATGCCGGTCAGTTCGGGGATCGAAGCCAATTCCTTGACGGTCGCCTGCACCCACTCGCGCGCCTCCGGACGGCCGGGATCGAGGAACTTGTAGTACGGCACGTAGGCCGGCTTGTCCGCCGCAGATTCGCCCTTGGCGTTCACGTTGTACCAGTCGGGATGCGCCTTGACCATGTCCGGAATCATGCAAGGCATAGCCCACATCCAGGCGTGGACTTCGAGTCCTGCTGCCTTGGCTAGAGGTAGTAGCATCCCGAGCCAGTCCTGCTTCACCGGCAGGTGGGTGCTGGCGAAGAATGCCTCGCGGCCCGCGTAGACTTCAGGCAGGATCGCCTGGATCCCCGCGGCGCGCAGCTTCTCGAAACGAGATTTCCACTGGTCGAGTGTGGGCCGGGTATTGGTCGGGATCCAGGCCCAGTTCTTGACGCCTGCCTTTGCGGGTTTGGCATCGATGGACGAGAGCGTCGCGGCAGCCGCGAAACTCCGTTGAATGAAAGATCTTCGATTCACGTTCATGGCATTCGTCCTGGTGCTCCCGCGCGCCTAGCGCACCACTTTGGCCCGCAGGATCTTGTCGAGCCTGGGGAAACGCGCGTCCAGATAGTTGTTGCCTTCGGTGAGGATACGGGTGGCGTTCGGGCCTCGCCCTGGTGGTTCCCACTCGCCATAGCCGGAGTAGAGTTTCTCGAAGACATCCAGACCGAGGGTCACCTTGCCGAAAGGTGCGAAGCCGTCCTTGTCCAGATCGGAATTGTCCTTGAGATTGACGAACATCTGCGTGCGGCGCGAGCGTTTGCCCCCCTGCGCGAAGGAGATGGTGCCCTTCATGTTCTTCTGCTTCACCGGGTCATCGTCCACGGGTGTCGCACTCAACATGGAGTTGGTCTGCGGGTCGCCCGAGAGGCCGAACTGCGCGATGAAGCCGGGCCGGACACGGAAGAACCGCGTGTCGTTGAAGAAGCCGGTGTTCACCAGCATCCAGAAGCGGGCCGCACCGATGGGCGCCCAGTCTTTGTGAACCTCGACGACGAACGAGCCCTTGGAGGTGTCAAACAGCACCTTGTAGACGTCGGGCATGGGCTGGTCTTTTAATGGAACCGAAGAAGTGACCTTCTTCGAAGGTGGGGCGGGTTTGTCGCCGCAGGAGACGAGCAGGAGGCAAGCCGCGAGGCACGGCAGATAACGCATGCCGCCATTATTTCATTTCGCCGGGTTCGCTTTGCGCGGCCGGCCGGAAGACCGGCCACGCTCGGCACCATCAGCTAGTTGCGAGCCCACGCCAGGCCATCGGCGCCTTTGCCCGCATCGATCATCTGATCCACCGCCCAATCAGACGTGCGAATGGCTGCGACCTTCTTGCTGGAGTCGCACGAGACGTAAGCGATCTTCCCGTCCGGCCGCACCAGCACCTCCTGCGGAGCCGCTGGCACATCAATGGTCTTGGTCACCTTCATCGTGGCCAGGTCAACCACCGCCACTTTGTTCGCCTTCGATACGGCTACCACCAAATATCTGCCATCGGGCGTGGGAGCGGTGCCGTAGCCCGGCGCCGGCAGCGGCACCCAGGTCTTGACCAGATTCGTTTTGGTGTCGATGACAGCCAGCCGCGGAGCGGTCTGGTCGGACGTGAACGCCAGCTTGTCGTCCACTGAGAGGGAGATCCGCTGGGTCACCTTCGAGATCGGAATGATCTTGAGCGTCTTCCTGGCCTCGAGGTCCAGGACGGAAACCGTGCCCGGCCCGACGTTGGCGGTGTAGCCACGCTTACCGTCGCTGGAGATGGCCAGCATATGAGACTCGGCCTGACCGGTCGGGATGGTGCCCACGATCTTGAGGGTCTTGGGATCGATCACGGTGATGGTGTTGTTGATCTCCGTAGTCACATAGAGCAGGCCGTTCTTGGGCCCGATCACCGGGCAGTGAGGACGCAGCCCTTTGCCGAAATCGACGTTCCCGGTGACCTTGTGCGACTTCAGGTCGATGACCACCATATTGGTGCCATCGGTGCCCGGCTTGCCGACACCCGAATTGCCATAAATGGGAGCGTAGGCCACACGCCCATCGGGCGAAGCCGCCAGCTCATGTACGGTGTTGCCGCCCTCGGGTACGGCGGCCACCGACTTGCCAGTTTTGGGGTTAATGATGGCCATTGCCTGATCGCCCTTGTTGGCCACCAGCAGCATGCCGTCTTGGCCAAGGGCCACGCCCAGACATAGGGGCAACGCCAAAATCCAGGAATTACGCATATCGAAAGCTCCTCTTCCATCGGCGCGGTCCCAACGCGCCATCCCGACACCCTCTTCGTGCCAGCCATTCTCTCACCCGCACTCTCGCGAGACAACCCGAGGGGAATAATTCGGCGTCGCAGCGGCATCTATAGGCGCATACTTTTCACTAGAGGGCCAATGAGACTGGGATTCCGCGTTTTTCATGCGGGCGCGACCGTTGCGCTCTTCTTCCTGACGGCGGCTGCGTTTGGCGACGCGAAGATGAGTAGTCCTGTACTGGTGGAACTCTTCACTTCCGAGGGATGCTCCAGTTGCCCGCCGGCCGACGCCGCGCTGGCACGTCTCGACAAGGAGCAGACCGTCGCCGGCGTGCCGGTGATCGTCCTCAGCGAGCATGTCGACTATTGGGACGGGCCGGGATGGAAGGATCCCTTCTCTTCCTCGCAATTCAGCGCACGCCAGCAGGCCTATGGCGCGCGGTTCCGGCTGGAGTCGGTCTACACACCGCAGATGGTGGTGGATGGCCGCGAGCAGTTCGTTGGTAGCAACGCCCCGGCTCTGCGGAACGCACTGACGAAAGCCGCAAGCCAGAATAAGGCGGAGCTGCGGATTGTGAAGGCCGCGCGCAATGGGTCTGAGGTGGAAGTGGAGATCGAAGCGGGCCACGGCGCCACCGGCCCCAAGGGGAACTTAAACGTGTGGGTCGCCCTCGCACGCGACCGGGAGTCCGTCTCGATCAAGGGCGGAGAGAACTCCGGCCGCAACCTGGAGCACGTGGCCGTGGTCCGTGTGCTGGTCAACGGCGGCACGATGAAGGGTGGCGGCGGTTTTCACAGAACGGTTCGCGTCCCGCTGAACCCCGCATTGAAGGGCATGCGGGCCGTGGTCTTCCTCCAGCCGTCCGACGCCGGCCCTATCGCGGCAGCCGCTGTCAGGCCGCTCGAGGATTAGCGCCGATCACTCGACCGGCTGCAGTTGGACGGCGAACAGACCCTGTAGCGGTCCGGTCTTCTTTGAGACTCGGAAGCGGCCGCGCAGGTGATAGCCACCGTTCTCCAACACCAACGCGCTACGGCCGCCGACCTTCGGCACGTTGTATTCCGTACCGGAGCAGCGCGGCGCATAGGGGGTGTCGCCGGGCTTCATCTCCTCATCACAGGCGTCAAAAACATCGATGAAGTCGAACTCCTTCTCGCTGCCGCCCTGAAAATCGGTTTGGGGGAACGTCACGTCCAACCGGACGACCGTTTCGGCATGGTGGACGAGAAAATCGTCGAAACCGCCCTCGTTGTCCAACTGCCCGACTCTCCCTTTGAATTCGGGGATCTTGCCGCGCGAGCAGCCAGTCAACAATGCGAATGCCAGGAACAGGCTTAGGCGAACCGGAGCATGATGACCCATAGTCCATATCCACTCAGCCCCATTGTGGCGAGTGCGAGCATCGAAGTGGTTCCGCCCAACCTGCTCAGCACCATGAGCAGCGAGAACAAGAACAGCATCGCCAGCAGCGTGCCACCGGCAACCCTCGACCACATCTGGCCGGCATGGAGCCCCCGGCCCGTGAAGTACAGGCCCACGGCGAAAAGCAAGGCGCAGACTGAGCCGGCGAACAGTCCCTTACTAATTCCAGCAGCCACCGCATCGAAAACGCGCCCGGCCTTCCCCGCGGCGTAGTCCAACATCTCGATCCCCACGATCAGGGCATTCCCACTTGCGCTCGGCGGAGTTGGAGGCGGCTTCGGACCCATGCGAGCCATCCGGTAGGTCGCGAAGCCAAAGTAACAACTGCCCGCAGCCGCAGGCAGACCGATAATCGCCGCAACGACCAGGAATCCTCTGGCAACTGACAGGGCCTCCCGCGAAATCATTGTCATTTCCCTCACATCGCCATCCTGAAGTAGAGGCCCCAGAGCCGGAAGAAACCTAGATGCACGGAGCCGTCCCCTGGATTCGCGGGCACAATAGTCCGACTACTCACTGCAGGGACAAAATCATGAGTCAGAAGCCGGTCTCCGTAGTATAGGGCCATTCCTGACCTCGCCTTCGCTAGACTGTAGAGTCACCTGGAAAACCCATGGCCAACTTCCCCCGTCTGACGCTCCTCTCGGCGAGTCTCCTCTGCGCCGCCGCCTTCGCGCAAACAAAGGAACGCCCCGTTCGCGCCGTCACGGATCCTGGCGTCATCACCACGCGGCAAAGCATCACGCCGGCCGGGATCCCGCTGGTGTTCCAGGGGAAGTTGTACGGCGTCAGCTTCGGCAAGGATGACTCCGAGATCTGGGTTCTCAACCAAACCCAACTATACGAAGTGGATTGGCGTAGCGGACGCATTCTCGCGAACCTCGCACACAACGCAACTCCGGCCTACCAGGGCCTGGTGACGCATCAGGGTAAGGCGTATCTGGCGGCCACGCCGCGTCGTGGCAATCCCGGACTCTTCACCCCGCGCGGCTCGCAAGTTGAGACATTTGCCGCGAACCTCGGCAAACACAATGCCGGGGGGCTCGGCCTGGGCGGCGGCGTCATCGTGGTTCCTATCACGGCGCAGAACCGGGCGGTGGCCGTGGACGCGACCACCGGCAAGACTCTGGGCGAAGCCACAACGGGAATCGCGCCTTTCGCAGCCGTGGTCAGCGCGAACGGCAAGGCGGCTTTTGTGTCGAACTGGGGCGGCCGCGTCACGAAACCGGGAGAACGAACGTCCCCTACGGGGCCCGCGCCCGATGCGGACCGCGTGCTGGTGGACGATCGTGGTGTCGCCGCGTCGGGCACGGTCACCCGCCTGGATCTCTCCACCTTCCAAGCGACCGCCACGGTGCCCACGGGCCTGCACCCCAACGGCATGGCCTGGGACGAATCTCATGCGCGCCTCTATGTCGCCAATAACAACGATGACTCGGTCACCGTGATCGACACCGGCGCAAACCACGTGTTGCGACAGATCAAAGTGCAGCCGTTCGCCGGTGTTCCGTCGGGCATCGCCCCTACCGCCGCCGCCCTCTCCACCGATGGCAAACGCCTGTTTGTCGCCTGTGGGGGCATCAATGCCGTGGCTGTCATCGACACCGCCAGCGGCCACATCGACGGGCTGATCCCTACAGGCTGGTATCCCAGCGGCCTCGCACTCTCCTCCGACGGCAAGCGTCTGGCAATCACCTCGATGCTGGGTGTCGGCTCAGGATTCGCGGAAAAACCCGAGCGCCGTTTCGTACACAGCTACCGCGGCACCGTCCATGTCGTCGACCTGCCCGACGCGCCTCAACTGGCTAGCTACACACGGGCGGTCGCGGACAACAACCATCTACCTCTCACATCTGTCGCAGCCTCAGCGGTACCGCCCAACCGCACACCCAAGGCAGTACCCGAACGCGCGGGCGACGCCTCTTTGATCGAACACATCGTCTATATCGTCAAGGAGAATCGCACGTACGACCAGGTGCTGGGCGACATGCCGAAAGGCAACGGCGACCCGTCGCTCGTCATGTTTGGCGAAGACGTCAC
The DNA here is from genome assembly GCF_963665245.1 of uncultured Paludibaculum sp. Classification (NCBI taxonomy): domain Bacteria; kingdom Pseudomonadati; phylum Acidobacteriota; class Terriglobia; order Bryobacterales; family Bryobacteraceae; genus Paludibaculum; species uncultured Paludibaculum sp. The sequence continues at coordinate 1,286,088 of NZ_OY762267.1, forward strand.
ACCCAACACACACCGCCTCGCCGACCAGTTCGTCCTCCTCGACAACTTCTATGCCTCCGGCGGCAACAGCGCCGACGGCCACCAGTGGCTGGCGCAGGCCAATGAAGTCTCCTACGCGCTGTGGCCCGGGTACGCCGGACGCAGCTACCCCTTCGACGGCACGGATCCGTTGGCCATCGGCCGCGGCGGCACCATCTGGGACATGGCACGCAAACTTGGCAAGACGGTCCGACTCTATGGCGAGTATGGCGGCACGTTGCCCGAGCCGCCGAAGAGTCGGCTGGACTACCTGAACCGCTGGAAGAATGGCGAGGACTTCACGTCCCGGTTCAACATCAAACCACCCAGTGCCCATCTCACCGGCATCCTGGCCGCCAACTATCCACCGTATACGAACTCTATCCCCGACGTAATCCGCTCGCAGATCTTCCAGAAGGACCTGCGCCAGTGGGAGCAGGACGGCAAGATGCCCAACCTCACGGTGATGCTCATCAATTGCGATCACACGTTCGGCACCACGCCCGAGACTTCGACGCCGAAGGCGATGGTCGCCGACAACGACCTCGCGCTGGGCCAGATTGTCGAGGCGCTCACCAAGTCGAAGTTCTGGCCGAAGATGGCGATCTTCATCGTGGAAGACGACGCGCAAAACGGTGTGGATCACGTCGACGGCCATCGTACTGTCGCCCTGGCCGTCAGCCCCTACACCCGCCGTGGCCACGTCGATTCCACCTTCTACTCGCACCAGAGCATGCTCAAGACGATGGAACTGATGCTGGGCCTGCCTGCCCTCTCGCTATTCGACATGATCGCCAACGAGATGCGGCCCAGCTTTACGAATCAGGCGGATCTGACCGCCTACACACACGTCCAGCCGAAGCAGGATCTCTTCGAAATGAATCCGCCGTTGAAGGCTCTGAGAGGACAGCCCAAGGCCGCGGCCGTTGTCTCGGCCAAGATGCGCTGGGACGTGCCCGACGCCGTGCCCAGCGGCAAACTAAACCAGATCCTGTGGCATTCGACGCGCGGCTGGAGCACACCGTTTCCTGGCGTCAAAATGTCGCTCTTCGCGCCCTACTCCATCGACATCGACGACGACGATCGGTAGTGGGCAGGATACCGGTTTGGCATGCCGGGCAGTTCGAAGGCGACTGCCCGGCATGCGATCTGGAGGCTACTGCTTGGCCGGAATCGCTTCCACGGCGGCCGGCGGAGGTGCCACCCGCTGCTTGCGTGAGTGCCACATCACCAGCAGCGCGCTGGCGACAAAAATGGACGAGTAGGTCCCCACGACCACGCCCGCGAACAACGCGAACGCGATGCCGTTCAACACCTCACCGCCCAGGAAATACAGCGCCAGGCAGGCCAGCAGCGTGGGGCCGGCCGTCAATAGAGTCCGGCTCAACGTCTGGTTGATCGACTCGTTGACCAGCGCAAGGAACGAGCGCCCGCGAGCGCCGTGCTGCATGTTCTCCCGCACCCGATCGAAGACGACAATCTTGTCGTTCATCGAGTAGCCGATCAGCGTGAGCAGGGCTGCGAGGATGTTCAGATCGATCTCGCGGTTGGTGAGCGAGAACAAACCCAACGTGATGACGACGTCGTGGATCGTCGCGATGACGGCCGCCGCGCCGGATCTCCATTCGAAGCGGAACGCCACATACAACAGCATTCCGCCCAGAGCGAAGAGCGTGGCCATCAACGCCTGTTGCCGCAGATGCGCGCCAGCCTTGGGGCCTACGATCTCCGCCGACCGGATGTTGAAGTGGCCCAGGCCGGTCTCCTGCTTCAGGGCGCTCAGCACCTTGCCGTCGACGCCCTGTACCTTCGACAGATCGTCCATCTGTCCGATCAGCCCACCGCCGACTTTGTCCCGGTAGTCCAGGATGCGCTTGGCGAGGTCGTGCCGCTCCTGATCGCCGAGGCTGACGCCCGCGGCCGGCAGGGCCGTCCACAGTTTCTCGGTCAAGGCACCAACACTGGTCGTGTTCAAATCCAGCTTGCCGCCGGGCAGCCCATACTTCTCGCGCAGAGTCTGCTCCACGGTCTGCCTGGTCTTTTCCAACTGCGAATCATCGGCCAACTCCGTCCCGATCAGGACTTCGTTAGTGCCGCGCGACTCCTGCAGACTCACCGCGCCTGGCAACCTGTCCGAAAGGAACCCACGCAACTGGTCCAGCGACGGCTTTGAATCGAACTTCACACTGATGAGCGAACCGCCGCGGAAGTCCAGGCCGTACTTCGGCCCGCCCTTCATCACCAGGCTGCCAATGCTGATCACGATGGCCAGCACGGAAAGACCCAACGTCAGTGTGCGCCTGGAAAGGAAGTCGATGTTTGGCTGTTCGAACATCTCCTTGCCAATGCTGAGGTGCGTCAGCCGCGGGTTACGCCAGACCTTGAGGTCGAAGATGGCGCGGGAAACAAACACAGCCGTGAACAGATTGGCGAGCAATCCGATCACCAGGGTGACGGCAAAGCCGCGCACCGGACCCGTTCCGAACATGAAGAGGAACGCACTAGCCACCACGGTGGTCACGTGCGTGTCGATGATGATCGTGAGAGCACGGTCGAAGCCGGCACCGATGGCCGCCGCGACTCCTTTGCCGCCGCGCAGCTCCTCCTTGATGCGCTCGAAGATCAACACATTGGAATCCACCGCCATGCCGATGGAGAGCACCAGGCCCGCGATGCCGGGCAGCGTCCAGGTCGCGTCGATGAAGCTGAGCCCGGCCACGGTCATCAGGGTATTCAGCATCAGCGCGATCACTGAATTGATGCCCGCCCCCCGGTAGTAGGCAACCATCGAGGCCACCACCAAACCCAGGCCGACCAAGCCCGCCAGAAGGCCGCGGCGGATGGAATCGGCACCCAGAGACGGTCCAACCGTTCGTTCCTCAATCACCTTGGCACCGGCCGGCAGCGAGCCGGAACGCAGGTTCAACGCCAGGTCGGCGGCCGTCTGCTGGTCTGCCGCGCCCATGATCCGGCCCTGGTCGGAGATAGCCGAATCGATGCGCGGCGCGCTGATCACGTTGTGGTCGAGGACTATGGCCAGTTGACGGCCGATGTTTGCGCTGGTGAACCGTTGGAAGCGCTGCGCCGCGTCCTGCGTCAGGACGAAACTCGTATCCCACTGCCCGGGGTTCTCGCCCGCCATGGGTCGCGAATCCCGCAAGTCGCGTCCCGTGATCACAGGCGATCGCGAAAGCAGATACCACACCGTTTCCCTGCCGCTTCCGGCGCGAGTCGTACCTTGCACCAGCTTGGTATTCAGCGGCAGCACCCCGCCGTTCTGGCCCAGGGCGGCTTCTCTCGAGGCAAAGGGACCAGCCTTCACCTCGCAGAGTTCCAGCAAGGCTGACGTTTGTAGGATGCTCTTCACGCGGGCCGGATCGTCGACACCCGGAAGCTGTACGAGAAGCTCAGTCTCCCCGCCGCTGCCCCCACGCTGTTGAACGCTCGATTCCGCGACGCCCAAGCCATTGATCTTTTTCTCAATGGTGTTCATGCTGCGGGCCAGCGTGTCCTGCCGCAGTTGCACGGCCGCCTCTTTGCGGATGTTGATCCGGTAGGAGTCCGGCCCCAGCGGCGTAAGAGTCCATTCGGAGCTGATCGCATCGGTCGCCACACGGCGGAAGTCGCCCGCCTTCTCGGCCGGAACGCCGCGAACATCCACTTGAATGCTGTCGGCCGTTTCGATCGACGCGGGATCATTGCGTTCCATCGAACCAAAGGGGATCTGCTCCTTCTGCAGAGTCCCGGTCAACCTCTCGATGAGCAGGTCGGCCTCCGCCTTGAAGGCATCCTGCACCTGGATCTGGAGCACAATGTGGCTGCCGCCCTGCAGATCCAACCCCAGACGCATACTCTTCTTCCAATTGGCCGCCAACTGATCAGCGGTCGTGGGCAGGCCGACAATGCCGGCTACGCACCCCAACAGAACAGCGGCAATAACAATCCACTTCCAGCGCAATCGACTGGGCATATGACTCTCCTTGGGAGACACAACTCCCCTGTTTCGAACAGATATGGGGAAACAGGCGGTCTCGGCGCCCATCCCAGCAGGGTTCGGCGCGCACTCCGCAAATGGCTAGGAGAGTAAGGCGGGTGGGGCTCGGGCCGGGCGGGTATCAAACAGCCCACCGGGCAGACGGCCGGTTTGGAAGTGACCGCGGGCACCCGGATTCTCAGGCAGACGGGCATGATCGGCACGCCGTGCCGGCAACCCGGCCGCAAACGGCTGCGCCGCAGCGGAGCGGGTTCGCTCCAGACGCATTTCCGGCCGTGGCGGATGGTGGAACGACGTGCTCTCCGCCGGCCGGCAGGTGCCCCGAATCGCCGCCAGCAGGCTGTCCGGAATCCCTTCCGGAGCGAGTCCAGGCGCCGAAGTGAACGCCGCGCCGCCCAGGAAAATGGCGAACAGCGCCGCCTGGGCGAATCTCACGGCTATAGCTGGGTGGCGTTTCTTCACGGCAAACCGCGTCGGTGCGTCTTCTCCGATTATCTGGTAGCAGGATGCCGTTTGTCTCGGATTTCGCACGCCGCCGAGGGCCTTTACGAAATCCTGATCGCTTCCTTAGGACCTCTTCAGGCCCTCTGGGGCAGAATCAGGCTGTATGACGGTCCCCGCAGATCCCTCATTATGCCTGGTCCTGGTCGCGCTCTTCGCCGGCCAGCTTGCGTTCAACGTGAAACACCCCAACGCGTCAAAGACCACCCAACTGGCTGTCTTGACAGTGGTGGCCGTCGTGTTCTTCCTCGTCTGTGGACTGATGCTCGGGCAGAACGCCGCGAACTGAGACAAGCCGCTTGCTGTCTACATCTTGCCGCCAGGAGCACGGGCTGCCTTCAGACGTTGCTCCGCCTGCCGGCGGTAGATGGGCAACAGGTGTTCATCCATCCAGGCGAAGGCTCCCGCCAGTCCCCCTGACTGGTACGCCCGCCCAATGCGAGCCTCCACCTCACTCGGCTCGCCCAACCGGCTAAGGAACTGGTTCGACGTCATCTGCGTGTAGAGCTCACCGTCCACTTCGCCGCCGTCACGTAAAATCTGCTCCCGAGCGTAAAGACATAGAACCGCATCGCCAATCCACGCATCTCTAAGGACATGCCGACGTTGGTCGTTTCTGGACACGAATTCTGATCTTGCCACACGCGCTCACCGCTGAGCCAATTGTTAAGAAACCTTAACTTTACAGAATTTGACTGGATCGGCTATACTTCGGCTATCCACACCTGGGATCTATCGATCCTATCCTTCGATACAATTTGGCCCGATGAAAGCAAACACAGGAATCACACTCCAACCAACTTCAGGCAACCTGTTTCGGTACGACGGTCCTGCCGGGACGGTCGTTTTCCTGGTTGCTTTACCTCTTTGTCTCGGTATCGCTCTGGCCTCCGGAGCCCCACTTTTCGCCGGTGTCATCGCTGGGATCGTCGGCGGACTCGTCGTGTCGATCGCGTCGGGTTCGCAGGTGAGCGTGTCCGGACCCGCCGCCGGCCTGACTGTCATCGTCGCGACCGCCATCCAAAGCCTCGGATCGTTTCAGAACTTCCTGGCCACTGTTGTCCTCGCAGGTGGGTTCCAAATCGTCTTTTCCATCCTGCGGGCCGGTTCGTTTGGAGATTACGTTCCGCTGTCCGTGATCAAAGGGATGCTGGCCGCCATCGGGCTGGTTATCATCCTCAAACAGATCCCGCACGCACTGGGCCGCGACGCCGACTACGAAGGCAACTTCTCATTCATGGAGAAGGGGGCCTCCAATACCCTCACCGACATCCTGGAATCGGTGATGTCGTTTTCGCCGGGCGCCCTGCTCATAACGGCCATCAGCCTGTTGATCCTCATCTTCTGGGACCAGGTGGCCGCCAGCGGGCCCAAGTTCCTCACCTTCATTCCGGCTCCCCTTCTGGTCGTCGGCGCAGGCATTGGCATGAATCAGTTGTTCCACGCATTCCTCCCTGTGCTGGAACTCACCGATAAGGCCCACCTCGTCTCGTTACCGGTTTCATCGTCGCTGGGTGATTTTGCGAAACAGTTCATGTTCCCGAACTTCGCGATACTCGCCAACCCACACGCGATCATGACCGCGGCCACCCTGGCCGTCGTCGGCTCGCTGGAATCACTGCTATCGCTGGAGGCGGGCGACAAGCTCGATCCCTACAAGCGCATCTCACCCCCCAATCGCGAGTTGTTCGCACAAGGCGCGGGGAACATCGTCTCGGGCCTGATCGGCGGGCTGCCGGTGACCTCCGTGGTGGTCCGCACCTCCGCCAACATTTACTCCGGAGCCCGCACCTGGATCTCCTCCTTCACGCATGGAGGACTGCTGCTGGTTTCGGCGATGTTCATTCCCGCCCTGCTGAACCTCACCCCCCTCTGCGCGCTCGCCGCCATTCTGCTCGCCGTCGGATACAAACTCACCAAGATCGACCTCTACAAGAAGCAATACGCATCCGGCTACGCCCAGTTTGTCCCCTTCGTGGTCACAGTGGTCGCTATCGTGTTCACTGACCTGCTGAAGGGCGTCTTGGTCGGCATGGCCTTCGGCCTCTTCTTCGTCATCCGCTCAAACCACCACAAGGCCTTTGTCGTGGTGAAACAGGACAACTGGTATCTCATCCGCTTCAATAAAGACACCACGTTTGTAAACAAAGCCGAGTTGAAGACGCTGCTGCGCTCGATTCCCGATGGTGCCACGTTGCAGATCGATGCGACGCGCGCCATCTATATCGACCACGACATCTTCGAAGTGGTAGCCGATTTCGAGAAGTCCGCCGCCTACAAGAACATCGAGATCGAATACCGCAATTTCGCCTCCGTGCTCTAGGAAAGCCCCCCAAAGGAACTACCAACGATGGAGTCTTACAAAAAACTACTGCTCGCCAACAAGGCGTGGGTGGAAGACAAGTTGAACGTCCGGCCCGATTTCTTCCATGCCACCGCGCACGAACAGAACCCGGAGTTCCTGTGGATCGGATGTTCCGATTCACGCGTGCCCGCCGAGGACATCACTGGCGCCGAACCTGGCGAACTCTTCGTCCACCGCAACATCGCCAACATGGTCATCCACACGGACCTGAATATCCTGAGTGTTATTCAGTACGCCGTCGAGTACCTGCAGATCCGCCACATCATCGTCTGCGGCCACTACAACTGCGGCGGCGTCAAGAATGCGATGACGCGCCAGGACCTGGGCCTCATCAACAAATGGCTGCGCCACATCAAGGATGTCTACCGCATCAATAAGCGCGAACTCGACACCATCGGCGACTTCCAGCAGCGCTACGACCGCATGGTGGAATTGAACGTCGCCGAGCAGGTGTTGCACGTCGCCGAGACCTCCATCGTGCAGCGCGCCTGGCACAAGGACAACCGCCCGGTAATCCACGGTTGGGTGTACGACGTCCGCACCGGCTATCTCAAGTCGATCGCCAAGATGGAGCCAGGATCCCCCATGGAAGACGTCTACCAGTATGACTACGGCGGCGACAGCGACGGCAGCCACTGATCTCCGCCAGTTGCGTCACTGAAAACCCGGCCCCTGCAATAATCGAATGCAGAGGCCGGGCTTTGTTTTATTGGTCCGGCGCGGAAACCCAGCATGGATAGCGCCCGATCTTCTTCCGTTCACAAGCTGCGCGCCATCCTTCTTGTCAGCTTCAGCGGCCTGCTGGGGCTGCTTCTCTTTTCCGGGTTGGATGGCTTGGGCGTGCTCGGCCGGCTGCACGATGAAGAGCAGCAGGCACGCCGGGCTTTTCTGGTGCGCAACGCTACCCTGACACAGCTTCGCGCCGGCCTGCTTGAGTATTGGCAAGCTCTCGACCGCTGCATCGCACAGAACGGCTGGGATGATCCGGGCCGCGACCAGGAGTTCATCCGCCTCTTCTCCGCCGTCGAAGGCGCACTCAGTCACTATCCGAACGACGGGCCGGTGGAGGAGCAGAATCTGATCGAACTGCTCCATTCCGCGCTGGATCAGCATCAGGCCGTCGTCCGCGGATTCGTCGGTCACAGCGACTTGCCGGCCTTGGCCACCGGCAGCATCGTATTAGCCGGGAAAGTACAGATCCTGGAAATCTCCGAGGAGATCAGCCGGGTCAACCGCCGCATGCTGGAGGAGTCGGGCTACCGCCTGCTGGCCCGCTTCGACACCCTGCAGGGCCGCCTGCGCACTCTGTTGCTGGTCACGTTGCTCTCCGGGTTGCTGCTGGCCGCTGGTAGTTTCCTCTACATCGCCCGTCTGGAGCGCGAGGTGGACGAACGTTCGTTTGAACTCGGCCAGTTGTCCTCCCGCCTCGTCCAGGCCCATGAAGAGGAGCGGCGCTCCATCTCGCGGGAGCTACATGACGAAGTGGGCCAGTCGCTCGGCGCCCTGCTGGTGGATGCGGGACGCCTCGGATCTCTGGTGCCGGAGCAGGACGAACAAGCGCGCGGCTACGTCGCCCATATCAAGTCGGTGGCGGAACGCACGCTGCAATCCGTGCGAAACATCGCCCTGCTGTTGCGGCCCTCCATGCTTGACGATTTAGGGCTCGTTCCGGCCCTCGAATGGCAGGCCCGCGAAGTCTCCCGCCATGGAGAGATGGAGGTGGAAGTCCATGCCGACGACCTGCCGGATGACCTTCCCGACGACCAGAAGACCTGTATCTACCGCGTCGTCCAGGAGGCCTTGAACAATGCGGCCCGCCACGCCGCCGCCCGCCAGGCAACCGTCACGCTCCACTACCGCGACGACAAACTCGAGCTCATCGTCGCCGACGACGGCCGCGGTTTCGAACCCAAAACCACCCGGGGCATGGGGATTCTCGGCATGGATGAACGGGTCAAACGCCTGGGCGGTTCGCTCTCCATTCAATCCACACCAGGCAACGGTACAACCCTGCGCGCGGAGCTACCCTGGCGGCGGCCGGAAGGCCCGGCGAAACCTGTAGACTAACGACGATGGCGAGCATACGAGTCCTGTTGGCCGACGACCACAAACTCATGCGTTCCGGCCTGCGGCTGCTGGTGGAGCAACAGCCCGAGTTCCGCGTAGTGGGCGAAGCGGGCGACGGCCGCCAGGCCGTGGCGCTGGCCATGGAGTTGAAGCCCGACATTGCCGTGCTCGACATCGGCATGCCCGAGTTGAACGGCATCGAAGCCGCCCGACAGATCACTGAGCAACTGCCCGAGACCGCCGTGGTCATTCTCAGCATGCACTCGGACGAGTCCTACGTGTTGCGCGCCCTGAAGGCCGGGGCCCGCGGTTACCTGCTTAAGGACTCCGCCGAAGCGGATCTGGCCCAAGCCATACTGGCGGTCCGGGAAGGCAAGTCCTTCTTCAGCCCTGCCGTTAGTCAAGTCCTGCTGGAGGACTACCTCCGCAAGCTGCGCAAAACCGGGGCCGAAGACTCGTACGAGTTGCTTTCACCCAGGGAACGGGAGATCCTGCAACTCGTGGCCGAGGGCAAGTCCAGCAAAGAAGTGGCGAATCTGCTGAACCTGAGCGTCTACACCGTGGAGACCCACCGCGCCAACCTGATGAGGAAGCTCAACCTCAAGAGCATGCCCGAACTCATCCTCTACGCCGTGCGCAAGGGCGTCATTTCCTGATTTTTCTTCTGTTTACGAGTATCCCTGAACGTCGGTGATGGAAATACCAAGTCTCCGGGAGACCCCGGTCGTCCGCCTGCCGCGTCTCAAGAGCAGGAAGGAGACTCCGAAACATGATGAAGAATTGGAAAAATCGAACCGGTCTAGCTGTCGTATTTGCGTCGGCCCTGGTCCTGGGCGGCCTCGGAACTGCATACGCGTCCAAGGTTCTGGCTTCGTCCAACCCGCCCGCAACCCTCAAACTGGCCGATGCCAACGAAGGCCCCAGTAGACTGAGCTTTGCGCCGATCGTCAAGAGGGCCTACCCAACCGTGGTCAACATCTCGTCATCTAAGGTGGTCCGCACTCCGACAAGTATGTCTGGCGCGATGCCCATGGATCCGTTCTTCGAGCAGTTCTTTGGCCGCGGCTTTGGCGGACGCGCGATCCCGAAAGAGCGGCGGGAGCAGAGCCTCGGCTCCGGGGTCATTGTCAGCCCCGAAGGCTATATCATTACCAACAATCACGTCGTCGACGGCGCCACCGACGTCAAAGTGATGCTATCGGACAAGCGCGAACTGAAGGCACGCGTCGTAGGAACCGACGCGAAGACTGACGTCGCTGTACTGAAAGTGGACGCCGGCAGCCTGCCCTACATCACCATCGCCGATTCCGCCAAGGTACAGGTAGGAGATTTCGCCCTCGCCATCGGCAATCCCTTCGGCGTCGGCCAGACCGTCACCATGGGCATCGTCAGCGCCACCGGACGCGGCAATCTCGGCATTGAAGACTATGAGGACTTTATCCAGACCGACGCCCCCATCAACCCGGGCAACTCGGGCGGCGCACTGGTGAACGAACGTGGGGAGCTGGTGGGCATCAACACCGCCATCTTGTCCCACGGCTCCGGAGGGAACCAGGGCATTGGTTTCGCCATTCCTTCGAATCTCGTCCGCCAGGTGATGGACAGCATCCTGAAGGATGGCAAAGTGACCCGTGCCTATCTGGGGATCGTGCCCCAGGACGTGACTCCAGCCATGATGCAGGCCTTCAACGTCAAGGACAGCCGGGGTGCCCTGGTAGGTGACGTGACCGCCGACGGCCCCGCGGCCAAGAGCGGATTGCAGAAAGGCGACATCATCACGGAAGTGAATGGCGCGCCCATCGACGACAGCAACCAGTTGCGGAACAGGATCTCGATGATGCCGGTCGACTCCCAGGCCAAGCTGAAGGTCCTGCGCGATGGCGTGGAGAAGAGCATCACCGTGACCCTCGGTGCGCTGCCGACAAGGGAAGAGCGCGCCTCCAACGACAAGCCCGGCGGCGACTCCAATCTGAACGGCATCCAGGTGGAGAATCTCACGGCCAATGCGGCCCGCGAACTCGGGATCTCCCCCAACACCCAGGGCGTTGTGGTTTCCGACGTCGATCCTGACAGCCCGGCGGCCGATTCTGGTCTTCGGCCCGGGGACATCATCCAGGAAGTGAACCGGCAACCCGTGCGGAATGTAGCTGATTTCAACCGCGCGGTCCAGAAGTCGGGCAAGAATCCTCTTCTCCTCGTGAACCGTGGAGGCAACACCCTGTACGTGGCGGTGTAGCTCGAAGCAAGCCTGATACTCCTCCCGCCGGTCTCCTTGTGGGACCGGCGGTTTTCTTTGGGCGGGGCTCTCGTTTGAGCGGTCCCGGGGTGGCTGAAACCGGACCGCCACCCAGCGGTCGCGCGGAAGGAACCTGTTATACTGAGATTGCTACTTGATTGTGCCGCAGAACCGGCCGAGATCCGTCCCGCCCCGTCGAGCCCGCCTTCAACTAGTCGACTGCAAGGAGTTAACTTGAAGAATATTTTCGTCGGTAACCTGGATTTCGGCGCTTCCGAAGAGTCCATTCGCACCCTGTTTTCGTCGTACGGCAACGTCGACCGCGTTAGCATTGTCACCGATCGTGAGACTGGCCGCTCCCGCGGCTTTGCCTTTGTGGAAATGAGCGATTCCGGCGAAGCCGATCGCGCCATTGACGCTTTGAACGGCTACAACATGGGCGGTCGCGCCCTCAACGTCAACGAAGCCCGTCCGAAGACCAACAGCGGCGGCGGCGGTGGTGGTGGCTATCGTCAACGTCGCGAACCCCGCTGGTAGTTCTCAATCTCATTAGAAAGGGAGTCCCCTTTGGCTCAAAGATCGCGAACGACATTTACGAAACGACAAAAAGAACAAGCCCGCGCTGAAAAGCAGCGCGACAAGGCGGCCAAGCGCCTCCAGCGTAAGGAGGACACGGACCGTCCGAGCCCACTGGAAGAGGAGATCCCTCTCCTGCACGGACCCGTTCTGGTTTCGGATTTCGACGACAGCGATTCAGATACTGAGGGCGCCAAGGCCTAACGGCTTTCACCCAAACCCTGGCCCAACACGGCGCGCTGCCCCTCTCGGGGTGCGCGCCGTTCTCATTCTGGATCTCTGCGTTCACAATCCCGCCCGCCTTTGCCCGCTCTCATGGAGTTGTCCCTCATGAATGGCGCCGAATGCCTCCTCCGCACCCTGCTCGCCAACGGAATCGATCTGTGCCTGATGAATCCCGGCACCTCCGAGATGCAGTTCGTCGCCGCGCTCGATCGGGTACCCGGCATGCGCGGCGTCCTTTGTTTGCAGGAAGGGGTCTGCTCCGGCGCGGCTGACGGCTACGCGCGCATGACCGGCCGGCCCGCCGCCACTCTGCTGCACCTCGGGCCCGGCCTTGCCAACGGCCTCTCCAATTTCCACAACGCCCGCAAAGCCCGTTCACCCATCCTCAACATTGTCGGCGAACACTCCACTCAGCACCTGCGCTACGACGCTCCGCTGACGGCCGACGTCGAGGCCTTCGCCCGGCCCGTCTCCGGTTGGGTTCGAACGCTCGCTTTCGCTGGGAACATGGGCGCGGTGGCCGCCCAGGCCATCCGGGCCGCCTATGGTCCGCCCGGACAGGTGGCCAGCCTCATCATTCCGGCTGACCACTCCTGGAGCCCGGCGGGCGCCCCTGGCCCCGCGGTCCAGAAACCCACGCGCGCCGTTCCGTCGGTTGACCGCATCCGCACCATCCTGAACGAACCCGGCGTTGCCTTGCTGCTGGGCGGTTCGGCTCTCTCGGAACAGGGCTTGCTTGCCGCGTCTCGGCTGGGCATACCTGTGTTCCTCAATCGCAACAGCGGACGAATCCCGCGCGGCGCTCCCTGGTCACCCGCCCAACGTGTGCCCTATTTTCCGGAACTGGCCGAAGCCCTGCTGGCCGGCATCCGGCACATGATTCTGGTCGAGGCTGAGGCACCCGTATCGTTCTTCGGCTATCCCAACCGCCGCAGCACCATGGCGCCCGAGGACTGCGTCTTTCACACACTCGCGGCGCAGAACGAAGACGGTGTGGCCGCACTGGAGGCGCTCGGCGCCGGCTTCCCCGCCCCTGCACTGCCCCGCCCGGCGCCATTGAAACTCCCTGCCGACGGCCCGCTCACACCCGACACCATCGGCGCCGCCATCGCGGCCCTCCTGCCCGAAAACGCCATCGTCTCCGACGAAATGGTCTCCAGCAGCGAACCCGTCCATTTACACCTGGAACGCGCACCGGCACATGACCTTCTACCGGTCACCGGCGGTTCCATCGGCCAGGGACTGCCGGTCGCCGTCGGCGCGGCACTGGCCTGCCCCGATCGCAAAGTGATCGCGCTGGAGGCCGACGGCAGCGGTCTCTACACGCCACAGTCCCTCTGGACCATGGCCCGCGAGCACCTGGACGTCACCGTCGTCATCTTCGCCAACCGCCGCTACCGCATTCTCGACGTCGAGATGAAGCGCACCGGCACAACCGTCATCGGACCGCGTGCCGATGAACTCGTCGACCTGACGAGACCGGACATCGACTGGCGGAAACTGGGCGAATCCTTCGGCGTGGAGTCGGTTAGTGCCACGTCCACATCGGAATTTGTCGATCACTTGCGCGCGGCCATGAACCGCAAGGGCCCGTTCCTCATCGAAGCGGTCCTGGCGTGCGAGTAGTTACTCAGACACCCTGCGTCTCAAAGCCGTGCTGTGTCCGATGGTATGCGCTGTCATAGCGCTTGCTGGTCTTGAACAGCTCATACCGCCCGTCGAACTGCACGTCCTTCACCTTGCTCAGCAGTGTTGCCTTTTCCGCCGCGGTCAGTGGCTTGAACGACCGAGCGATTTTCAGCGCTGTCTGCAGTTCCTCGAGATTCGAGAGCCCCACCACTTGCACGCTCACCGGCTGCGTCAGGCAATAGCGGTAGCACTCTTCCACGGTCAGCAGCCCGGCCTTGATAGGCCGCCCGTCGCCGCAGCAGCCCTTCATCCCGACAATGCCCATCTTCTTCTGCAGGCAGATCGGCATCACCTCCTCGCGGAAACTGAGGAACTGCGAATCCAGCAGGTTGTTCGGCATCTGTGCCGTATCCCAGGCGAACTCCTTGGCCAGCATCCGCCTGTGAATCGCCGGAGTCTTGTGTCCCGTGAAACCGATGAATCGGATCTTGCCCTGCTTCTTGGCTTCGAGCGCCGCTCGGATGCCGCCCTTTTCGAACACCCAATCCGGATCATTGTGGTAGTTGCACTCGTGGAACTGCCAGAGATCAATATGATCCGTCTGCAGGCGCTTCAGGCTCTCTTCCAGTTGCTGCATCGCGCCGTCATACTCCCGGCTGCAGACCTTCGTCATCAGGAACGCTTTCTTGCGGTAGCCATCCATGCCGAGCGCTTTACCCATCACGACTTCGCTGCGCCCGCCGTTATACTCCCAGGCGTTGTCGAGGAAGGTCATCCCTTCGTCGATCGCAGTCTGGATCAGCCGCACACAGGCGTTGTCGTCGCGATCACGGCCCGCGTGCGCGCCGCCCACTCCGAGCATCGATACACGCACGCCCGTCTTGCCCAGCAGCCGCGTGGGTACGCCGGTCTCCGATGCACTGCTGGTTTGCGCCAGGACCTCCTCAGCCAGGGCAGCCGTCGCCGCCACGCTCTGAAAGAACTGCCGCCGGGTGTTTTCTGCCATGTGAGCCTCCTTGTCCAATGAATTGTATGTCATGGGACAATGGCGCACATGAATCGCAGGAAGTTTCTCGGAGCCAGTGCCGCCGCCCTCGGCCTGGCCGCCTGTGCGCGAGGGCCCGCCCGCCGCGGCCCCTTTGAACTGGAGGAGCTCAGTTTCGAAAGTCTCGCCGCGGGTCTTCGCTCCGGCCGCTGGACGTCCCGCCAACTCCTGGAACTCTACGTTAACAGGATCCAGGATCTCGACAGCGGAGAGTGGAAACTCAACGCCATCATCGAGCACAATCCGGACGCGGCGAGGCTGGCCGACGAACTGGACACCGAGCGGCGACAGCGCGGCCCGCGTAGCGTTCTGCACGGCGTGCCCATTGTTCTCAAGGACAACATCGATACCGGCGACCGCATGATGACCACCGCCGGCTCGCTCGCCCTCGACGGCTGGCACGCGCCCGTCGATGCTCCCGTCGCCGCTCGCCTGCGCGCCGCCGGAGCCCTCATTCTGGGCAAGACGAATCTCAGCGAATGGGCCAATTTCCGCTCTACCCACTCCTGCAGCGGCTGGAGCGGACGCGGCGGCCAGACCCGCAATCCCTACGCCCTGAACCGCAGCCCCTCCGGCTCCAGCAGCGGCACCGGCACCGCTGTCGCAGCTAATCTCTGCGCCGCCGGCATCGGCAGTGAAACCGATGGCTCCGTCGTTAGCCCCGCCTCCGTCAACGGCCTGGTGGGCATCAAACCCACCCTCGGGCTCCTGCCCGGCAACGGCATCATCCCCATCGCACACAGCCAGGACACCGCCGGCCCCATGGCCCGCACCGTCCGCGACGCCGCCATATTGCTAGGCATCATGGCCGGCAAGGACTTCACCAAAGAACTGCGGTCCGAAGCCCTCAACGGCGCTCGCCTCGGCATCGCCCGGAAATTCTTTGAACGCAATCCGAAGATGGACGGCTTCCTTAACAAACAAATCGACGTCCTCAAACGCTGTGGCGCTGTCATCGTCGATCCGGCCGACCTGCCCTCCCACGGCAAATCCGGCATGGAGGAGTTCGAGGTCCTGCTCTACGAGTACAAGACCGATCTCGACGCCTATCTCGCTCGCCAGCCCCAGGGCCGGCCGGTGCGCTCCATGCGCGACCTCATCGATTTCAATGAGAAGAACCGCGTCCGCGAGATGCCCCACTTCGGCCAGGAGATCCTCCTCCAGTCCGTCGAGAAGGGCCCGCTTACCGAGAAGAAGTATCTCGACGCCCGAGCCGCCTGCCTGCGCCTGAGCCGCGACGAAGGCATCGACGCCGTGCTGGCTCAGCACAAGATCGACGCCATCGTCACGCTGACCAACGGACCGGCCTGGTGCATCGACTGGGTCAACGGAGACTACGACACCGGCGGCTGCTCCACTCCGCCTGCAGTCGCCGGCTACCCGCACGTCACCGTGCCCGCCGGACTGGTCGACGGCTTGCCTGTTGGGCTGTCATTCTTCTCCACCGCCTGGCGCGACCAGCGACTCATCAACCTGGCCTATGCCTTCGAGCAGCAGACCAAGGCGAGGACCCAGCCGCAGTTCCGCATCATCGAGTAGCCGCGTTACGATTCAGCACCAAACCGCCGCAGCGAGGCCAATACACGCTCCCTCGTAGCCTGGGAGGCGCCCTCCTGCCGCTCGATCCAACCCAGCGAGCCCGGTTCGATCAGCGAACCCGCCGCCAGCAGCACGTCGATCGTGGCCGCGTAGTCGATACCGTTTTTCGCCGTCATGGCGAACCACAGAGCCTGGTTCAGGGCCGTGCCGCCGTACTGGTTCTCCACCTCCAGCGGAGCCCCCCTCCCGATCAGCAGCCTCATCGTCTCCACTTCGCCGCCGACAATCGCCCAGTGCAAGCCCGTCATCCCCGTACTGACATCGCGCATCAGGTCTGGCCGCCGGTCCAGCAGAAACTCGATTACGCGTTGACGGCCGTACTCGCATGCCCACAGGAACCCGCGCAACAGCTTCATCTCCGGGACCTCCGGCTTCAGCCGGCCGTCTGAGTCGAAGCACGTCCTCACCTCATCCAGCCGGCCCACCCCGGCCGCGCCTTCCACATCCAGGCTCGCGCCCAGCTCCGCCAAATACTCAGCCGCCGCCTTTCGCCCGTTCGCCAGCGCCGAGGTCAGAATCGACCATCCGCCCGGGGCGCCCTCCAAACTCGCACCGCGCTCAATCAGCAATTCCATCAAGGGGATTTGCACACCCGCATCCCGCGGATGGGCACTGGTCGCCACCAATCCCAGCGCCGTACCCTTGCCGTAGGCACCGCATTCCGCGTCGACCTCCGCTCCGGCGTCCAGCAGTGTCCGGGCAATCTCCACTGCGTTGAGAGGCGTCTTCTGACGGTAGTTCTCCACCCCATTGGCGCCGACATAGTGCAGCAGCATGGCCCCATGCACCCGCGGCGAGCGGGTCTGCACCAGCGACGGATCCTCCTTCAGCAGCCTCTGCAGTGTGGCCAGATCCCCGCTGATCACCGCCTCCACGGCCTGCTCGAATCGCGATGCTGGCGAACTATCTTTCAGCATCGCCTCCAGATGTTTCACGAACTTCGGCCAGCTCTCGAACCCGTGCTCCAGCGCCAGCACCCACTGTGCGTCAGCGAGGGCACACCCAGCGCTTTCCAGGTCCTTCGATCGGGGGTGGAACTTCTTCACGCGCTCCAGAACGGCAGCGTCTCCGTCCTTGTAGGCCTTCAGCAGTTCCTTGGCTTGTTTCCTGTACTGTGCCAGGCTCGGACGAGCCGGCAGGGGCGTCAGATCGATTGTGTTCATCTACGAACTCCCTTTCAAGTCGTGCCTGGAGTCCGCCCGAATCAGGCTGAAAGAAGGTTCGTAATCAACTCGGAACCTGCTGAAGGTGGGCACGGCCCTTTCCGCGGACTGGTGGCGCCCTTCGCGCTCGTTTCCAACCTAAGCCCAAGGCGGCTGCGAAATCAATATGGCATTGGTAACTTTTCACATTCGGCCGAACAAAACCCGACTTGCCTCGTACAGTGTGGCTAAGGAGCTCCCATGAAGCGAATTCTGATCCTGACCTTCGCCCTCTTTGCTGCCGCAGCCGTGATGCTGGCCGCCGACGCCACCGGCACCTGGACCGGCACCTTCACCGTCAAGGGCGACGGCGACTCGCCTGAACCCCGCCCCGCCCTGCTGGTCCTCAAACAGGACGGCGACAAGCTCACCGGCACCGCCGGCCCGAACGCCGACGAGCAGCACCCCATCGAGAAGGGCGTCATCGCCGACGGCAAAATCACCTTCGAGGTCGCGGCCGGCGAGAGCATCATGAAATTCGCCCTCGTCCTCAACGGCGATGAGATCAGCGGTGATATTCAGCGCGACCGAGATGGGGAACACCAGACGGCCAAACTCGCCGTCAAACGCCAGAAATAGCGCACGCCGCGTCAAGCCATCGGAACGACGGCGCGTCCGCCAGTGCCGCGCCCGCACACGTGCGTCCGGAAGGCGCGATAATCAAATCCATTACCTCCATGAAACGAGCACTGGCCCTTCTTGCGTCCGCATTCCTGCTCTCCGCCCAATCGCCGGAGAAGTCCGTCGCGGGCTTCCAACCCGAAAGCGCGCGCCGCGAACTCGATCTCGAAAAACAGTTCGACTCCAAGCTCAGCCGCGCCAATCTCCAGCAGTGGCTCAAGCGCATGTCCGCCAAGCCCCATCACGTCGGCTCGCCCGGCAGCCGCGAGGTGGCCGAGTTCATCGCCGCCCAATTCAAGAGTTGGGGCTATGACACACAGATCGAGACCTTCTATCCGCTCTTCCCCACTCCCAAGACGCGCGTCCTCGAGATGATCGCTCCGGAGAAGTTCACGGCCAAGCTTAGTGAACCGCCCATCGAAGGCGACGAGAGCACTGCCAACACCGCCGGCGGCCTGCCTACCTATCACGCCTACTCCATCGACGGCGACGTCACCGGCGACCTCGTCTATGTGAACTACGGCCTCCCCGCCGACTACGAGAAGCTCGCCCAGATGGGCATCGACGTCAAGGGCAAGATCGTCCTCGCCCGTTATGGCGCGTCCTGGCGCGGTATCAAGCCCAAGGTTGCCGCGGAACACGGAGCCATCGGCTGCATCATCTATTCGGACCCGCGCGACGACGGCTACTTCGCCGGCGACGTCTACCCGAAAGGTGGTTTCCGTCCCAAGGACAGCGCCCAGCGCGGCAGCGTCATGGACATGCCCACTTACCCGGGCGACCCACTCTCCCCCGGCGTCGGCGCCACAAAAGACCTCAAACGCGGCCCCTATAGGCAGGCCGCCACGCTCACCAAGATCCCCGTGCTGCCCATCTCCTACGGCGATGCCGAACCTCTGCTGCGCGCGCTCGGCGGGCCTGTCGCTCCCGCCGACTGGCGCGGCGCCCTGCCTTTCACCTACCACGTCGGCCCTGGAGCCACCAAGGTCCACCTCAAACTCGAGTTCAACTGGGACCTCGCACCCACCCATAACGTCATCGCCCGCATGGCCGGCGCCGAACGCCCCGACGAATGGATTATCCGCGGCAACCACCACGACGGCTGGGTCTTCGGAGCCTCCGACCCCCTCACCGGCATGGTCAGTCTGATGGAAGAAGCCCGTGTCCTCTCCGAACTCGCCAAGTCCGGATGGAAGCCCAAACGAACCATCATCTTCTGCGCCTGGGACGGCGAGGAACCCGCCCTGCTCGGCTCCACCGAGTGGGCCGAATTCCACGCCGATGAACTGAAGAAGCACGCCGCCGTCTATGTGAACTCCGATGGCACTTCCCGCGGCTTTGTCCACGTGGGCGGCTCGCACACGCTGGAAGTGTTGGCCACGCAGGCAGCGCGCGATATCACCGATCCCGAAACGAAGGTCTCTACCCTGGAGCGTTCCAAGGCACAGCACGCGGTCTCCGGCCAGCCCTTCGAGGGCGACCTGCCCATCAGCGCCTTGGGCTCCGGCTCCGACTACACGGTCTTCGTCGACCACCTTGGCATCGCCAGCCTGAATATTGGCTTTGGCGGCGAAGGTAACGGAGCGGGCAGCTACCACTCCAACTACGACACCTACGATCACGTCGTGAAGTTCGAGGACCCCGACTTCCAGTACATCTACACAACGGCCCAACTCGGTGGCCGCTTCGTCCTCCGCCTGGCCAATGCCGACATCCTGCCGTTGCGCTTCGACAACTTCTCAAAGATCGTCTCGCGCTATGCCACGGAGGTGAGGAAGCTGGCGGACGATATGCGTGTCCAGACCGACAAAGAGAACAAACTCATCCGTGACGGCTCGCTGAAACTGGCCGCCGATCCCCGCAAGACCTTCATTGTCCCCGACACTAAGTCGCCAGTGCCCTTCTTGAACTTCGCACCGTTGGACAACGCCGTGGCCAAGCTCAAAGCCAGCACCGACACGTTCACGAAGATCGATCTCAAATCGGTGTCGGAAGCGAACGCCAAGGCGCTGGACGAGATCCTGGTCCAAATCGAGCGGAAGCTGACACGCCCCGAAGGCCTGCCCCGCCGCCCCTGGTTCCAGCACCAGATCTACGCGCCCGGCTACTACACGGGCTACGGCGTAAAGACGCTGCCCGGCATCCGCGAGGCAATCGAGGAGCGCTACTGGAAAGAGGCCGACGAGCAAATCGTGAAGACTTCGGCCTCGATAGAAGCGTTCGCCGCCGAACTCGACAAGGCGACGGCCCTGCTCGGCAAGTAGCCGTTTCAGCATCTGCCTTATCTCCGCGGCACTAGCCCCCAACCGTCCCACACGACGGCTGGTGCCGCGGCTCTTTGTCCGACCCTTTTCCGGTAACTCGGAAGCAATTCTTCGATTTTCTTGACAGCACCACCCTTGGGTGGTACTCTCACAAAAGAAAGGAGACACCGTGCGCCAGACTCGACCACAATCGCCGTCAACTCATCGCAACAGGTTCGGCGTGGCACAGGGTGATTCTCTTTCAAAAGCCTTCCCCCACGCCCGTTAGTTCACCCTCCCAACCAACAATTTAGGAGTCGTATGACGACCGAGGAGTTCCTCCGCCGGCACTTCTCCCGCATGGGCGCGCGTCTGCGTGTACAGGACGCAGGCGAGCGGCAAGGGGCAAAGATCCGGATTGACATCGGCAGGGACCGCAGCGGTGAATTCTTTGACATCCGTTGCCAGGCAGGGGTTGTACCCGAGATTCTCGACGTCCAACCTGTTCACCGACATCTCGTGCTTATGGTGCGCGACGGTAGGGACAAGAACAAATTCCTGCTTGGCCGCGATGAACGTCATTGGTTCGCCGCCGCTGTTCCTGGCGAAAACGTTCACAATGTACGCACCGCCATGGAGAGCCTCCGGCCCACCGAGGCCGAAGGCCGTCCTGCCATTCGACAGGGCGAGTGGTTCTTCGTACCCGATCGCGACGTCAGTGAAAAAGGCGCCGCCATTCATCGGAACGAACCGCTCAGCCGTGGCGGCGGCAGCAAGCCGCACGTCTGTCAGGAACTGATGCGGCGTGGCGGTGCCACCGTGATGGTGTCGCCCCGGCACCCGACCGGCATTAGTCCTGTCAGGTACGAGCGACTCATCTCGACGGACCCCGAAGCCCGTGCCCTCTCCTGGCGCCGCATGGTCCGCGACGCTGAGGTCTACGCCCGGGGCGAGGTGCGCCACCGAGACCACAAAAACCATCCACCTGGACGGGTGGCATCACGTGTATATGAACCGGGAACGCCTGGCGCGGCACTCTCCGCAGATCGCGTTTCTCGACTAACCCGGAGGGCGCGCCGGTCTCTCACCAGCGCGCCCATTTTCCACATTTTCGAAGGTTTTTTACAAGGATTACTGCTTGACTACACAAAACTCGGCGGAGGTGCGCCTCATCGCATCCACCAGGAATTGGATCGAGGGTTCGGCCGTGCAGCAACTGGAGAAGACGGCGTCTTTGCCCGGCATGCGCCTGGCCGTCGGACTGCCGGACCTGCATCCGGGCAAGGGCAGCCCCATCGGCGCGGCATTCGCCGTGGAAGGCTGGCTCTACCCAACGCTGGTTGGCAACGACATAGGCTGCGGCGTGGGATTGTGGCGCACCGAACTCAGCAGCAGGGCGATCAAACGGGACCACTGGGCCGAACGCCTGCGCGGCCTCGAGGAGCCGTGGGACGGCGCCGTGGCGGAATTCCTCTCCAGTCGCGGCCTCGAACCTTCGGGCTTCGAACGCTCGCTCGGTACCATCGGCGGAGGAAACCACTTCGCCGAACTCCAGGCCGTCGTCAGCGTCACAAACGTCGAGCAGTGCGCGGCACTCGGCGTCGCGCCGGATGCCGTCTATCTGTGCGTGCACAGCGGCTCGCGCGGATTCGGCGAAGCAATCCTGCGCGAACACGTCGGGACGCACGGTGCCGGAGGTCTACCCGTGGGCAGTAGTGAAGCTGAACACTACCTGACCCGCCACGAGCAGGCCCGCCGATGGGCCGCCGCGAATCGCGAGGTCATTGCCACCCGGATTCTCGAGCGGTTAAGAACTCGCGGGACACTCCTCCTCGACGTCTGCCATAACCATGTCGAGCCACGCGACGTACTCGGCGCCCCCTGCTGGATTCACCGCAAGGGAGCGGCACCCTCCACCGGCGGGCCTGTCGTCATCCCCGGATCCCGCGGAGCGCTCACCTACCTCGTTTTGCCAACCGAGCCCAATGTCCAGAGCGCATTCTCACTGGCTCACGGCGCCGGGCGAAAGTGGTCGCGTTCCGACAGCCGCGCTCGGCTGGAGAAGCGCTTCTCCGCCAAAGACCTCGCGCGAACCGAACTCGGCAGCCAGGTAATCTGCGAGGACCGCGACCTGCTGTACGAGGAGGCTCCACAGGCCTACAAGAACATCACCGTCGTCATTGACGACCTCGTTAAGGCCGGGCTCGCCGGGATCCTGGCCGTTCTGAAGCCCATTGTGACCTACAAGGTGAGACGATGAACCAGCAATCAAAGGAAATCTGGCTGCAGGTTACGGCAGGGCAAGGCCCCGTCGAGTGCGCCTGGGCGGTAGTCAACGTCCTGCGCCGCATGGAAGACGAAGCACACGCAGCGGCGCTACGGTGCTCTACGATCGAGATCGCACCCGGTCCTCGTGCGGGCACCGCACAGTCCGTTCTCATCTCGGTCACCGGAGAAACCGGCGTCGCCGCTTTCGCCGAGTCGTGGCGCGGCACCATCCAGTTCACCGCGCGCAGCCCATTTCGTCCGGAACACAAACGGAGGAATTGGTTTGTCGGCATTGATGTCCTCGAACCCGTCGACGAGACCAGATTCGATCCCGATGACATCGGCTGGGAAACGATGCGGGCCAGTGGGCCGGGCGGTCAACACGTGAACCGGACGGAATCGGCCGTCCGAGTCACGCATCGCCCCACTGGCTTACAGGCGAGCGCGATGGAGGAGCGATCGCAGCATCGCAACCGGAAACTCGCGTTGGCAAGACTTGTCAGAAAGCTCGATGGGTATAATGCGCAACGCCAGGAAGACGCCCGCGCGGGCCGCCGGCGCACTCATCTGGAACTCGAACGGGGCAATCCCGTTCGGGTTCTCCGTGCACCGTGATCCGGCCGTGGCCATGGCCGGCGAACATACGCAAGTGGATCACCCTGTTCTTTCTTCCTCGGAAATATCCGTTTATTACTCGGCATTCCTCCAGCAAGATTCCACGTTGAACATTCCAAATAGCTATGCGGCCCATTAGTAATGGAACTAGAGTAATAGAACCAACGATTCATCCGTACTACTCGGCTCTGTCAATGGCCCACCGTGAGTAATTGCGCTCCCCGAGCCATGGCGATTGCGCAGTGCGGCCCACACTAGGTCCACCCGCCGCCCGCCTCCAAAGAGGTGTCCATTTTACTGCAAACACAAGACTTACAAGTCAGGGACCGACAACTGAGGCCAGTCCAGCGACAACCGGCAAAAAACTCGACTGGCTAGAATCCGCGACGACCGGAGCGAACAAACCAAGATTATCGCTCTTTATTCGACGTAATAGCTTCGGTCTCTATTCGGTCAAACTAACCGCCACACAGTCACTGTCAACAATAAGCCGACTCCCGGAGCCATTGCGCAAAAGCGATTTGTGGCAATTAGTACTATAAAGGCAAGATTGAGGGTTGATAATCTTCCAGATCTCGGTTACATTCACTCCAGAGACAAACTCACCCACAGACTTTATCGGTTCAGTCGGTGGCGCCGTTTCCTTCAGCAACAGAGGAGAGAATCCCATGGGTAACTCATTCAGTACTGAGCGACAAGTGTCGCTATTAGCCACAACAATACTACTCGCGCTTGGAACTGCCAGCGCAGCGCCGATCGTTGGAACCCTACAAGTAGGGGGCTCGGCGGAAGTCACGCAGACCACAATTGACTATTCACCGTTCATTGTGGGTGTCGCCCTGGATGGCAGTGGCGAACTGGTCACTGTCGGAAACGGCACTGGGGTCTTTTCTCCGCTGTTGTTTGGTGACCTCGGCACGATCGTCGATCGTAGCGTTGAGGCAGGCGTAGTGCCGGCCCAACCCGCGGGCGTCAACATCGACGTCATGAACTGGATGACCTTCACGGCGCCCTCCTTCCGGTACGCTCTGGACCTGAAGTTCATTGACGTTGGCACCTACACGTCAGCCCAGTGCGGTGCAGTTGCGGCAAGCGGCCAGACATGCACCCCGGATGCGCCATTTCCATTCACGTCGCCGTATAACCTTTCGAACTTCGTCGACTCCAGCGCTGGCTTGTCGTCGAACACAACCTTCTCGGTTCGCGGCGTACTCCGGAACCTTGACACCGGGCTCATCGACTACAACTTCAACGGTGTGTTCGGCGCCGAGTTTCTAGGACAGCCTTACCAGGACGTGCTCGCGATTGTGAACTCCGGAGGCAGCGTTTCGGCCAGCTACAGCGGAACCATCAACGCAACGGCCGCCACGGTGCCCGAACCCTCGGTCGGATTCCTCACCGGCATCGGACTTGTTTGCATGGCCTTCGGTCTGTTCTCGAAACGCCGAAGATCACCGATTTCCTAAATAGACTGATACACACCCACGATTAGGAATCGGCAACTTGCATTAGCGAGGTTGAGAACCCGCCAGAACCATACTTGTACTGCGAAAATTTAATGGGGGACACAGTGTCCCCCATTTCTTGGACCGGACCCTAGCCTGTTAACAAAAGATAATCATGAATATGTAATCATTCGTGTATCGAAACCCGCCCAAAAACGCTCTAGTTTTCCCCCTTGTTTCCCCTAAGACCAAGCTCACATGCCCGTAAGTTATTGATTCTTCTCGCCAAACACCCCTCGCCATCAGGTTCAGCCCGCCCGCCCCAATCCGCTAACGAATTCCATTCAAGCCGACGATTGAGCAACTAGGCAATCGATTGATTCACGAATCTTCGGACGGCCGCATGGAGCACCACCCAAAGCTGTCTGACCTCTCGGAACAGATTCCTGAGTTCTCACTCAACGCCAACCGGAGTTGGGACGAACACCTTAGGATGGCGGTCCGAAGTACCTGTCGCGGCGATTAAGGGACAGGAGACTCACCGCCGGAGACCGTCAACGGCAGACGCACGAGGGTGAACTGATGAGCAATCCCAACCACAGCGACAGACATGGCGTCTTACGTCACGTAATACTGGCCCCGGAATCCGCAAGCATTCCGAGGACATTTGCCAATGTTGCCAATAGCCCAACCGATCGCCATCGGCTCCTGTCCGAAGCACAGCGGTTGCGGGGCAGAATTGCCCTGGCGGAAGGCGCGATCCAGTCCTCCCAACTCACGGCCGACGGTCGAGATGCCTCTCCGGCCGATCAGCGCGCGTGGCACCTACTCTCTCTCGATTGGGACGACTCGGTAGTCGGCTGCGTTCGTATGCTGGTTCATCCCTGCCGTGCGCGCTTTGAGAGCCTGATGGTCAGCCATACGAAGCTCGCCACGTCTCCGGACACAAGTTCCGCCCTCCGTTCGGCCGTCGAGTCGGAGATGCAGAGGGCGCAGATGGCCGGCGCACCTGTGGTCGAAGTGGGCGGATGGGTCCTGGACGAGTCTGTGCGAGGTTCGGTGGAAGCCATCCGGTTAGCGCTTGGTGTCTGGGCTTGGGGTCGGCTGTTGGGCGGAGCGATCGGAATCGCGACCGCTACCGTGCGGAACAGCTCCGCCCACATGCTCGGCAGGATCGGAGGCCGGCCGCTGGAACACGATGGCGCTGCGCTCCCGCCCTACTTCGAACCCAAGTACGGCTGTGACATTCAGATGCTTCGCTTCGACAGCAACTCGTTTACCAGACGGTTCGCGCCCATCGTCGAATCGATGTGCTCGGAGTTGTGTCAATCCCCCGTCTTTTCGACAGTCGACCAGTCCACTTCCTCGCTGCTTGCACTGTGCGCGGCCATCCAGGCTCATCAGCCCCAACCGATGTTGGCCGGTTTCGCATCCTAAGGGAGCAACTGGCCTCGGACGCCCCACCTGAGTTGGGGCCACCCCTCAGTACTTCATCAGTTTCACCTTTACCACCGCACCGGCTCCGGGCAACCGCAATCCGAAGAAGATCTGATCTCCGCTCAACTGCCGCCGAGCCTTCCACGCCCCGTTCACATACGCTCCTTCTTCGGCACTCACGAAATCCGCCCTGGGCGCCGCCGACCCGAACTTCGGCCGGAAGTTCACCGTCGTATCGAAGCCCGCGATGACAAACTCCTCTGGTCCGATCTGCCCAATCAGCGCTCGCCCCGTTGTCTTCGGCGTGCCCGCGGCCCGCGCGCCGCCATAGCCCCAATGCGACGGCCCAAACTGCGCCATCGCTTCATACTCACCGAAGTCCGTCACGAGTGTGGCAATGCCCTGCTCTTCCACAAAAGAATGCAGTTGCCCATAGCGCTTGGCTTCGGCCAGCAATGGCATCGCCTCCGTCAGCACCCGGTAAGTAGCCGCCAGATCTCGCAGACTCTCCGGAATACCTTCCTCTCCGGCCCCCTCTACACCGAACACAGATACGCCAATCCCTTTCAAATCGCCCAGCGCATAGAACATCCGCCGGCAGAAGCCCAGATCACGCCCTGTTTCGGGAATCAGCAGCGGGTTGTCCGGCCGGCTATATGGCGTGGCCTCTTGAACGTACTGCACATAGTTCTGTTTATAGATGTCCGGAGAAATCCAGTCGATCGACGGCACCAGCGCTTTGTACAACGGCAGCATCCGCGTCGTCGGCCCGCCGCTGGGATGCGAGAATCCGGGCTCATAGAACCCGTCCTGAATGTCCGTCCATACATTGAGAAACATCGGCAGTGGGAACTCGCGCTTACCGGCCTCGGCGACACGGTTCAGATACCGGGCCTGATGATACGCCGCAAACGTCTCGTTGGCGTAGACGCCGAACACCTCGCTCCAGGTGCCTCTGCCTGTCCTGCCAAACGCCTTCACGACCTCGGCCGGAACCGCCTGGGCGATCAGCCGGTTGGCACTCTCCGAGTGATCGCGATCCGTACCCAACACGCCCGCTTCGTTCTCCACTTGCACTGCAATCACCGTATGCTGTTCCCCGTCGATCTCCTTGAGGTGCCGCATGAACGCTGCGAAAGCGCGCGCATCGGCCGCCTGCGTAGCGTCCACGTGCGTAGCCAACGCTCGAATCGGGCTGCCTGTCTGGTCGACCATCCGCGGATACTTCTTGACGTCTTCCTTCACCCATGCCGGGGCAAAGTGCATCGCCCCATTCTTGAATCCGCCAAACCAGGCCAGTATCAGCCGCAGACCGTTCTTCCGCGCCCCCGTCACTATCCCATCGACAAGCGTGAAGTCGAACTTCCCTTCTACCGGCTCCACCGCCTGCCATTGAATCGGAACTTCCACGGTGTTCACATGGATCTTCTTCGCCAGGGGCCATGTCTTCTCCAACTCGCCGGGATACCCGCTCGAATTGCCGGTCTGCACGCCGAGGATGAGAAACGGCCGGTCGTCGACGAGGAACTGAAATCCGCCCTTTTCCTTAACAAGGCGGGGCATCGGAGCCGCGGTCAGAGTCGCGGCAGCCAGCACCATGGCCGCCATCGCATGGATAGTCATGAATCCTCCAGGAACGCCGGAGCCGCCACCAGGAAGGACCCCAAGGTGCCGGGCCCAGGTCCACAGACAGCATACAGCGGCACTGGCCGCTGTGCAGCCTGATAGTGCCGCTCGGCCCGACGGCCACCGCTGGGTTTTGGTGAACGAATTGCACTGACGAGAATTGGATCGACTCGACCGAATCGCCGCATTTCAGATCTAGGATCCGCGGCCATGGCGACACACAATGAACAACGCGCCAAATATCGAGCCGGAGTTTGCTCTCGCAGGCGGGTGTCAGGGGCCCGCCCGGGTGCACCGTCGCCGCCAGCGCCCAAAGCCCTCCTCCACCCTCCTGGGCCTACTGGTGGCGACGGTTGGCAGATGGACGCTTGCCCTGTCTTTCCTATGCCTGGCGCCGCTGCAACCCCCGGCGCTCGCGGCCAAACTCACGCCGGAGACGCTCCGCGCCTGGGACACCTATATCCATACCGCCCAATCCTCCCTGGAGACCCGGGCACAGAACGAGTCCGCCTTCCTGTGCATGGACGATGATCGGGAGTGCGCCAATCGTGTACGTCAAGGCGAAACCATCGTCAAAGGGAACGGCCCCAGCAGCATACCGGGAGGCATGATCCACGATTGGTCCGGTGCCATCTTCATCCCGCGCGTCAGCCTGCGCGACGTGCTCCAGATAGTGCAGGACTACGACCGCTACATGCTCTATTATCCGCCGGAGGTCCTGAACTCCAGCACGTTGGGCGGCACCGGCGAGTACCACCGCTCCTCCATGCGCTGGCTCAAGAAGGTTCTCTTCGTCACTGCCGTCTTCGACACCGAACACTCGTCCCGCTATGTCGCTCTCGATGCGAACCGGATGTACAGCATCGATCGCACCACCCTTGTCCAGGAGGTCGAGAACTACGGCCGCGGCGACGAGCGCAAGCTGCCTGCCGGCACCGGCCACGGCTATCTCTGGCATGTCTACACCATCAGTCGTTATGAGCAGCGCGATGGCGGCGTCTATCTGGAAATGCGCGTCATCGGGCTCACCCGCGATGTGCCTGCCTCTGTGCGCTGGCTGGTAAACCCCATCATCGGCCGCTTGCCACGCGAGTTGCTTCGCACGACACTCACCCAGACCCGCGATGCCGTCTTAACACTTGCCCCCACCCAGAAAGGGCTTCAGAGTTCTGATCACCCGGCCCCGCAACCAACTGACGCACACCCGCGCCTCACACCGGCTGCGATGCGCAGGCGCTGATTCCGTCGGAAGCCCCAAACGGCGAGCCACGTCCAGAGCCTCGGGCCGCGAAGCCGTAACAAACTTCGCGCCCGCATCCCGCATCCTGGCCAGCAGTTGCATCCCTCGCTCATCCGCATCGCTGAGACCCGAGAGATCTACCACCAGAGCCTTGCCCTCCATGATCGAGCGTGCAGTCCGCCACGACTGCTCCAGTTCGGCCACGTACAGGCCCCTCAACGCCCCCACTATCTGCAGTCGGAAAACCAAGGCGGCATCGTGCTGGTAAATAGTCATCTGTTCACTTCGTGTCGCTTTGCACTCATCTGGTCAACAGTGAATCTGCACGACCATGACCACATCCGGCCCTGCACTAACACGGGAAACTGCCGAACTACCGCCGAGTCTTCGTCATGTGCCTTGGCAGATGCCGAACATCGTCATCGTCGCCCCTCCGAGATCGCACCGGTTCCAGCTGGCGCAGATTGTGGAAGAAGGATTGCTGAGCCATGTCTGAGGTGACAGGGTCGCCGGACTCCTTCACCTGTGGCGCATCCGCCGCATCCGCAACGGATTGAATAGAATGCGACAGACAACTCAGGGGGCATCCGGCCATCGTGGTCCAAAGCCGGTCAGCGTGTTCCCGGTGAAGGTCCCACATTACGAGCGGCCTCCGGTCAGGCCGTTCACTGCCGACGAGCGAGCCACCACCACGATCCTTTTCGGAAATCTGACGCCGGCCCACGAGGCGCTCATCGAGGCGGTCTTCCGCGGGTCCGGCTATCTGTGCCAGGCCCTGCCCACGCCAACCAGGGCAAACTGCCTCACCGGCAAACAGTTCTGCAACAACGGGCTGTGCAATCCAAACTACTTCACGGCCGGAAACCTGATCGACTATCTCCGCGGGCTTCGCGACTCGGGCCTGACCGTAAGCGAAGTCGTCGACCGCTTCGTTTACTTCACAATCGGCGGCTGCGGTCCCTGCCGGTTCGGCATGTACGAGTCCGAGTACCGCCAGGCGCTCGACAGCGCCGGATTTCCGGGCTTTCGTGTCTTTACCTTCCACTCCAACAGCGCCGTCCTCGGCGGATCAAAGCAGCCCGGCCTTCGCTACACCGTCAACTTCGGATTGGGCATGCTGAATGCGCTCAATCTCGGCGATGTGCTCTTCGACGTCGCCCACCGTATTCGTCCTTACGAAGTCGTGCCCGGAGCCACTGACCATGCCCTGGCGGCATGTCTCGCCGACCTGGCCGGCTTCCTTCGGGAACGCTGCGGTTACGAGTTCTTCCGCAAGCCGCGCCACGGGCGCCTCGCCGACATCGCAAGCATCCTTGGCCGGATTCGCTACCACCTCAATGCACGCGACTGGAAAGCCACTCTGGCCCGTGTCCAGGATCGACTGAACGATGTGGAGGTCGATTGGCTCCGAGTGAAACCGGCTGTCAAGGTCACCGGCGAGTTCTACTCGGCCATCTCGGAAGGAGACGCGAACTACAACCTCTTCCGGTCCCTCGAAAACGAGGGAGCCGAGGTCCACGTCGACCCGATCGGCAACCTGATCCTCTATTGGATCTACCAGGCGCGCCTTCAGAACCAGAAGCGGAAGGGGCTGAGGCCGGGGTATTGGAAGAAGGCCGCCCTGCTGGGCTTCTGCGAATGGTTCTGGGGTTGGCAGTATCGACGGACCGCGGCCCACATCGGCGGTCCGTCCGCATCGCCGGAACGGCAAGCCGAGCTCGGCTGCCTCGCCAAACCCTACTACGATCTCCTCACTCGCGGCGGCGAAGGGCATCTCATCGCCGCTCGTGGGGTTGACGCCGCCTTGCGGGGCACCAGTCACCTGATGATCAGCGTCAAACCCTTCGGATGCATGCCCTCCACGCAGTCCGACGGAGTCATGGCGCAGGTCGTGGCCGATCATCCCAGCCTCCATTTCCTGCCGTTGGAGACACTCGGTGAAGGGGAAGTCCACGCGCTCAGCCGCGTGCAGATGGCGCTCGGCGACGCCCGCGACCAGGCCAGGGACGAGTTCGAGATTGCCCTGCTGCGCGTGGGCCGCAGCATTGCCTCGATTCGCGATTACGTCCGGCGCCACCCGGAGATGCGGAGGGCGTGTTATCGGGTACCGCCCACGCCCGGCGTAGCCGGTACGGCGGCGCGATTTGTTCTCCACGTGGCGCGGCGCATGGAGACATCTCGATGACGTCCTGGATTGTGGGCCTCGACATCGGCTCCACCACCGTCAAAGGCGTGGCCCTGCCGCAATCCGGTGATGAGATCGCCTGGCAGGACTACAGGCGGCACGAGACGCGGCAGGCAGAGACCGTCCTGCTCTTCCTCCAGCAGTTGGAGAAAGACCTGGGCCTCTCCGCGCACAACACACAGCTGCTGGTCACCGGGTCCGGCGCCGGCGCACTCGCGGCACATCTGGGCGCCCGTTTCGTTCAGGAGGTGAACGCGGTCGCGCTAGCCGCTGAGAAGTATTACCCGGACGTGCAATCGGTGGTCGAGCTCGGCGGTCAGGACGCCAAGATGATCTTCTTCGAACCCCAGTCAAATGGGGCGCGCGGGAAGATCGCCACCATGAACGATCAATGCGCCGGCGGCACGGGCGCGATCCTCGACAAGCTGAGCGGCAAACTTCACATCACCGCCGACCAACTACGCCGCTTGCACTACGACGGCATCCTGCTGCATCCCGTCGCCGGCAAATGCGGAGTGTTCGCCGAAAGCGACATCAACGGACTGCAGAAACAGGGCGTGTCCGCCAACGAGTTGATGGCCTCACTCTTTGAGGCGATCGTTCTTCAGAACCTCAGCGTCCTCACCCGCGGGCGGATCCTGCGGCCCAGGGTATTGCTGCTCGGCGGCCCGAACACCCTGATTCCAGGCATGCGGGAAGCCTGGCGCGCCCACATTCTCCGCATCTGGCGAGAGCGGGCCATTCAGCTTCCACCCGGTGCCCCGCCTGAGCATCTTGTGCTATGCCCTGACAACGGCGTGTATTTCGCCGCGCTGGGCGCGGTGGAGTTCGGGCGGAAGGAAAGTCCCGCCGGAACCTACGCCGGTCTGCGGCCACTGGAGCAATGGCTCAGTCGCGGCGGCGCTAAAAGCCAGGCGGGCCGGCCTGCCCTGCGCGGCTCCGATCAGGACTTCGCCCGATTTCTTCAGGAGCACGCGCCACGTGAGACGACGCGCCAATCGGGACCGCGGCGGAAGCCGACCCGCGTCTTCCTGGGGGTCGACGGCGGCTCCACCTCGACCAAGGCCGCGCTGGTCGACGAGGGCGGCGCGGTGCGCGGCAAGGCTTACCGCATCTCGCTGGGGAACCCCATCGAGGACTGTCAAACAATCGCCCGCGATCTTCGGCTGCAGGCGGAGCGCTCCGGCACGCACCTCGAGATCCAGGGCGCGGCCGTGACCGGCTATGCGAAAGACCTTCTCGCCGGCGTCCTTCGAGCCGACATCGCTCCGGTGGAGACGGTGGCCCACGCCCGCTCGGGCCTCGCCTTCATGCCTGACGCCGATGTCATCGTCGACATCGGAGGCCAGGACATCAAACTGCTGATCCTCCGGGACGGTCACGTCAAGGACTTCATCCTGAATACCCAGTGCTCCGCCGGCAACGGCTACTTCCTCCAGTCCACCGCGCGTGCATTTGGAGTGGAGCTGGACCAGTTCGCCACACGAGCCTTCCAGGCCGATCGGATGCCGGAGTTCAGTGCCGGCTGTGCTGTCTTTCTCCAGACCGATATCGTGAACTTCCAGCGGCAGGGCTGGACCCGCAACGAGATCCTCGCCGGTCTGGCCGCCGTCCTGCCCCGCAACATCTGGCAGTATGTGGCGAAAATCCCGAATCCGGGCTTCCTGGGCCACCGCTTTCTTCTGCAGGGCGGCACTCAACGCAATCTCGCCGTGGTCAAAGCCCAGGTGGACTATCTGCGCGCCAACTTCCTCGGCTCCGGAATCGAACCGGAGATCGTCGTCCATGAACACTGCGGGGAGGCCGGCGCGATCGGTGCCGCGCTGGAGGCGCGCGATCAATGGCGGAACGGAATGCTCACGCGGTTTCCAGGGCTCAACTCCATCGAAGCCATCCGTTTTCACACCACCAACGACGAGTCGACGCGCTGCCGCTACTGCGGGAACCACTGCCTGCGCACGTTCATCGACTACGAACTCGACGGCCTGGCGGATCGCCTCATCGTGGCAAAGTGCGAAAAAGGCGCAGCGGCCGACGCGCCGCAGGTCCGCAACATTGTTGCCCTGGGCGAAGCCATCAGACGCAACAACCCGAACCTCGTCGATCTGGCGGCGCGCACGGTCTGGAGCCCAACCCGTCCCCCGGTGATCAGCGATACGCAGCCGCCGTTCGCCATCAGCCCGCGTCAACGGGCGCGGCGCAATCGCGCCAACCTCCGCATCGGTCTCCCCCGTGTCTTCAATCAATACATCTACGGCGGCTTCTTCTCGGCCTATCTGCAGAGCCTGGGTGTCCGACCGGAAAACGTAATCTGGTCGGACTTCACCAGCGACGGGATGTACCGCGCTTCCGCCGGACGCGGCGCGATCGATCCCTGCTTCCCTTCGAAGATCGTCCTCGCGCACGTTCACAATCTGCTCACGTGCCATCACGAGCGGAAAGCCCTCGACGCCATCTTCCTGCCCATGTTCGATGTGCTCGAGACCCACCTCGAAAAGGTCGTCGGATCCAACGCCTGCCCCACGACCATCGCCACTCCCTTGGCGGTCGCGGCGGCGTTCCGTGTGGGACAGGATGAGTTTGCACAGCGCGGCATCCGGTATCTGTCCCCGCTCGTGGATCTCAGCGATCACGCGCTGCTCAGCCGTCAGATGTATGAATGCTGGGATCCCCTGTTGGGTCTGACCCGGGCGGAGAACGACTGGGCTCTGGATCAGGCGTTCCGCCTCCAGCGCGCGTGGATGGATGAGATGCGGGCCCGCTCGCTCGAAGTGCTGGAGAAACTGGAACTCGAGGAGCGTCTCGGTATCGTGATGCTGGGCCGCCCTTATCACCACGATCCCGGCCTGAATCATGGCATCCCGGAAGAGTTCCAGAAGCGCGGCTACCCGGTCTTCTCCCAGGCCACTCTGCCGGTGGAGCCCGATGTGCTCGATCGTGTCTTCGGCGGCCGGCACCCGCTCGACATTGAGGACGTCTGGCAGCACGCCTACTCGGCCAGCACTACTCAGAAGGTCTGGGCGGCGAAGTTCGTCGCCCGCCATCCAAACCTGATTGGTGTCGAGATCTCCAACTTCCGCTGCGGGCACGATGCGCCCGCTTATCGCCTGATCGAACAGATTCTGGAGTCCGCCGGCCGGCCCTACTTCGGATTCAAGGACATGGATGAAAACCGGCCGGCCGGCTCGCTCCGTCTCAGAATCGAAACCATCGACCATTTCCTCAAGCTGCGCAGAGCCGACCTCGTCCACCATGCGGCCGGCCTCACCATTTCCACGAACGAAGGAGAAGAAGCCAATGTCAGTCCAGAACCAGGAACACGGCGGATCCGCGAAGCCGGGCTATCGCGCCAACGCGCGCATGAACAGTCTCCTCATGACAGGGACGAGACCGGCGCCGCTTGAACCTCTATCCGAGCCCAGGACGCTGCCCGAACCCGACTACCCGCAGTACCCGGAGAAGTGTGGAGTCGTCAATCTGGATCCCCGCTTCATCCCGCGGGAAGGCGAGAGCCCGTACCGGACCCGGGTGAGCGCTCCGGTCATCCGGCGGGCGCTGCGTGGGTGGCTCTATCCGTACATCCGCTCTCTGGTGATGCCCGGGGAGTTCCACCCGATCATCGCCTATCTGTTCACGGAGTATAAGTGCAACCTGGAGTGCCATTACTGCTGGGCCTTCAACAACACGGTGAAGGGCATGACGGAAGATACCGCACGGCGCTCCATCGACTGGCTGTACGACACGGGCTGCCGCGTGCTGGCCCTGATGGGTGGCGAGGTTCTGTTGCGGCCGCAGTTCGTCCACAAGGTGGTCTACTACGCAGCCAAGAAGGGCTTCTTCATCTATGTGCCCACCAATGGCCGCCTGATGCGGCCCGAGGTCATAGACCGTCTCGGAGACGCCGGCGTGGCTACCATCAATCTGGCCGTCGATTCCGTCGAGTACCGCGACGAGTTGCCCAAGTCGATGGTGCCCATCCGGCCCAACTTTGAGTACCTCATCCGGAAGCAGTACGTGTACGGCTTCAGCACCTTCCTCAACATCAATATCACGCGCATCAACCTGGAGGACGTGCGGGAGCTCACGGAGATCGCTCATTCCTGCGGCAT
Organism: uncultured Paludibaculum sp.; assembly: GCF_963665245.1. Taxonomy (NCBI): domain Bacteria; kingdom Pseudomonadati; phylum Acidobacteriota; class Terriglobia; order Bryobacterales; family Bryobacteraceae; genus Paludibaculum; species uncultured Paludibaculum sp. Next base: position 1,321,334 of record NZ_OY762267.1, read on the forward strand.
TGCCACCGACTATCACATCAACGAATCCCCCATGCTCGAACAGCGGGCGTTCCAGCACAGCGATGAGAACAGCACCTTCATCCAGGAGGAAGACTGGCCGCGCGTCGATGAAGTCATCGATTGGCTGATCGCGAAGAACAAGTCAGGCTACAAGATGGTGAACTCCGTGAAGCGGCTGGAAGACATGCGGGCCTTCATGCGGGGCAAGGTTCAATGCTGGGACTGCCGCGCCGGGCAGAACTCTCTGATCATCCGAACCGATGGAACACTGGCGCCCTGCTTCCCCACCTATGGCGCGGCCCACAACTGGGGCCGCGTCGGTCAGCCCGTCATGGAACCATCTCAGCTCAGCAGCATGAAACAGGAGTGCCAGCGGCACTGCTTCTCTACTCTGAACCACACGCTTGCCTACTGCTACAACGTTCGCCGTGTTGTGAAGTGGACCCTCAAGCAGGCGGCCCGCGGCTTCCAGGGCACCACCGGCACGTTCGAGGATTGACGCGGTCGGCACCCTCCCTGGCCTGCGGATGGGCCCCAAACTTGCTCCTACAAGCGTCGGTCGAAATGAATCGCGATGGCGAAATCATGACAACCTGGCATCACTTCTTTCGCGCGCACCGGCATCTGCTGCCCGAGGCGATCTTCCTCCTGCTGACCATCATTCCGTGGCTCATCTTCGCCGCTCTGCCCTACCTCGCCTCCCGGTAGAATGGCGCACTCGGCCGGCGTCTATGGGCGAAGTCGGGCTGGATGCGCCATCGCCATCCGGACCACGTCGCCCGCGAACTGCCGGGCCAATGGGGCGGCACTTTCGGCCGTCAGTCTCAGCACCGCCAGCCACAGTCCGTGCGCCAGGCACATCTCAACGGCATGGGGGATGAACTCGGCGGCCGGACGGTTGTCCAACAACCGTCTCCACATCGTCACCACCGCGCTCACCTCATGCCGATAGAGGTCCAGCGCATACTCCGGCGCCTCCAACAGAGCCCAGGTCGTCAATACCGCATGGCCCGGCTCGCGAACGTAGTCCAGTACTGTCTCCTCGGCCATGGCCCGGATAGCCTCACTCCGTCCCCGCACGATGATTCGCCCCAACCCCTCGTCCAGATTCCGCAGGCGCGTCTCGATGTTTCGCTCCACGGCTTCCCGGAAGAGTGCCTCCTTGCTGCGGAAGTGAAGATACAGGACAGGCTCGGAAACACCCATCGCCTCGGCCAGCGCCTGCGTCGTCGTCCCGTGCAGCCCAGTCTTCGCGAACACGACGGCCGCGGTCCGCAACACCTGCTGCCGCCGCAGTGCACCTTGCAGCCGTTGGGCGCGGCCATCGTGCATCACGGTTTCTTTCCCGTCGGGCTCGATGCCTCCACCAGGTAGGTGGTGTAGACGCCTCGCGCGATCAGATGCACGCCTTTTGTCGCCAAACGGCGGATCAGCGACCGCCCGGCCTCGTCGATGCTCGTCAGGTCGCGCAGCAACAGATGCACCGGCTTGCCTGTGGCGGCTTCCTGGTCACAACAACTCTCGACAACCTCCACACAGTCGCTCAGGAGCTGTCCGTCCACGGTGATCATCGTGCACGACGGTTGTTCTACCTTGCTAACCCGAAACATGGCATCTTGCGCTTCAGCTTTCTCAAATGCACGCCGGCAACCACCAACGACGCCCAGATTGGCAGCGCAAGTGCGGCCAGATAGGAAGTAATGCCGTCCGCAGAAGAGCCAGGAATGCCGACAACAGACAATTGCCACCGTCATTTGCCGATTTCGGCACCTCCTGCTACGCTTCTGGATATGGAGATCCCAGATTCGGAAATCTACAAGGTGCTCTTCGACCTCTCCCAGGTCGTCGCCGGGCACACCGATCTGGAGACCCTCTGCAACTCTCTCGCGGGCTCCCTCCGGCGGGTCGTCGCTTTCGACTTCTTAGCCCTCGTGCTCCACGACCCTGTCCGCGACGAACTCCGGTTGCACGCCATCAGCACCAACCGGCCCTACAAAGACCGGCAGCGCATCGTTTCGACACAGGGCGACGAGCCGGGCGCACGCGTCTGGCGCGAGCAGAAGCCACTCGTGCTGTCACCGCTCGAGAACGAAACCCGCTGGGGCGACGTCGTTCAGGAGGCGCTGGACGAGGGCATTCATGCCATGGTCCTTGTCCCGCTTTCGAACGGAGAACGGCGGCTGGGCATCCTGGGATTTGGGTTCACTGAACACTTTCAGCCAGACGAGCGGGCGCTGTCGTTCCTGCAACGGGTGGCCGCGGAACTGGCAGTTTCCGTGGAGGGTTACCTCACCCGCCAGGCCCTGCTCCATGAGCGCGACCGCATGCGCGTGCTATTCGAGATCACTAATGCCCTGGTCTCCAAACTCCCCATGGAGGAGCTGTTTTCGGCCATCTCCCAGGAGTTGAGCAGCGTCGTCGCCCACGATTTTGTGATCATGGCTCTGCTCGATAAGGCGACGGGACACATCCACTTAACGGCCATCCATTCACCCGGCGGCATGCTCTTTGAACCGGAAGAAACCTCGGTCAGCCCCGAAGGGTTACCGGCCGGCGAGGCGCTGGCCACGGGTAAGCCGGTGGTGGTCACCGGCTCCGAGCACGACCGCTTCAACGCCCCGGTCTACCGCAAGTACCGGCACCTGGGTTTCCGGTCGAGTTGCTCAGTCCCCTTGGTGGGCACCAACGGCATCTCCGGGGTCCTCGATCTGGCCCGCCGGAGTGGCGAGCCGTTCGCGAATGACGAAGTCGACCTTCTTGTCCAAGTCGCTCGCCAGATTGCGATTGCGACTGAGAACGCCGTCGCTTACCGGGAGCTCTCCGAGCTCAAGGACAAACTGGCGACCGAGAAACTGTACCTCGAAGACGAGATCCGGTTCGACCAGAACATCGGCAGCATGATCGGCGAGGGCCCCGCGTTCCAGGCCATCTTAAGCTGCATTCAGGTGGTGGCGCCGACCGATGCCACCGTTCTCATTGAGGGCGAAACGGGCACGGGCAAGGAGCTGGTCGCCCGCGCTTTGCACGACCTCAGCGGGCGCAGCAAGCGGTCGTTCATCAAGGTGAACTGCGCCGCCATCCCGGCGACGCTGCTCGAAAGCGAGCTCTTCGGCCACGAGAAGGGCTCGTTCACCGGCGCGTTTGCCCAGAAAATCGGCCGCTTTGAGCTGGCCCATCAGGGCACACTCTTCCTGGATGAAGTCGGCGAGATTCCGTTGGAACTGCAGTCCAAGCTCCTCCGCGCCATCCAGGAACAGGAACTGGAACGCCTGGGAGGCAACCGGACCATCAAGGTGGATGTGCGCTTTGTCGCCGCCACCAATCGCGGCTTGAAGAAGATGGTGGAGGAGGGCAAGTTCCGCAGCGACCTGTACTACCGGCTGCATGTCTTTCCCCTGACGGTGCCTCCGCTGCGCGAGCGGCGGGAGGATATCCCCTTACTGATCCGCTACTTCACACAGAAATACGCGACACGGATGAACCGGCCGATCGATTCCATCCCGTCCTCCACCATTGAAGCGTTGACGAACTACGACTGGCCAGGCAATATCCGGGAGCTTCAGAATGTCATTGAGCGGTCGGTCATTCTCAGCCCGGGCCGCGTGCTGGTAGTGGCTCTGCCCGAGATTGCGAAGACAACAGGCACAGCCGCGCCGCGCGCCGGGCGGCGCAACGACACAATCGAACGCGATCGCATTCTCCGCGCGTTGACGGAGTGCCGCGGCAAGGTGTCCGGCACCGACGGCGCGGCGGCTCTGCTCGGCATTCGACGAACCACGTTGCAGTCCCGCATGAAGAAGCTCGGCATCGAGCGTCAGTACAACTAATCTCGGCAATTGATCGGCATTTGCCCAATGTGCCGAGATCTCGTCGGTGCTGCTCGCGAAACTCCTTTGTTTGACGGCTTGAGTCTTGGCCACTGGCTTGCGATCTCCTGTACTGCCAAGGAACCTCACAGGATTCGTTTCAAGTCATGTTGTTTGACAAAACCCTACAGTCACTCCCGGTTACGGGACTCATTCTGGCAAGCCTGCTCATGGCCGGCTGCAAGCCAAAGGAAGCCGGCCCGGCGCGAGGCCCGGCCGAGGTCGCAACCGTCACCATCGGCACTGAACGTGTTGTGCTGACAACCCAACTGCCCGGCCGCACCTCGGCCTACCTGGTGGCGGAGATCCGCCCCCAGGTGAACGGTCTGATCCGAAGCCGCCTCTTTCAGGAAGGGGCCAACGTAAAAGCCGGCGATGTCCTTTATCAGATCGATCCGGAGCCCTACGAATCGGCCCACCGCCAGGCGAAGGCGTCGCTGAGGACAGCCGAAGCCGATCTGCTGACAGCGCAGGCGAACCTCCCGGCGCTCAAGTCGCGTGTCGAGCGCTATTCCGGTCTCGTGAGGATTCACGCCGTAGGCCAGCAGGACTATGACGATGCCACCACCGCACTGCGTCAGGCCGAAGCTCTGGTGGAATCGCGGCGCGCGGCCATCGAGATCAATCGCGCAGCGGTCGAAACGGCCCTCATCAACCTGTCCTACACACCCATCCGGGCGCCCATTTCCGGCCGTATCGGAAAGTCCAGTATCACGGTGGGCGCGCTGGCAACGGCTTACCAACCCACGCCGCTGGCCGTCATCCAGCAACTCGACCCCATCTACGTCGACGTGGCCCAGGCCAGCATGGAACTGCTGGGGTTGCGGCGCCGGATGGCGGACGGATCATTGAAAGCACAGGGCGCCACACAGAGGCGTGTCACGCTGCTGCTGGAAGATGGTTCGTCCTATCCGCTCGCCGGACTGCTGCAATACCGCGATGTGACGGTGGACCCGACCACGGGTTCGTTCTCGCTGCGGCTGGTCTTCCCCAACCCGAGACAGGTTCTATTGCCCGGCATGTTTGTCCGAGCCTTGGTGGAAGAAGGTGTCAATGAGCACGCCATCCTCGCTCCGCAGCAGGGCGTCACGCGTGACACGAAGGGCCAGCCCGTGGCCTGGGTGGTGGACAACCAGAGCAAGGTGACGGAGCGGGCGCTGGAACTCGACCGGGCCATCGGCGACAAGTGGCTGGTTCTCAGCGGCCTGGCCGCCGGCGACCAACTGATTGTGGAAGGCTCGCAACGCGTGCGTCCGGGCGACAAGGTGCACGCCGTTCCATTCAAAGCGAGCCCGAAGAAAGTGGGCGGCGATGTCTAGATTCTTTCTCGACCGCCCCGTCTTCGCGTGGGTCATCTCCATTGCCATGATGCTGGCGGGGTGCGTGGCCATCTATACGCTGCCGATCTCGCAATATCCGCCCATCGCGCCGCCGGCCATCTCGATCACCACCGTGTTCCCGGGCGCTTCGGCCAAAACCGTGGAAGACAGCGTGGTCCAGATTATCGAGCAGAAGATGACCGGCCTCGATCGCATGCTGTATATGGGGGCTACCAGCGACTCGACCGGTTCCGGCCGCATCGACCTGACTTTCGCGCCGGGTACCGACCCGGATCTGGCCTGGTCGAAGGTTCAGAACAAGCTGCAACTGGCCATGCCGATGCTGCCTGAAGTGGTGCAGCGGCAGGGCGTCACGGTGAGCAAGTCGACCCGCAACTATCTCATGTTGGTGGGCCTGGTTTCGGACAACCCCAAGGTGAACGAGCACGACCTCTCCGACTATGCGGTCTCGCAGATCCAGCCGTCACTGGCGAGGGTGCCGGGCGTGGGTGAAGTGGAGGCCTTCGGCTCTCAGTACGCCATGCGCGTCTGGCTCAATCCCGACAAACTAACGTCGTTCAATATGACTTCGGACGATATCGTGGCGGGCATCCGGGCCTACAACGTGGAAGTCTCGGCCGGACAGTTCGGCGGCCAACCCGCCGTGCCGGGCCAGCGCCTGAATGCCTCGATCCTGGTGCAATCGCTGCTCAAAACGCCCGAGGAGTTCGGCGCGATTCCACTGCGGATCAACCCCGACGGCTCCACGGTGCGCGTCCGGGATGTGGCGCGTACTGAGCTGGGTACCGAGTTCTACGACTCCCGGTCTTCGTACAACGGCAAGCCGGCAGCCGTGCTCGCCATCCGCCAGGAAGCCGGCGCCAACGCGCTGGATACGGCCGAGGCGATCCGCGCAAAGATGAAGGATCTGTCCAGGTACTTCCCCACCGGCATGGGCGTGGTGTATCCCTATGACACGACGCCGTTCGTGGTGGTCGCCATCAAGGATGTGGTTCGGACACTGATTGAAGCCATCATTCTGGTGTTCCTGATCATGTATTTGTTCCTGGGCAACATGCGGGCGACGCTGGTGCCTACCATTGCCGTGCCCGTTGTGATTCTGGGCACGTTTGGCGTACTCGGAGCGCTGGGCTTCTCGATCAACATGTTGACGATGTTCGCCATGGTGTTGGCCATCGGCCTGTTGGTGGACGACGCCATCGTCGTCGTGGAGAATGTCGAGCGCGTGATGAGCGAGGACGGCCTGCCGCCATGGGAGGCCACAAAGAAGTCGATGGGCGAGATCACCGGAGCGCTGGTGGGCATTGGCTTCGTTTTGTCGGCTGTCTTTGCGCCGATGATCTTCTTCCCCGGCTCCACCGGCATCATCTACCGCCAGTTCTCAGTCACCGTCATCGCGTCGATGCTGCTGTCGGTGTTGGTTGCCCTCATCCTGACGCCGGTGCTGTGCGCCTCTCTCCTGAAACCGGTGGCCAAGGGGCACGAGGCGGCCGAGAGCGGCTTCCGGCTGCTGCGTCCCTTCTTCCTGGGCTTTGACCACATCTTCAACCGGCTGCGGGACAGGTATCAGCTCTCGGTGCGGCACATTCTGGGCTTCAAGCTGCCTTATCTGTTCGTCTTCGCCGTGATCGTCGTGGCAATGGGGGTTCTGTTCACGCGGATGCCTACCGCCTACCTGCCGGATGAGGATCAAGGCATGCTCATGGCCATGGTGCAACTGCCGGCGGGGTCCACGCGCGAGCAGACGGAGGAGGTCCTGACGAAGGTCCGCCATCATTTCCTGGTGGACCAGAAGGACGCCGTCCAATCGTGCATGACCATCTCCGGCTTCAGCTTCGCTGGACGCGGCCAGGACCAGGGTATGGCGTTCATCATGCTCAAGGACTGGGAACTACGCAACCGGCCGGAGCTGCGCGCGCAACAGGTGGCGGGCAAGGCCATGGGTTCGTTCGCATCGATGCGGAACGCTATCGTGTTCGCGTTTCCGCCGCCCGCGGTGGTGGAACTGGGCCAAGCCAAAGGATTTGACTTCATGTTGCAGGATCGCGGCGGGCTGGGCCACGAGAAGCTGATGGAGGCCCGGAAACAACTGCTGGATCTGGCCGCCAAGGATCCGCGGCTGATGGCGGTCCGGCATAATGGGATTCCCGACGTGCCGCAGTATAAGGTCGATCTGGACTGGGAGAAGAGCGGCACACAAGGCGTCAGCGTCAGTTCGCTGCAGAACTCGATCTCAGCGGCCTTCGGCAGTGCTTACATCAACGACTTCATCCAGGGCGGCCGCGTGAAACGCGTCTATGCGCAAGCCGACGCCCCGTTCCGCATGTTGCCTAGCGATCTGGACCGGCTCTATGTCAGGAACCAGGCCGGCGGCATGGTTCCGGCCTCCTCACTAGCCAGTGGCCATTGGATCTTCGATTCACCGCGCCTGGAGCGCTACAACGCCTTCCCGTCACTGAACTTCCTGGGTGAACCAGCGGCCGGGCGGAGTTCGGGCGAGGCCATGCAGGCCATGGAGGAGATCGTGACAAAGCTGCCGAAAGGCATTGGTTACGATTGGACCGGCCTCTCCTACCAGGAGCGTGCCGGGCAGGCGCAAACCGGCCTCCTCTACTCTTTCTCGATCCTGGTGATCTTCCTGGTGCTGGCAGCGCTCTACGAGAGCTGGTCGATTCCCATCTCCATCATGCTGGCGTTGCCCCTAGGCGTGATCGGCGGCGTGGTGGCTTCCTCCTGGCGGGGGTTGCCGAATGACGTCTACTTCCAGATCGGTCTGTTGACCGTGCTGGGCCTGACCACCAAGAACGCCATCCTGATCGTTCAGTTCGCCAAGATCCGCCTGGAGGAAGGGTCCAGCCTGATCGACGCCACCTTGGATGCGGCCAAACTCCGGCTGCGTCCCATTGTGATGACTTCGCTGGCCTTCGGCTTCGGCGTGCTGCCTCTAGCCATCGCTCACGGGGCCGGCTCCGGCGCGCAGCAAGCCATCGGAACCAGCGTATTGGGCGGCATGGTGACAGCCACCTTCCTGGCCATCTTTTTCATCCCTCTGTTCTTCGTGATGATCGTGCAGTTATTTAAGAGGGGCAAGTAACATGAACCGCAAACTGCTTCTTCTGCTGTCCGTCCTCCTGCTTGGCGGATGCATGCGCAAGGTCCCCTATCAGCAGCCCGCCTCTCCGGTACCACCGGCCTGGCCACACAATGAACCCAGTCGGCCGGAAGGAGACTCCGCGCCGAAAGCCGCCGAGCTGCCGTGGCAGACGTTCTTTACGGACGATGGCCTGCGGAAGGTCATCGAAACCGCGCTGGCCAACAATCGCGACCTCAGAATGGCCGCGCTGCACATCGAGCGCGCGCAGGCGCTCTACCGTATTCAACGCGCACAGCAGTTCCCTACGGTGAACGCCACGGCCAGCGGCAGCCTCTACCGGCTGCCGAAGAATTCGTCCATCGGCGGATTCGACGTATCCCAGGCCGTGACAGTGCAGCAATACACCGTCAACCTGGGGGCCTCGTCGTGGGAGGTGGACCTGTTTGGCCGGATCCGCAACCTGAAGAGCGCGGCGCTGGAGCAGTATCTGGCGACCGAGCAGGCGCGCACCGCCACGCAGATGGCGCTGGTGGCCAACGTGGCCAGCAGCTATCTTGCACTGGCCGCCGACCGCAAGAGCCTGCAACTGGCCCAGGCCACGTTCGACGCCCAGCAGTCGACCTACGAGTTGATCCGGCAGACGCGCGATGCGGGCGTCGCGACAGACCTGGATTTGCAGCAGGCGCAAAGTCAAGTGGAATCCGCACGGGTCGACATCGCCCGCTACACGGGCCAGGTGACGCTGGACGAGAACGCACTGGACCTGTTGGTGGGCTCGCCGGTCGCATCCACGCTGCAGGCGCCCGAACTGAGCTCCGCCGGGGCCGTGAAAGATATCGCGACACAATTGCCGTCCGAGGTGCTGCTGCGCCGCCCGGACATCCTGGCGGCGGAGCATCAGTTGAGGGCCGCCTACGCCAACATCGGCGCCGCCCGGGCGGCTTACTTCCCCCGCATCGCGCTCACCGCGGGGACGGGACTGATGAGCAGCGACCTATCCAAGCTGTTCAACTCCACGGCGGGCACCTGGAACTTCGCTCCGCAGGTGGCGATCCCGCTGTTTGACTACGGCACCCGCAAGGCGAACGTCAAGGTGGCCGAGGTTGATCGGGATCTCGCGGTAGCGGAGTATGAGAAAGCGATCCAAGCAGCATTTCGCGAGGTGAGCGACTCTCTGAGCCAGCGGACTCGACTGATGGAGCAGCAGCAGGCGCAACAGGCCCTGGTGGACACACTGGAGCAGACTTACCGCTTGTCCGAGGCCCGCTACAAGGCAGGCCTCGACAGCTATCTGAGTGTACTGGTGGCACAGCGCGCGCTCTATGGAGGCCAGCAAGGGCTGGTCGGGCTACGCCTGGCCCGACTGGGCAACCTGGTCACGCTGTACAAGGCCCTGGGCGGCGGGGCGTAGGCCCAACGGACTGAGGCGGGCGCCTGAGGGACTCGTCGCTGTTCTTTCTTCTGCTCCGGCTCCATCATTGAGGGCAAGGAGCGGTGTATGCGCGAACGAGTGGTCGCCAGTTCGATCATGATTCTGGCCGTCGTGTTCGGGGTGGGTTCCCTGGCCCTGTTCATCGGGTTCCCCGTGGGGTCAGTGGAAGCCACCACGACTCGATGGCCGCTTGTCGGCATTCTCTTGTGGGATGGTCTGCTATCCCTTGTCTTCTTCCTGCAACACAGCGGGATGGTACGCCGGCAGTTTCGCGCCAAAGTTGCCGGCGTCATTCCGCCGCCGTATTACCGGGCGGTGTACACGATCGCTACCGGAGTCGTGCTGGCCGGCGTTGTCGTACTTTGGCAGCCTTCCAGAGATCACTTACTTTTAGTCCCGGGACCTCTTAGCTGGGCGGCCCGAGCCCTGATCCTCGGGGCCGTCGCACTGTTCCTATGGGGTGCCTTCACACTGCGAGACCTCGATCTATTCGGCCTCGGCTCCATCAGGATGCACCTGCGAGGTGGGGCCGAGCCGGCGCCCGTGTTCATCGTCCGCGGCCCCTATCGCTGGGTGCGCCATCCCTGGTACCTCGGTGCGATCCTGCTTTTCTGGTCGTCCACCGACATTACCTCCGACCGCTTGCTCTTCAACATCTTGTGGACCGGATGGATCTACGTCGCTACCCGGTGGGAAGAGGCCGACCTGCTGAAGGACTTCGGGTGCGCGTACGAGGCGTACCGCCGGCAGGTGCCGATGCTTATCCCCTGGCGCCGTCCATATGCGGCCAGCCCGGCCGCCGCCGCCCAATAGGACGGTCACTCTTCACACACCACGAGTCAGAGCTATTGGAGTCGAGGGGGATCGTGAAGATGGCGCGGCCCGGTCCGGTCAGTTGATGTCCGCAACCCGCGCCGGCCGAGGCCCTACTGGCCCAGTTGGGGGAGGTGCGAGGCGGTGATTTCCACGGACGTTCCGGGCTGGCGCAGTCCGCCGATGAGAGGCAGCAACTCCCTCACTCTCTGGTCTCGCATCCACAGCCCGCCCCAGACCAGCGTGCCCATCATCACGGGAAAGAGAACCGGAAACCACGGTGCGCCAACACGTACATGGGTGGCCACCGCGCCGCCCAGGTAGCCCGTGAGCAGCAGCGCGCCCAACAGCGAGGTGCGTGGGACGACATAGAGGATCGTGCAAACCGTGAGGACGATGCCCAGCGGAATGATGACATTCTCGGCGTAACCGAGTTGCAGGGTTCCTTCCAGCACCGGCGCGGGCTTGAACAGCTTAGCCACGCCGTCGGCCAGAAGGAAGAGGGAGGCCAGACCGCTCATCGCGCGGCCGGCCCAGAGTCTGCCCCGAGAGACAGAAGTGCTGGTGGTGTTGAATTCCATGACAGTCTCCTTTTCTACTTTCGTTTGCTCGCATCGCCGACTTCGGCGTTGAACTTCACGGCCGCCCGGATCCACTGCCGTACTGGGAATTTGGCGAGATCGCTCAACGCGCTCAACTTCACGTGACGGACACTGCCGCCCTCCCCTTCCAGCAGTCCCGCCGGATCCGGCAGCGACGGGCCGTGCCAGAATCCCAGCGTGACGTGGCGGCTGGCCGGCTTGAACAGGACGAATGGGCCACCGTGGTCCCAGATGGGATGACCCCATTTGATGAGGCGGGTAGCAGAGGGAGCCTCCTCCGCAACAAGGCTGCACAGCGCCTCGAAGATCTCCCTTTGCCAGGGATCGAGGCGCGCAGCCCAGGCTTCGACAGCATCCGGTTGAACCGCCGCAGGTGGTTTCGAATCTCGTTTCATTGGGGGACTCCGTTCACGCGGCGGACGCCGCAGGGCAGACGTCCGCTCCGAACATGGGCCGGATTTCGCATTCGCCTTCGTAGCTCGGCCCAAGGGTTGCCAGGTGAAGCTGCATCATGATGCAGCCCTGTTCGATGGCCTCTTCCCTGGTCTTCGCTTCGAGGATGGCAAAGCCGGCGATCAGCTCCTTGGTTTCGGCAAACGGGCCGTCGAGGATCGCGAGCGCCCCATTCTTCGCCTGTACACGCGCGCCCTGGGAACTAGGCGAAAGACCGCCCGCAGCCACGACCACGCCGGATCGCACCCCCTCTTCGGTCAGTTTGCCCACGGCCGCCATCAGTTCTGGATTGGGCGGCAAGCCAGCCTCGGACTCCTGGGTGGCCTTAATCATCATCATGAATCGCATCGATTGATCTCCGTTTCCTTGCATCCGCGCTCTACCTGGACGTCGAACGAAGATCTGGAGGATCGACAGGAGGGGTGTGATTTTTTTCTGGCGAACCGGGTGGAGGCAGAGGCGCTCAGCCAGGATGCTGACGTCGCGTGGTTGGACGGGCACCCGCTCAGTCCCCTTCGCGGTTCGCAACGGGAACAACCGGTCCGGCTGGGGGCTCGGAGGGCGTTACGGGGCTAGCGCCAGAGGTTCACCTTCATGGGGGCCGGGTTGCCCGGCTGTTTCACTCGCACTTCCAGTGCGCCATCCGCGCCTGTGCCATCCGGCGAGGCGAAGATCAGCATGTACTGGTTGGCGACTTCCACCACTGCCTTCGATGCATCGGCCGCGTCAACGCGCAGCGCATAGATTCCACCGGGGACGCTCCCTGAGGCTCCGCCACTGGTTGTGACGATCAATGCTTTCCGTGGAGTGGACGAGGCCATCAACTGCCGGACCGCCTCGGGCACGGTTCTGGCCTGCGTCAATTCATTGGGAGCCTGTGCGGAAAGATCGGCCAAGGGCGTGTCGCTGACCACCGCGATGGCGGTGGGCTCGCCCGCTGCTGAGAAGCGGGTAATCTCTCTCTTCGCGCCGCCCTCCGCCACCTCGAAGACGCTTTGATCGAGGCCGGTCACGAAGCGGTGGGCCGGATCAGTGACGGTCAGGAGAACCGTCCTTTGAACCGGGGCTTGCTGCGCGAAAACAGGCGCCAGTACGCCAGCAGTGAGAGACAGGGTGACGGCGGCGATGGCGGGCAATCCACCGATGTGGAGACTCCGGGGACAGAAATGGCCTGTCATATGGAATGATTCTGCGTCATTGCCGGCCGCGCGTCCAGAAAAATCCGCGTATTTTTCTGGCGGCCGCATCTTCATTCCGGGAGGCTGCCGTCGATGGGCGCGACCGAGACCCAACGCGGAGCGGCTCCGGCTTGTTGGCGGAGGACCAGATAGAGCTGACCGGCATGATGCTGAACGTGCCGCAGGTTGTACAGCTGCAGCTCGGCCACGTTCATCTTCAGCCAGCTAAAGCCGCAAGGGAGCAGTACCGATTGCTCAGTGAGTTGGCCCACTCGGTCCGCCAGCTTGCGGCGCGTGGCTCCCAAATAGTCCAGCAATTCGTCCTTCGTATAGGGCTGATGGGGCAGCAATCCCTCCGGACTCATCTCGTCCGCCGTAAAAGGTGGAGGCGGCTGGAATCCGGTTGCCGATTCGCTAGAGTACAAATCCAGGAAGAAGATGGTGTGATACGCAACGTACCAGAATCCGACGATGTCTCGATCGTGCCACTCAGGCGGCCGGGCTGAATCGGCCCAGATCTCGTCTGGGCAATCCCGGATCGCCTTCTCAATCATGGCGATTGCCGCTGCGAACTGCCGCAGCAATGACGGCTTCCACCAGCTTTCCAGTTCCATTCATTCCTCCTTCGGCGGCGTCCGCCGCTTGGTGAATCACTGTCCCGCAAGATAGAGGGTGGCATCCCCATTTCGAGAAAGGAAGCTTAGCGGGTATTTCCGCTCGATGAGGTAAGGCGTCAACCAGTCGAACCGGCCTCCGTCTGAAACCACGAGAAATCTCCGGTGGGCGGATTGGAACCGCGCCAACTCCTCAACCCGGAGAGGGACGAACCTCGACAGAATCCTGTTCCCTCGGTCTACGGTGTCGGAGCCGGTAAGCCGGACCGCCGCATCAGGCGCGACGACACACACGAATCGATCGCGCAGAGACGGAGGCGCGTATTGAACGGCTTCCAGATAGAAGGCACCACCAGTGATCACAATCGGGAGGGTCGATTCGTTGCGACCGGCTTCCATCAGATGGGCCCACCACTGGCTCGCCACGTTCGGATCCGCGGCAGCGGGCGGTCTGAGATCAGCAGTGCTCCGCATGGCGAAAACAATAAAAAAGGTAGCGGGAAGGATCAGCAACCGTGCATCGCGCCACCGGTTGCGGAGCAAGTAGACCGCTCCGGAGGCCAGTCCGAAGATGGCCGGCCATCCATAGCGAGGCACGTAGCCGGAGCCCATCAGCATGGTGAGCAGGACCAGGAGTGCGGGGTAACAGAGAAAACCGCAGATGAGCACAACCTCGGGGATCGGGAAATGCGCCTCGGGTGTTGCGTTCCTCCACCGCTGGACCATTTTCGGCAGCGCGACCGCGCACGCAACGAGGATCACGATCGCCAGAATCAGACCCAAATTGACATCGGCATTTACGTAGAGCCGATATGTTGAGAAGATTGTGCCCCAATCGGGCAGCGACCAGAAGCTTCTCCCGAAAATGGCACGAAAATGCATCAGCATGGGCAGGCTCGCCAGGAACGGCGTCGCCGCCAGAAGGAAGGAGCCCCAGACGCCCCAGCGAACACCGCGGGAAAGCACGGTTCGCACAACTTCAGCGAAAGCGAAGATCGACAGGGCGACTACGGCCAGATGATGACAGGCTACAGCGGCCGTGAGGAATGCACAGAAGGCAGCCATCCACACTCGGCTCTCGTCGACCTTCTGCCACAGCACGGCCGCTACCGCAAGGAAGCCGACAATCAGCGCGTACGACCGTGCCTCCAGTGCGCACGATCGAAAGGGGGATTGCGTGATCAGCAGAACAGCCGTCAAGCCGGCTGCCACGGTCAGCCGCTTCCTCGTAAACCAGTAAACGCCGAGCAAGGTGATGATGTAGCCAAGAATGGAAGGCAGACGCAGTGTGATTTGCGAGTCCAACGGGAGGAGTCTGGCCAGGCGAACAATCACATAGTAGGCTGGGGGCATTCCATCCGCGCCTGCGTGGAGAGCACTCAGTAGGACGGTGAACGGCTGAAGAGCCGAGACATGCAGTGTAAGCAGTTCGTCGTACCAGAAATGTGTCCGGCCCGCCCTGGCAATCAGGCTGCAGATCTCCAACATGACTATCGCCACCAGCAACGATGGAGCGAGCCATGACGACGCGATCGCCCGGGAGGAAGACGCGCGCAGACGTGACGCCCGAGCGAGCGGTGGGGACTGCATTGTCACATTATGCGGCTTGAGGGCTATCAACCGTGCAGTTCAGGACGCCCAAAGGAACCGGTCCCGTTGTGAACTGGGACACCGCGCCGACCATATCTCCTCGGGCGGCACCTCAACTGGCGTCGTCGCCCCCGATGAGCGGTTACTGGTTGGCTCCGAAGCTGATGTCGATGACGGTGATGGCCTCTACTGCCTCGCCGTCAATGACGCAGGGCGTGTAGCGCCACTGGCTGACCGCTTTCGTGGCCGCCGGCACCAGCAGGGGCTCTCCTTTCAGGACCTCGAGAATGGAGACCTCGCCGGCTTTCGTGATCCGCACTCGCAGGCTGACCGTTCCGCGAATACCCTTGCGCTGGGCCTCCGCCGGGTAGCCCGGCTTCACCACGCGAGTGAGCTTGTTGCAGCCGGCCACAGAGCCTGCGCGAATGGGCGGGCGAGGGGCACCTGGCGCCGTTGGTGGAGAGGGGCCGCAGGCCGGCAGAGTGCACAGCAGTGCGAGAATCACACGCCGCCTCATACGGCCTTGGACCCCTTTGCGGGCGGTCCGGTTCCCACCCTGCTCCGTCCAGACGTGTAGTGCCCCATGTTGTCAGCGGAGAGCGGATCAGGCGTCGTAGCCCGCTAACATCTCAACGATCTGCGTATGGCCCATTTTCTGGGCCCAAGCTCTGGGCCGGGCCCAGGGCTCGGCGTCCGGCTCGATTGGATCGGCACCATATTCCAGCAGGAGCTTCGCTACTTCCACCCGGCCCCAACGGCAGGCCCAGCCGAGGGGTGTACTTCGAAGAATGTCGTCGCGAATGCCGGTTGTCGCGCCCGCGTCGAGCAGGGCCTGGGCGAACAGCGCGGTCTCCTCGCCAGTGACGTGGTCGCCCATGGCCGCAACCTCGTGCAGCACGGTCCGCCCAAAGCCGCCGACCAGGTTTGGCGAGCACCGGGCCAGCACCAGATGGAAGCACTGGATGTAGGTGCCGCGGTCAAGCTCCTGGTTGGCGGCATAGAGCCACGGAATGTGGTTCCAGAAATCGAGGCAACGGCCGAGGTAGCGGAACCAGCGCGGATCGTCCCGGAGGAAGTTGATACGCTCAAGCGCCATGCGGACGATCTCCGGACTGCCCCCGCTGGCCCCGAACTCCAGAAGATCCTCGGAAACGGACCTGCCGGGCGAGGTGATGCCTTCGGGCAGGGCTCCATTGGCTTCGTCTTCCAACAGTTGTTGAGCCAGATCAACTTGACGATAGATGGCCGCCGTGTCAGGACCGACGATGCCGCCGTGGTGTCTGAAGAGTTCGACCATGCCCCACTGGCGATGGCTGAACGCGCTGTGGACCGGCGACCCGCTGGAGTCGACATGCTCCCGCAGGCTGGCGCCGTGCGCGAGGAGTTTCTCGGCCATCTCTCGCCGTCCGAGCGCGGCGCAGTGCCAGAGTGGGAATCCTTGGGAAACACAGGCCTGGTCGCCCTCGCCGTGACGGACACGCTCCTGAGGATCGAAGCCGAAACCGAGCAGCAGGTCGAGCACCTCCGGTTGGTTGTGGCGCACGGCAACGGTGAGGAGACCGCCGGACTCCCACGTGACCGGATTGACCAGCGGCGCTTGTGCGTGACGGGCGCGCAGCCACTCGACGTCACCCAGAGCAGCGGCCGCGCGGGGGGTGAGCTCCGCACCGGCGCGGCGGAGCAGGCGGACCACATCCGCGAAGCGTTCCGGCTGAATGGCCCGGCGGCCCATGGCGGCAAGGTCGAGCGGCGTGCGGCCATCCGGCGTCGTCCGATTGGGCTGGGCGCCGTGCTGAAGAAGCCAGTCGACCACTTGGGGACCGCGGACGGCCGAAGCGACGTGCAGGGGAGTCCAGCCGTCGCGATCTCCGGCTCCGGCCAAGGATGGAGTGGCCTCTAGCATGGCCAGGGCACGGCTGACGTCGCCGGCCGCAATGGCTTCGCTCAACTCGTCCTGCTTGCTGGTCACGGGCGTATCCGAGGAAGTCAGCATCTCGCGGCGGCGTTGCTCTTCCTCCTCGATGATGGTCACGATCTCGTCGAAGCCACGTTCGGCGGCGATAGTCAATGCGGTGGTGGCGTCACGATGAGGGTGGATACCGCGACGGGCGTCGGCTCCGTTGCGCATGAGCAGGCGAACCAGTTCGGGGAACCGGCCCATGACCGCGTAGTGCAGCGGGCGATGCTCGTCGCCGTAGGACATCTCCATGTTGGCGAGCTCCGGCCGGAGCTTCAGCATGGCTTCGACCTGGGGCCGGTCGTTGGCGCGCACAAGCGCCGCGAGGCGCTGGACCGTGATTCCGTCCACGTAGGCCTTGAGCTTGGGCCAGCTCTCAAATCCATGGGCGCGGGCCAAGACGAGTTGGGCGTGATGGAGGGCAAAGGTGGCGGGGTCCGCTCCGTGATAGTAGGCATTGACTTCCGCGACGGCCGCGGGTTCGCCGGCGAGGTACGCCTGGAGCAGTTCCTTCGCCTGCCGTTTGAGTTGATCGAGATCTGGATTCTCGCGCAGTTTGCGCGGAGGAGGCAAGTGAGACATGGTGAGCTCCTTTCGGGGCTGCGCCGAAGCGTCAGCCGCTGCGCCCGGTGTCCGCTGGCTCGGGCAGAAAAGAGTTCATCCGTTGGATGCAAGCTGCAAACGCGATCAGGGGGACGCCGTCCTTCCCGCGGACACGGAGGCTTCCTGAGTAGCCCTGCGGGATAGTGTAGCAGGCGTCGGGAACGAGGAGCGACGGCAAAAAGGGGGAGCAGCCTGGGCCACTCCCCTTTGCCAGTGGGCGGTTCAGCGGAGAGCTAGAAAAGCAGCTTGAGACCGAACTGCAGTTGCCTGGGGTCGTTCGCCTGCGCGGTGACCTTACCGAAGTTCGCGCCGCCGTTCACGTTGGTGTTGGGGCTGGAGAAGCGGACACGGTTCATTGAGTTGAACGCTTCGGCGCGGAACTGCAGTGAGACCTTCTCCGTGATGCGGAATTGCTTGAAGACAGAGAGATCGAGGTTGTTGGTGTGATGGTTGCGCAGATCCGCGATCAATGGGCTGACGTTGCCAAGGGTGTAGGGTGCGGGCTGGCTGAAGACGCTTGTGTCGAACCAGCGGTCCAGCCGGTCATGAGCATTCCCACTAATTGAGGCACTCTTGCCGTTGTTGTTGGCACGGGCGGCTTCACTGAAGAGCGCCGCGGTTCCGCTGGCGCTGATGCCGAGAGGGTTGCCCGACTGTAGTGTGTAGATCCCGTTCACCTGCCAGCCACCGACCACGGCATCGATAGTGCGGGACATGCCCGCGCCAAAGCGGCGTCCACGCCCGACGGGCAGTTCGTACACGCCGCCGAAGACCAACCGGTGCGGCACATCCACGCTCGACACGCTGCGGCTGCCCAACACGTCATAGCTGTTCTGATAGCTGGTCCCGGTGTCCATCGCCTTGGCCCACGTGTAGCTGCCTTCGAACGTGATGCCCTTCGAGTAGCGCTTGCTGAACGTCATCTGCAGGGCGTTGTAGTCGGAGGTGGCGCCTTGCGAGAACAGGGGATAGATGCTGCCGTACTGAGGGTAAGGGCGCAGGAGCTGGGCCCGGGAGACCTGGCGGTTCGCAATCACCCCGCCGACATTCGGCAGTCCGAAGAACGGATTGTCGACGAGCTGATTGAGCTGTGAGCCCAGGCTCAGGTAGGACGGGTCGAGCTGGTTGAGGGTGAATCCACCCTCGCCACCGCGGGAGAGTTGACGGCCGCGGTTACCGACAAAGGCCGCTTCCAGTAGTACGGCGCCCGGCAGTTCATGCTGCAAAGTGAGATTGTACTGGAGGGTGTAGGGCGTGTTGGTGTTGCTGAGGGGCGCATCGAGATTGCTACCCAGGGCCGTCCTCGCACCCAGCGACGAGCCGGGCACTGGAGGGAAGCCCGAGGGAAACGGATTGTTGAGGAGATTAAGCGGGGTGAAGCCATCAAGGCTGGTAACCCAGGTGGATTCCACGCGGAAGCCATAGGGGCCCACAGTGCCCTGCGCGGCGAGCGTGCTGGGCCCAAACAGTTGAGCAAAGCCAGCCCGAATAGCGGTCTTGTTGTTGATCTGATAAGCCACGCCGAGCCGCGGGGCGAAGTTGTTGTAGTCACCGGAGTACTGCGTGCGCCCGTTGCCGTCGGCCCCGACAAACCGGAGCGCCCCCGTGAGGTTCGAGTAGCCGGCCACGCTGGAAAGAGGCGATTGCAGGGAGGGGTCGAACCAGCTCATGCGATTGTAGCGTTCGGTACGCGGCGTGTCGAAATCGTAGCGGACCCCGAGATTCAAGGTGAGCCGGCGGGTGATGCGCCAATCGTCCTGCACGTAGAAGGCGTGGTAGAAGCTGTTGGCAGCGACGTTCTTCCAGTTCTGATAGAAGTTGCCGCTGGTGCCCGCCCCGAGCAGGAACGAGGCGAAGCCGAAGCCGGCTGAAGAACTGCTAACCGCGGGGTTGGGCCCCTGCGTCATGCCCGCCGTGAAGCCGAAAGTGCCGGCGGCGCGAGCTTCCCACACATTGATACGGAGCATGCGCCCTTCGTAGCCGGCTTTGATAGTGTGGTTGCCGGAGAGTTTGGTGAAGCTGCCGGCCAAGCCGTAGTTGTTGAATCCGCTCTGACGGTGATCGCCACCGCCGAGAGAAGGCTGAGTACTGACGTCGAAGCGCGGAAACATCAGCCGGTCCACGGCGGAGTCGAGGGCCGTGGGCAGGCCGAGGCTTGACGGCACGAAGCCGAGGCCCTGATTGTCGTAGAGAAAGCGATTGCGCGCAAAGGACACGCGCAGGTTGAGGAGCGCGGTCGGAGTGACGGTGTTGGTGTAGTCCACCACGACATTACGCCCGAAGTCGTTGTTGTTGATGCGGCCTTCGGCAATGCCTGTCTCGCCGGGGAAGAGTTGCGGCGGCCCGTTGAAGTAGCGGCGGTAAGAGAAGCGGCCGAAGAGGCGTTGCCTGTCGGTGAGGTTGTGATCGACACGCACGTCGAAGTTGTCGGTGTTGAACTGAGCCGAGCCTGTGTTGTAGAAGTTGTTCCGGCCAATCGAATCGCCAGGCTGATTCGCGGTGGGGTAATACTTGATCACGTTGCGGGCGACGGCGTCCCAGCGAGCGGAAGGGATCAGGTTGCCCGGAAAAGCGTCGCGAATGGAACCCGAGCCGGACGGGTTCGCGCGTGTCGTGAACGGATCGAAAATGGTGATACCCTGCGTCGCCGTGGCGCGCGTTTGCGAGAAATCGCCGGCGCGTTCCAGGGCCGTCGGCACGGTAGTGAGTCGCTCCGAGAAACTGCGCTCGCGAAGCCCTTCAAAGGCGGTGATGAAGAACAGCTTGTTGCGCAGGATGGGTCCGCCGAGGTTTCCACCAAATTGGTTGCGCTTGAAGCTCGACAAGCCCACGCCGCGCTGGTTGGCGTAGAAGTTGTTGGCGTCCAGCACGGAGTTGCGCAGGAACTCAAACGCGCCGCCGTGGAAGTTGTTGCCGCCCGATTTGTAAACGAGATTGAGTACCGCTGTCATGCTGCGCCCGAACTCGGCGGGGAAATTCTGAGCCTGCAGCTTGAACTCGGCCACGGCATCGACTGAGGGAAAGACGGAGACGCCCGCAAATCCGTTGACCGTGGGAAAGGCGGCGCTGGAGCCATCCACCAGCACATCGAACGTGCCGCCGCGCGCGCCGTTCACACTGAAGCTCACGCCATTGTGGGCGTTGCCGATGCTGCCCGCCAGTCCGGGTGTAAGGTTGACCAGGCTGTAGACGTTGCGGGTGTTCAGGGGCAATTCGGCGATCCGTTTGTTGTCGACCACTTTGCCGACGGAAGATGAGGTGGCCTCGACGACCGCTGCGTCGCCGGTTACTTGGACACTGTCACTAACGGCACCCACCTGCAGCGCAACATCGACGCGCGCCTGCTGCTGAATCTGAACCCGGATACCGGTCTGTGCGAAGGCCTTGAAGCCGGAGGCCGAA
Source organism: uncultured Paludibaculum sp. (assembly GCF_963665245.1). Classification (NCBI taxonomy): domain Bacteria; kingdom Pseudomonadati; phylum Acidobacteriota; class Terriglobia; order Bryobacterales; family Bryobacteraceae; genus Paludibaculum; species uncultured Paludibaculum sp. The sequence continues at coordinate 1,342,278 of NZ_OY762267.1, forward strand.
ACACCGACGGCATAGTCGCCCGGCGGCAACAGCGGAGCCGTGTAGTCCCCTTCCCCATTTGTCGTGACTTCCAGTTTGGCGCTAGTGCCGGTGTTGGTAACTGTCACTTTGGCGTTGGCAACCACGGCGCCGCTGCCATCTGTGACGGTGCCGATGATAGTCCCGGTTGCTGTTTGCGGCCATGCCACTGGGGCGCAGGCCAGTAGTGACACTACGAGCAGGAGTGCGTTCTGTTTCATTGGTGAGTGTGACCCTTTGAGGGAGGCTATCAAATGGGCGTTACGATCGCTTCAATAGACGGTGAGCTTTGAGTAAATTACACGCCGGCTGCACGATGCCATACTAGCCAGTCGAAGCGGCTCCTGACGCCTGCAACAGCCTGAAAGGACTGGTGATCGTGGATCACTGCCAGCGGAGTGGAGGGGCCCGTGGGACAGGCCCGCCAGACGAGCGTTACAGACTTCACATTTCTTCAGACCACGGGCAGGTGGAACACGCGATGTTAGCGAGCCAGCCTGCGGCGGGCCCAAAGCCCTAACAATGCGGAACCGGAAAGTAGGAGAGTGGACGGCTCAGGGACTTCTCCGGCCGTTGAGACGTCATACAACATCTCAACGCGGCTGATGCTTCCGGAGGCCTCTGCCCACACGTTTTGCGCGGGTGTGCTTGCGAGCACATACTGCATCCCCAGTCGCTGCAAAGTGACCGACTGCCCAAAGATGTCGGTGACATAGTCGCCGGAGGCATAGGAGTTGACGTTGCCTCGTTGACCCAGGATTCCAATGTAGTCGCCGGCGTGCACCTGAATGCTGACCGGGACGATGCCGGCGCTAACATCGTTGACTGTCCTGAATAACGAGGTGAAGTCATTTGTCGTCGTGGAGTACTCAGGAGGGGGCGCATCGAAACGCAGTACCTCGATATTCATTGGATCCGAGCTCGCATCGGTGGGAATGTAGAGCCCCACGATGTCAAAGGCAACGGGCGCCTGAAACCAATAGCCGCGGACGTTGCCGGGAAATGCTGACGACTGGCCAGGCAGTGGCAATGCGACCGGGGCCGCGCAAAGCGAAGATACGCCCAAAACTAGAGCGAATAAAAACCGCATAAGTCTCCTCCAGGTAGTCAACTTACCATCACAGGGCGGGCCCCGCAAGCGGTGAAGCGCCTACGGCGTATTCCGCTGGCCGTAAGGGGTATAAGGCCCGCTTTAAGGCGCTCTAGGTGGATCCACGTAAGTGATTGGGACACCTGTCGGATTCGGGCCGGAGCAGCCCCGTGCTGGCGAACTCATCGGCCGGGCCTGCGAGGACCGGCAAAATAATGCCTAATCGAATACTGGATCCCTGCCGATAATCAAGGAAGGTCCTGCTATGTCGTGTCTCGGTAGGGCTCCGCGGCAACTGCAACTTCAGTTGAGGAGAAGGTATTGGCAAGAGAGCCCCGACTCAGGACTTCCATCCTCATCGCGGCATTACTGGCTCCCTCGGTCCTGGCCCAGAGGTACACCTTCAAGACGTACGGCCAAGAGCAGGGGCTGACGAATCTCGCGACCGAGTGTCTTTTCCAGGATCAGGCCGGCTACCTGTGGGTGGGCACCCAGAACGGTCTGTTTCGCTATGACGGCGCGGTATTTACCCGTTTTGGCGAGGCCGATGGACTGCCTAGTTCCACGGTGGATAGCATCGTGCAGTCACCCGACGGGGTGCTTTGGGTGGCCACGTCCGGGGGGCTCGCGCGGCGCCGCGGATCGCGATTCGAGGCGTTCCATTTCGATAGGGCCGTGGAGAGTTCGGGCCGTTTCGGACTGGCGTCGGGCGCGGCCGGCGACCTCTATCTCACCACAAATACGGGGCTTCTACGGTCCGCCCCGCCTGCTGGAGGGATGGAACGGCGGTTCGAGCGGGTGGCTGGCCAGCCGGAGGGACGGACCTATGGGGTGCATGCAGAACAGGACGGAACGGTCTGGTATGGCTGCGGTTTGGGCGTCTGCCGCCTGGAGAATGGCAAGACCGGAGAGTTTGGCCAGGGAAAGGGAGTCCCGGCGGACCGCTGGGATGCAGTGCTCACCGATCGTGACGGCACCGTCTGGATAAGAAGTTCGAAACGTCTGTTGCGCAAGTCAAAAACCGCGGAGCGCTTCGAGCCGTTGGCCCAGCCGATTCCGTCGAATGGCGACTTCGCCACACTGGCGTCCGGCCGGGACGGAGAGCTCTTCGTGCCGACGGATGAGGGAGTGTGGGAGCTGGCCAACGGGCGGTGGCATGCCACGGGCCAGGATCAGGGCCTCATTGCGTCGGCGACTAGCGCAGTGCTGCAGGACCGCGAGGGCTCTCTCTGGATCGGGCTTTGGGGGACCGGACTGGCTCGCTGGGTGGGACGCAACGAGTGGGAAGGCTGGACCCGCTCCGACGGCTTGAGTGGAGAGCACGTGTGGAAGATGGCCCGCGACAGTCGTGGGTTGCTCTGGGTGGCCACCGACAACGGATTGAACCAGATGCGGGTAGACGCCCGGACCGGTCAGCAGAGCTGGCGATTCTGGGCCGAAAAGGACGGACTAGCCGGGAACAAGACACGGGCACTTGCGCTGGCTCCAGACGGCTCCGTGTGGACCGGGAGCTCGCCGGGTGGGATCTCGCGTCTGGACCCCAAGTCCGGACGGATCAGCACCTACTCACTGCCACACACGCCGGGCAGCGACCGCATCTGGAGTTTGGTCTTTGACCGGGCGGGAAAGTTGTGGGTGGCGACTCGGGCTGGCCTGTTCTCCGCCAGTCCGCGGAACGGACAAGCGGTTTTCGAGAAGCAGGATTTGCCGGAGGGGGATGCCGGAGAGACCGTCTCGGCGGTGCTCGAAGACCGCCAGGGGCGGTTCTGGGCGGCCGGCACGCGAGGCTTGGCGCGGCGTGAGAACGGAGTCTGGAAGCGGTTCACGGCAAAGGATGGGCTGCCGTCGAGCGCTACGGGTTTTCTGGCCGAGGATCCGGATGGCAGTCTGTGGCTGGGATACCGCGACCGCAACGGCGTCTCGAAGGTGGGTGTGCGTGGCGATAGCCTGTCGGTTCAGACGTTTACGCGGGCGTCCGGATTGCACTCGGAACAGGCCATCTTCGTCCGGGTCGACCGGCGCGGCCGGGTCTGGTTTGGAACGGACCAGGGTGTCGACGTCCGGCTGGGCCAGCAATGGCACCACTTTGGACGGCAGGACGGACTGATCTGGGACGACTGCAATACCGATGCGTTCTTCGAAGACCCCGACGGAAGTGTCTGGATTGGGACCAGCCGGGGACTGGCCCATTTTCGCGTGCCCGCCGCCCACACGGAATTGGCGGGCCCACGGGTGGAGGTCACGCATTTTCAGCTCGGGGACAGGACGGCCGATCCGGGAGGCTGGATTGAGGAGCCGTACCAGAACCACACTCTATCCGCACGGCTGTCCGTCCTGACATTTCTGGCTGAAGCCGACGTACTATGCCGGTACCGGCTTCTCGGCCTGGACGATGCCTGGACGGAGACCAAGCTACGCGAAGTCCGATTCCCGAATCTGCCCCCAGGGAGCTATATCCTGGAGGCAAAAGCGCGCAACGCAGCCGGCGTCTGGAGCGAAAAGCCAGCGCGGGTTCAATTCACGATTCTGCCGCCGTGGTGGGGGACATGGTGGTTTCGGACCATCGCGGCGCTTGGGGCCCTGATGGGGCTATGGCGCGTGATCCGCTGGAGAACGCGGCGGTTGGTCACCGAGAGCGCGCGCCTGGAGGTGGCGGTTAAGGAACGCACACGGCAGTTGAGGATCGAACAGGAACGCATCGAGGGCCAGAACGCCGAGATCGAGCGTCTGTTGGAGGAGGCGCGGCAGGCCAGTCTGCTCAAGGATGAGTTCCTGGCGAATATGAGCCACGAGATCCGGACTCCGATGAACGGCATCATCGGCATGATCAACGTGACGCTCGGTCAGTCGGTCACGCCGGCGCAGAAGGAATCCCTGGACACGGTAAAGTCATGCGCGCAGTCCCTGCTCCATATTCTGAACGACATCCTCGACTTCTCGAAGATCGAAGCCGGCAAGCTGGAGATTGCTCCGGCGCCGTTCCGGCTTGCGGACCTCATCGACGGCGCGTGCTCGACCTTCCTGGCCGCTTCCGTCGAGAAAGGCGTCCTGCTTACCTCCGAGATCGCGGACGGCACACCCGAATGGCTGGAGGGCGACGCCGGCCGCATCCGGCAGGTGCTGTTGAATCTGGTTGGGAATGCGTTGAAGTTCACGCTGGAAGGGGAGATCCGGGTGTCGGCGGAGGTCCGCCGGAAGGACGGAATCGAGATGGATCTGCACTTCTCGGTCAGCGATACCGGAATCGGCATCCCCGAAGAGGCGCGCGCGCTGATCTTCGAGGCGTTCCGGCAGGCCGACGGAACCACCTCGCGCAACTACGGCGGCACGGGGTTGGGGCTTACCATCTCGTCGCGGCTGGCCCACCTGATGGGCGGGAGCATCAGCGTGGAAAGCGAACCGGGCAAGGGCAGCATTTTCCGGTTTTGGATAAACGCGCGGCAGGCGGCCGCCCCGCCGCTTAGCACACGTGGGCAGGGTGTCGGCTCGTCGGAAGGGGAGGCGTCGCGCCCCCTCCACATCCTGTTGGCCGAAGACAACGCTGTAAATCAGCGGGTCGCCATCGCGTTGCTCAGGAAGCGGGGCCACAGCGTCGAGGCGGTGAGCAACGGCCGCCAGGCGGTGGAACGTGCGCAGGCAGAAGCCTTCGACCGGATCCTCATGGACCTCCAGATGCCGGAAATGGATGGGTGGAACGCAACGCAGCTGATCCGGGAGCGGGAGCGAAGCACAGGCGGCCATGTGCCCATCATTGCCCTGACCGCGCACGCCATGAGCCACGTTCAGAAGCGCTGCCTGGAGATGGGCATGGACTCGGTCATTGTGAAGCCTTTCGACCCGGTTCAGTTCTGGGAGGCTTTGGAACAGGACCTGCCTCGTCCAGTGGAGAACGACGCCCCCCACTGCGTTCAGGCTTCGTGACCGGCACACTGAGCAGGCTGCCGGCGAACGGACCGAAGTAGAAGCACCCGCAATTCGATGGAGGCTTGCTCCTTCGCCGGATGGATCCTCCACGGCCTCGTGCCGTACACACCCCCACCTCGCCCCTCCTGCTCAACCATGAGCTTACCCTGGCAGACTCCGTCAGTTCACTCACATCACATTTTGTGAAATTTTTCTTGATCACAAGAAATTTCTATGGCTCAATGAGGAACACGTAGCTCTGGAATGGAAAGTCTCCGCATTCGACAGCACATAGTGGGAAGGAAAGGGAACGCATGACTCGACTCCTTGTTTGTTTACTTCTGTTTGGCTTATTACAGGCGGCTGAGCCGACCGGCACGTTGGCGGGCAGCATCCTCGATCCCGCCGGAGCGGTCGTCCCGGCGGCTAAAGTGTCTGTCATCAACACACAGACCGGTCTGAAACGCGAAATGCCGAGTGGAACGGACGGGAGTTTTGTGTTCCCGTTGCTGCCGGTCGGCGCCTACAAGGTGATCGTCGAGGCTGGCGGCTTTGGCCGCTACGAGCAGACGGGCATCCAACTGGCGGCGGACCAGTCGGCCACACTGTCGATCCACTTGCAGCTTGGTTCGACGAGTCAATCGGTGGAAGTGACCGAGGCGGCGGCAATGGTGGAAACACGGTCCGGCGCGTTGAGCCAAGTGGTGAACCAGCAGAAGATCACGGAACTGCCGCTGGATGGACGCAATGCCGCGTCGCTGGTTTTGCTGGCACCAGGCGCGGTCGACCTCCGCGCGGGGAACTCCCGCGGCAGCGGCGATACGCTCCAGACGATTTCGTCGCCTTCCGCAGTGTCCATCTCGGCCAATGGCGGGCGCGCGGACACCGCCAACTACAGCCTGGACGGCGGCAGCAATCAGGACACGTACACAAACGTGAACAATCCGTTTCCGAACCCGGACGCCGTGGAAGAGTTTAGCGTTCAAACGAATAGCTTCAGTGCGGAGTATGGACGGGGCTCGGGCGCGATTGTGAACGTGGTGACGAAGTCGGGCACCAACCAGTTCCACGGCAGCCTCTTCGAGTTTCTGCGCAACGGGAACCTGAACGCCCGCAACTTCTTTGCCGACGAGCACGATCTGCTGAAGCGCAATCAGTTCGGCGGAAGCTTTGGTGGGCCCATCATCCGGAACAAGCTCTTTTTCTTTGGCACGTACCAGGGAACGCAGCTTCGGGATGTCCGGGCAGGCCTTTCGGCCACCGTCTTCACGGCCGCCCAGCGTGGCGGCGACTTCTCCTCGTTGAGCCGGCAGATTGTGGATCCGGTAACCAAGGTTCCTTTCGCCGGCAATCGGATTCCGGTAAGCCAGTTCGATCCAGCCGGCGCGAGCCTGTTGACGCATCTGCCCGTCGCAAGCTCGGCGGATGGTTTGGTCTACTATCAACTACCGGATAGCGAACATGAGAACCAGTTCATGGGACGAGTCGACTACCTGGTGGGAAGCCATCGGTTGTACGCACGGTACTTCGACAACACCTACAAGAAAGATGCGGTTTCCGATGGCGCCTATCTGTTAACAGCCAGCCGGGGCGTGAATCTCCCGACGAAGACCACTTCGTTCAACGACACCATGACCCTGGGGCCCACGCTGTTGAACAGCTTCATCGCCTCCTATACGCGGAACTCGTCGGAGGTGCTCAGCGGGGCGCCATTCGACTATTCGGCCCTCGGAATCAAGAATGTGGCGACGACAAATCCGGCGGAACTGGTGATCGCCGTTTCGGGCTATTTCAGCATCAACAGCGGGCATCCTGGGACGTTTGCGCGCGACACCTTCCAACTGGCCGACAGTCTGCACTGGATCAAGGGCAAGCACGAGATTGCCGTGGGCGGCGACTATCTGCGATCGCGGTTCGATGGGACCAACACTTACCGTCAAAATGGGCAGTACCGCTTCCGGGGCACCAGCTACTCTGGCAATCCGCTGACGGATACGTTGCTTGGATACACCGACCGCTTCATCCAGGGCGGAGGCGAGTACCAGACGCGGCGCGGCAACCTGGCCAGCGTGTTTATTCAGGACAACTACCGGGTGCGCCGGGACCTGACCCTCAGCTTCGGTCTGCGCTGGGATCCGTTCTATCCGTTTACCGAAAAGGACGGCAAGGTGGAGTGTTTCGCGCCTGGCTCGCAGTCCAGCCGGTTCAAGAATGCGCCGGCTGGCTACCTATACGCCGGCGATTCCGGCTGTCCGCAGGGTGGGTTCGATTCGCGCTGGGCGCAGTTCGCTCCGCGGCTGGGGCTGTCGTACAACCCCGACGGCGGCAAGACCGTGATTCGCGCCGGGGCCGGGCTGTTCTACCAGCCTCCGTTCCTGGAAGCGTTCAACAACATGTCCGACAGCGCGCCGTTCAGCCCGCAGGTTCAGTTGTTCCGGGTTCCGTTCTCTAATCCGTACGCGTCAGCGGTGAATCCTTTCCCGGCTCAGTTTGCGCCTATCGTGCCGCCCGGGGACGTCGCATTTGATCTTCCGATGAGTCTGGCGGTCTCGTACTCAAGGGACTGGCGCCCTTCCCGCGTCCTGAACTGGAACTTCACGGTGGAGCGGCAATTGACCGCCGACCTCCTGGCGCGCGTCTCCTACGTTGGGTCCAAGGGCACGCACCTGAACTACAACACGGACATCAACGCTCCACTACCCAGCCCGACGGCAACGGCCGACAACGAGGACGACCGCCGGCCCTACTCGCAGTTCCTGCAGTTTACGCAGAACATTGCCGGCGCCAATTCCAATTTCAATGCACTGCAGCTTTCGTTGGAGAAGCGGTTCTCGCGCGGATTCACACTGAGCGCCAACTACACCTGGGGCAAGAGCATCGACCCGATGTCGTATGCCACCGACCTCGACGGCATCAACGTGATCAACCCTTACAACGTGAATGCCTACCGCGCGGTCTCCGACTTCAACGTGCCGCACCGGTTTGTTCTGAACTCGTTGTGGCAGTTGCCCTCGCCTTCCGGCGGGGTGGCAAAACTCATTCTGGGCAACTGGCAGGCGTCGGGCATCTTCAGTTGGCAGAGCGGCTTCCCCCTCAACTTCTCGACGGCGAACGATACTTCGTTCAGCCTGCCGACAGTGGGCGACGATCAGGCGCAGCTATCCTGCAGCCCGCAATACACTGGCGGGTCGCGGGGCGACCGCATTGCAAGTTGGTTCCAGACGAAGTGCTTCGGGATTCCCCAGGACAACTCGTTTGGCAATGCCGGGCGCAACATCATGACCGGTCCCGGCACCGTGAATCTCGACTTCGGGGCACACAAGTCGTTCCGCATTACGGAGAAGAGCCAACTGCAGTTCCGGGCCGAGTTCTTCAACTTCCTCAACCACCCGTTGCTGGAAAACCCGGATACGACGGTGGGCGACACAAACTTCGGCCGCATTCTGGGTGCCCGGTCGCCCAGAACCGTCCAACTGGCGCTACGGCTGACCTTCTAAAGTAGATGGGCATGGCAGGCAATACGCGACGATCCTTTCTGGGGGGTGCCCTGGGCGCCCCCGCCCTTCTCGGACAGGGGAAACTGAGCGAGACGAAAGTCCACTCCGGACAGCAGTTCCCCGGCGTGAACTACCGTCAGTATGCGCGCTGCCTGCCGGACTATCTGCGTGGCCTGGCCTCTACCGCCAGGAAGACGCGCGAGACCGCGCTAAGCAGGCTGACAACGCCGGCCGGGATCCAGCAGCGGCAACGCTGGGTGCGGCAGACACTGATGGAACTAATCGGTTCGTTGCCCGAACGGACAGATCTGAACACGAAGACGGTGGGTTCGTTGGAACGCGAGGGCTACCGGGTGGAGAGGCTGGTCTACGAAAGCCAGCCGAATTTCCATATCCCGGCCAACCTCTACATCCCGACGGTGGGTAGACCACCGTTTCCGGCCGTGTTGTTTCAGCTTGGGCATTCCGGCAACGGCAAGGCCTACGACAGTTACCAACGGGCATGCCAGGGACTGGTGAAGCTGGGCTTTCTTGTATTGGCGTTCGATCCCATGGGGCAAGGTGAGCGGATCTACTATCCCGGCATCCCGGGCCAGCACACGCGGCTGGAGGGCGGCGCGGATGGCGAGCACACGGTGCCGGGCCGCCAGATGCTGTTGACGGGCACGACGTCGACGCAGATGCAGCTTTGGGACGCCATCCGCAGCCTGGACTACCTGGCGAGCCACCCGTTGGCGGACACCACGCGGATCGCTTCCACGGGGCAGTCCGGAGGGGCGACGCTGACGATGCTGCTGTGCGCGGTGGATGACCGGTTAAAGACCGCCGCTGTGTTCAGCGGCAACACCGAGAACGTGGCCTGCCGGAACTTCCTGCCCCCGGGATCCACCGACGATGCCGAACAGGATTTCGTGGGCTCCGGCCCGCTGGGCTTCGACCGCTGGGATCTGTTCTATCCATTCGCTCCGAAACCAATGCTGATCTCCGTCAGCGATAAGGATAGCTTCGGCACGTACTCACCGAATTATGTGAGCGACGCCTGGGAGGAGTATCGGAAGCTGGCGGCCGTGTACAGGACGCTGGGCGCGGCCGGCGCTCTCGGTTGGGCCGATACACCGCTGCCGCACGGACTCTCGTACGACAGCCGGTTGCAGATGTACAACTGGATGCTGCGGCACCTGAAGGGGGACGCGAAAGCAATCAGCGAAGAGCCGGCGGTCTCGCCCGAGCGAGACTCCACCCTATGGGCGACGAAGGATGCGAGCACGGTGACTACGTTCGGCGGAGCCACGCCGTTCACCCTGACCAAACAGAGGGCGGACACCCTCGTTCGCTCTCCGAAGCCGGCTTCCCTGGAAAAGCTTCTGCGGCTGGAGCGGCCCGTACCCTCCATGCCGGTATCGCTGCGAAAGGTGCCCTCCGCGGGTGGAGTCACCATCGAGGCTCTGGAAATCCCTTCCGTGGCGAATGTCGTACTGCCCGCATGGCTGTTTCGTCCGAAACAGGAGTCCGCGGCGAGCCCGGTCCTGCTGCTGCTCCACCCGGGCGGCCGGAATCGAGCGTGGCATGAAGGTGAGCTTTGCCACAACCTGGCGCTGGGCGGCGTGACGGTGTGCGCGGCGGATGTGCGCGGTATCGGCGACATGGGTCCGGAGTTCAGTGCGGGCGCGCCGGGGTATACGCGCGAGCACCAGTCGGAAGAGAACTACGCGTGGGGCTCGCTGATCCTCGGCCGGCCGATGCTGGGGCAGAGGGCCACCGATATTCTCGCCTTGGTGGGCGCGTTGCGCGCCGGCCCTGACAACTCCGGGCGACGGGTTGTTGTAGCCGCCTATGGTGCGATGACCGTGCCGGCGCTCTGTGCGGCGAGTCTGGATGCAAGAATCGAACGGCTCTACCTGGCGGGCGGTCTTTCGTCGTTCCGAAGCATTGTCGAGACCGAAGAGTACCAGCACTCTCTGGCGGATTTTGTGCCCGGCGTCCTCGGCCAGACGGACTTGCCGGAGCTTGTGGCCGGGCTGGCTCCGAGGCGGGTAGCGGTGGGCGGTGCGATGGACGCGGCGCGGCACCCGCACACCATGGAGGCCGCGAAAGCGATCTATGCGGCGGCGCTCCAGCGCGGGCACCTTGAGTTGCGCGTCGAGCCGGACTGGAGCCTGGACGCGCTGAAGGCGGTCTGCCAGTGATGTGGAGAGCGCATCCTATACTAAGAGGCGGCTTGGAGTGAAAGACTCGGAGACCACGTGGGTCAGGGCAAGGAGTTAAGAGTGAAGAAGAGGCCGTCCTTCCAGGAGTTGGCGCAGAAAGCCAACGTCAGCACGGCGACAGTGTCGCGAATTGCCCGTGGGCAGGTCAACGTGGACGCAGCCATCAAAGAGCGGGTGCGGCTCGCGGCGGAAGAGCTCGGTATCGATCTCGATCAGAGGCGGAACGAGAAGTCCACCATCATCGCCTTCATCCTGGCGAACAGAGACATCCTCCACAACTTCCAGGCGCGGATTCTGTTTGGCGCCGAGAACTATTGCTCGGCACAGAGCAAGGAGTTGCTGTTCCTCACGTTGCGCTACTCGCCCACGGTTCCGTCTCGCGATCTCCACCTGCCGCGCATCCTGAACCAGCGGGCGCTGGTGCGCGCGGTGATCCTGGGCGGAACAAACTCACCCAACATGCTGGAAGCGCTGAAGGAGCGAGAGATCCCGTTTTCCGTGCTCGGCAACAATGTACTGGGGCACTGGGCGTCGAGTGAGTTTGACGCAGTGTACTCCGACGATACGCAGGGTGCGTTCGACCTGACGGGCCACCTGATCGCGGAGGGGCATCGGGACATCTGGTTCATCGGCGACAACGACCTGCCATGGTATGCGCGTTGCGCGAAGGGTTACCGCGAGCGCATGACACAGTCCGGGCTCGCGCCGCGATTCAGCGAGATCCACTCCGACGACCGGCAGCTGGGTTATCTCGCGATGAGGTCGATCTTATCTCGACGAGAGCCAATCACGGCCGTCATCGCCGGCTCGGATCAGATTGCACGCGGAGTCTATGAGGCACTGCAGCAGGCCGGTTTGCGCATCCCGGCCGACATCAGTGTGGCCGGCTTCAATGACAGTGAAGCGGCGTTGATGGATCCGCCGTTGACCAGCGTACGCGAGTTCCCTGAGGAACTAGGCAAGCATCTGGCGGAGTTCGTTCTGCGAAGAGTGCAGGAACCCGAGCGGGCGACTCAGCAATTGACGATTCCCACGCGCGTGGTGGTGCGGGCCTCCACACGTGCGATCTGGTCGGACAAACCGGTGCCGGAGAACAGCGGCGCTGGACTCATTTCGAATGTATAAGCCAATGAATCGCCACGGCAGCCAATGAGACAACAGATCGAGGCGGCTCCACCGGAGCCAACGGCGGTCCAACCGTCACAGCGGCGCTGGTGGATCGTGTGGGCCCTCTTCGGCTCCACGGTATTGAACTACTTCAACCGGCAGACGCTGTCGGTGCTCGCGCCGTTGATCTCTCAACAACTCCACTTGAGTCATAGCGACCTTTCGCGGATTTTCGCGGCGTTTCAAGTGTCCTATGCGGTGATGTGGCTGGTGGGTGGGATCGCGCTCGACATCGTAGGAACGCGCCTGGGGCTGTCGCTGGCGGTCGTCTGGTGGTCCCTGGTGAGCCTGGCGACGTCGTTTGCCAATTCCGTGGCTTCGTTTGGGGCGCTGCGATTCCTGCTGGGCATCGGAGAAGGATTCAATTGGCCTGGCGCGAGCAAGACCGTGGCGGAAGTCTTTCCACCACAGGAGCGCGGACTGGCCGTCGCCATCTTTGACAGCGGATCGAGCGTGGGTGGTGCTTTGGCTGCGTTCTGTATTCCCTGGATTGCCCTCAAGTTCGGTTGGCGCTCGGCATTCGCGTTCTCCGGGATTCTGGGGTTCGCGTGGATGGCCTGGTGGCTGTTGGTTTACCCTCGTCCGGTGAAGGCATCGCAGACCGGGATGGCCGGTGAACGTGCATTTCTGCGGTCGATGCGTCTCTGGATTCCGACACTAAAACGGAAAGAGACGTGGGCCGTGGTGCTGGGGCGCTCGCTGACGGATCCGGTGTGGTGGTTCTATGTGTTCTGGCTACCGCAGTATTTGAGTGACGCGCGTGGATTCAGCCTGGAACGGATCGCGCTGTTCGCCTGGATCCCGTTTGTCGCGGCCGACGCGGGCAACTTCGCAGCCGGGTTCGTCTCCGGCCGGTTGATCCGGCGCGGCATGCCGGTGATGCGAGCCCGCAAGCTGGTCTGCGTGGTGAGTTGCGTGCCGATGCTGGGCGGGATTCCCGCGGCCTCCGTCCAGAGTCCCTTTTGGGCGCTGGCACTGATCTGCCTGGCGCTGTTTGGCTACGCGAGCTGGTCGACGATGGGGCTGACCTTGCCCTCTGATCTGTTCCCGCCGGACGTGGTGGGCTCGGTGACAGGCCTTAGCGGACTGGGCGCCGGCGCGGTTTCCACGCTGTTCACATTGTCGATTGGCGTGTTGGTTGATCGCTTTTCCTACGGGCCGGCATTTGTTGTGGCTGGAATCATGCCGCTACTGGCTACGCTCAGTATCCTGGCGTTGATCCGGCCGGACCAAGAAGCAAGCGCGGGACGTGCTTCCGCATAATCATCGAACTCCAAGGAGGCTTCCAATGATGAAAGCAGTGACAAGAAGAGGTTTTGTCGGTGCAGCGGTCGCGGCTCTGCCCTCCACGGCGCTGTCCTATTCACGGATTCCCGGCGCGAACGACCGTATTCAGATTGGCGAGATCGGTTGCGGCCACCGGGCGTCAGGCCATCGCAAGATGCTGAAGAAGTCCCTGGCCACCGATCCGAAGTTTGATTTCCGCAGTGTGTGCGACCTGTGGTCGGTCAACCGCGAGCGGGCTGCCGACGACGCAAAGCAGCTGTTTGGTGTGCGGCCCAAGACATACAAGTACTCCGAGGAGATACTGGCCGACCCCGAGTTGGATGCGGTGATGATCGGCACCGGCGATCATCAGCACGCCAGGATCCTGGCCGAGGTGGTGCGTGCCGGCAAGGACTGTTACTGCGAGAAGCCGATGGCGAATACGTTGGAAGATGCCAAGCTCGCTCGCGAAGCCGTGCTCACCAGCCAGCGCGTCGTGCAGATGGGCTCGCAGTGGCTGAGCGATCCCTATCAGCAGCAGGTGCGCGACATGGTGCGCAGTGGCAAGCTGGGCAAGATCGTGTCGGTGGACCAAAGCTGGAACTTCAACGGGCCTCGCTGGCATGTGCCCAAGAGTCCGGATGTCGCGGCCTTGAAGGAACAGGACACCGATTGGAAGCGGTGGCTGCTGGGGCGTCCCTGGCGGCCGTTCGACCCCCGCGTCTACTTCGAGTTCCGCATCTTCAAGGATTTCTCGGGCGGAATTACGGACCAGTGGTACAGTCACGGCTCCGGGCTCGCGCATTTCTACCTCGACACGTTCATCCCCGACGACACGGTGGCCAACGGCGGCATCTTCGCCTGGCACGATGTGCGCGAGAACCCCGACACGATGCAGATGGCCTCGACGTTCGCGGAGAAGCAGGTTCTCTACACCTACAGCACAACCTTCGGCGGTGGCTATGGCGACCACACGATCATCCGGGGTACGCGTGGGTCGTTGTACTCGCCCGGTGGCGAGGGCAGCCCGCAGTGGTGGTTCATCGAAGAGACACGCAGCGCCTGGGGTTCGAATGTTGTCTTCGATCTGCACACCGGTAAAGCGAAGCCTCAGTTGGTCACAATACCGGGCAGCACCGATGTGCCGCCTGTTGATCAGGATGACAACCTGAAGTACCACACCGACAACTGGCTGCAATGCATGCGCAGCCGCAAGACCCCGAACGGGAGCATCGAAACGGGCTTTGCCCACGCGGTGGCCGTGGTGATGGCGAACCGCGGTTACCGGGAAGGCCGGAAGATGTATTGGGATCGAAAGAACGAGCAGATTCTCGACCATCCGCCCACGGCCTGAGAGCGGCGCCCGAATGTCTCCAGACGAGCCGTGTCGGGTGGAATCTGTAACATCCTCGCGGGGGGAGTTCCCAGCGCGCCGCCCCCCACTGATAATGGAGAGCATGAAACTGGGACTCACGGCGATCCTGCTGCTGGCGGCCGGCCACTCTCTGTTCGCTGTGGAAAAACAAGGCGTGCAGGCGGTCTTTCGCAGTACGGATCGAGGCCGGTCGTGGGTCCGGTCCGACCAGGGGATTCCCGATTCGTCGCGGATCAACGCCTTCGCGTCGATGGGTGACAGCTACTTCGCCGGCACCGATACCGGCATCTATGTCTCGCGTGACGAGGCGGCTTCCTGGCAGGCCATACCCGGCGAGGCCGCGAACTCGGGCCGCATCCTCAGCTTCGCGGTGCTTGGCACGCAGATCTACGCGGGCACCGACCGCAGCGGCCTGTTGGTCTCGAAAGACGGCGGCCGGACATGGATCCGCCACTCGTCGTTCCCGGGCACGAAGGTTCTGTCCATGCTTGGTGACGGCGGGAATCTCTATGCGGGCACGGACGAACAGGGGGTGCTGTTCTCGATCGATTCGGGCCGCACCTGGACGAGCCTTCGCAACGGTCTGCCCGATCAGCCGCAGATCTTCGCACTGTCGGCGGTGAACGGGCGGGTATTCGCGGGATTGTACGCCAAGGGACTGTATGCGTGGAACGAATTGCAGCAACGGTGGATCAGGTCCGGCGACGTATCGCCGCTGGTGCTGACATCGGCCGGCGGCTTGTTGGTCGCCGGCCACAACCCAGGGGGCATCCTGTGGAGCATTGACGGTGGAAGCCGATGGGCCAAGAGTGTCGCGGCTTCCGGGGCGGCCGGCAGAGCCGGAGAACTGACCTCAAACGCACCCGTCTGGGCCATGGGCTCAGACCAGGGAATGCTCCTCGCGGGGGCGGCCGACGGCATCTATCGATCCGAAGATGGCGGCCGGACCTGGACGCGAGCGTTGCAGGGCCTTCCGCCGGAAAGTCCGGGCATCTCATTCCTGATCACGGGGCGACTGATTCTGGCAGGCACCATAGTCGAACCATAGTCAAGGAGACTCCGTAGCGATTCGATCTCGGGCCGTCGAAGCACCGGCTCCGATCAACCCTCGGGTGTTCTGACCAAATACAGTCAGGTGACGCGGCAACGCCACGGCGATCGGCCATGGCCGTGTGTGTACCGTATCCATCAGCACCGGCTGCGACCTCTGCCGGCCAATGCACCCGCCGCGTCGAGTTGGGCGTTCAAATGCTCTTCTTTTGGGAGAAGGAGAACGGGACCCACCGCGAGCGCCGCCAGCCCATAGTTCATGCTAGCCGTGGATCGGACGTCTACAATCGAACTTAAGTGTATGGATTTAAGGCCGCGCCGAACCTATCATCCGGATTCCTGGCGACGGGCAAGCAGGGGCGGCCGCTTTCGTACGATGGCGGTGATGCGCCCTGGATCAGAGTTGCAGGGTCAGAATCGGAGAAGACCATGTGTCCAATTCGCGCTGCTCGATGTATTCAGTGCCTGATGGTGCTCACTCTGCTTCTGGCGCCCAAGGCGCATGCGTACTCGATCCTCGCCCACGAAGCGATCATTGACGCGGCCTGGGACATCTCCATCAAGGGAGTTCTGCTTCAGCGGTTTCCTGACGCCACGCCGGAACAACTGCAGCAGGCGCATGCCTACGCATATGGCGGCAGCATCATTCAGGACATGGGTTACTACCCGTTCGGGTCGAAGCTATTCTCCAATCTCCTGCACTACGTACGCAGTGGAGACTTCGTGCTGAACCTGATTCGTGAATCGCAGGATTTGAACGAGTACGCGTTCGCCCTGGGGGCGCTGTCGCACTACGCCTCGGACAATAACGGCCATAGCATGGCTACAAATGTAGCCATCCCCATGCTCTACCCGAAGCTTCGCCAGCGATTTGGAGATCGAGTGACCTATGCCGACGATGCCCTTTCCCACGTCAAGACGGAGTTGGCGTTTGATGTGCTGCAGGTCGCCCAGGGTCACTATGCTCCCGATAGCTACCACGGGTTCATTGGCTTTGAAGTCGCCAGGCCAGTGCTGGAACGGGCTTTCTACGATACCTACGGACTGACCTTGGGCAGTGTCTTCACCAGCGTGCATCTCGCCATTGGCTCGTATCGCCATTCCGTGGGTTCAACGATCCCCGCCATGACGCGGGTCGCCTGGCAACTAAAGAAGAACGAGATCGTCAGAGATGCTCCGGGCATTACGCGCAAGAGGTTTCTTTACAACCTGTCGCGTGCAAGCTATCACAAGGAGTGGGGCAAGGAATATCAGCAGCCGGGATTCCGTTCTAAGCTGCTTGCGTTTGTCCTGAACCTTCTTCCCAGAGTAGGCAAAGCAAGAGCGCTACGATTCGAGACACCCACACCCGCTGTCGAGAGACTCTTCATGGCGAGCTTTAGCGCCACGCTGGATCGCTACAAGGTATTGCTTTCGAGCTTGCGTGCTGGCCCGCTGAGGCTGCCGAATGAGAATTTCGACGTGGGACAGCCCACCATGGCCGGAACCTACACGCTGAGCGATGAAACGTATGCTCAGCTCCTCGGCAAACTGGAGGGGCATTTCCCGGAGATGGTCCCCGAGTTGCGCCGCGACGTCCTCAACTACTACGGGGACCTGAGCGCATCGATAGCCACCAAGTCCAACGAAGACGCATGGGCGAAGGTAGTCAAGGCAGTCGCGGAACTGAAGGGCCTGGAGCAAGACACGAAGACCGCGACACCGCCCCAACGAGGTCATCCCCCGGTTCATGGAAACCAAAACTGACGGGTCTGTGACCGACCGGCGGCGTGGGGACTCCAGGCCGGCCATCCACCCCGGCTTCCGAATTACTGGCATTGTGCCGGCGGGGCTTGGGTAGGCACATCACGGCAACAAGGCCCCGACCTGCCGGGGCCTCTCTGCCGCGATGCCGGCATCACTGCCGGCGTATTCCTTCCGGGCCCACACCGCAGCAAAGCACGCTGTCCATCTCCGCGTGGGCAACCGCTCCAATCGCGCGAACGACCTGATCAATGCTGCTATCAGAGAGCCTGCTCGCCAACCGAGCAAGCGGCGCAAACCCAGGAACAGCAACGTGGATAGGCCGCGTGGGTTGTGGATGAGCCAATCTTGTCCCAAGGGTTCCAGACCGAGACGCCGCATCATGCCGGGCAACCGCCCCGGCGAGGGTGTCCGGCCCAAGGGAAAAGGGAACAGCCCGGCAGCGGAAGACCAGCGCAGGAGATAGTAGAAGGGATTCCAGCCGTTGTCGAACGTCATCAGCAGGGCGCCGCCGGGCGCGAGCACGCGCGCGAGTTCGTTGAGTGCCTCGGCAAGCTCGGCCTCCGTGTCGAAATGGTCGAGGGATGACGTCGAGATGATGAGGTCAAACGACCCGTCGCGAAAGGGCAGGCGGCGCAGGTCGGCGGCGGCCAACCCGCCCCGGAGGTGGGCGAACCGGCGGCCGGCATGCGTCGTCGTCGACACAGCCGTATCGATGCCGCACAATCGCCCGGCCGCGATCGGAAAATCGCCCAGCAACTGATCGGCCCCGAAGGCCTCTTCGAACAGGTCTGTCTTCAGCACGAGGCGCGGCGCCGGCATCCCGTGGCACACTTGCTGAATGAGCCGGAGATGAGCCTCCCGCTTCTGCGCAGCCACCAGGGGATCCAAATACCACGACGGGTCCTTCTGTTGTCCAAGCTCGTCCCAGGCGCCGTGATCTGCCTTGCTCATAGGCGACGAAGGCTCTCCGCCCCACTTGGCTTGTTGCCGGTTGCTACCACTTCATCCCAACTTCCTCGCGGCTGCGTCGCCGGGCACCTTCCCGCTCTCCAGCCGGTGCAGTCGATCCCGCAACAACCTGGCCAGAAGTTCCGCGTTCGGACCGGCGAGGGCGCCCAGCGGATGAAAGGGGAGATCCACCATTTCCAGTTGGCCCTGCACCACCTCGCGCCATCCCAGTTCCAAAGCATCCAGCCGGCGTCCAGGCAGCCGCACCACTAGTGCATCGCCAGACCATCGCCCGGGCCGGTACTCCAGCATGAGCCCCCGGTAGCGTATACCGCCGTCTCCGCTTACCCCCAAGCGCGCCGCCGTCAACTCCGAATGGTTCTGGAAAAACGCGCGGACCCGCCCGGCCACATAGCGGCCGCCTTCGCCCACCCCCATGGACTGTAGAGCGCGCCGGTGATGCGAGGTCTTTAGGCCGGCCTGCCTCAACCGAGCGGCGATCGCCGCGCCGGCGCCGCGCGTCCGAGCCCAGTTCGGATTCAGGGAGTCGATCAGAGCCAGAAACTCGACTTGCTCTCCCTCCGCCACCAGGGCGTTGGCCATTTCCAGCGCGACACAACCTCCGAAGCAGACTCCGGCCAACCGGTACGGCCCCCGCGGCTGTCTGCGTCGCAGCTGCTCCACACTCCAACGCGCCAGCTCAGCGACGCTGCCAGCCTGCTTCATCCGGGAGAAGTCGAAGCCCCACACGGGGCTCGCGGTCCCCAGCGCCGAGGCCATGCGGGCCAAGCCCAGGAGCGACCCGTCATGCCCCGGCACGCAAATCAGCGGACGGCCCGCCAGGCCGCGTTCGAGCGTCAACAGTGCCGGCGCGGCCTCGCGGGCTTCCGCCCGAAGGGTCTGCGCCAGACTCGCGATCGTCCCCTGCTCCACGAAATCCTGATAGGGGATCTCAGCCCCCACCAGTTCACCCACGGCGGCCAGCATCTTCACAGCCAGCAACGAGTCGCCGCCCAGCGCCTCAAAACGATCCTCGACTCCGGCTCTGGCCCCTGGCAGCAGTTCACGCCAGAGGTCCGCGATGCGGCTCTCCATCTCATTCCTTGGCAGCACATACTCGCCGAGCTGCGTGTCGTCCAGGGCTTCAATGCCAAGCTTCGCGGCCAATCCGATCCGCTGAAGTTTGCCCGTCGGACCGCGAGGAATCGTCTGCACAACCCGGATCACCCGCGGGACCTTGAAGGCGGGCAGTCGCTTCGATGCCCAGGCGCGCAATTCTGCGGTAGTCGCTGCACTGCCGGATTCCAGCTCCACGGCCGCGCCCACTTCTTCGCCCAACTGTGCGTGCGGCACGCTGAACGTGAGCGCCTGCCTGACGGCCGGATGCGTCAGCAGTACCTCGTCGACCTCCCGAGGCGCGATCTTCTCGCCCCCGCGATTGATCAATTCCTTCAACCTGCCTGTCAGGAACAGATAGCCCTCTTCGTCTATCCAGCCCTGGTCGCCCGTGCGGAACCAACCATTCGTGAAGGCGGCCTCATTGGCCGCCGCATTGGCTTCATACCCCGGCGTGACGTTGGCCCCGCGGATCACCACTTCGCCCGTTTCCTTCGCCGGCAACAGCTCGCCGCGCTCATTCATGATGGCCACGTCCGGGCCGGCGGACCTACCCACGGATCCAGGCTTCCGCGCCAAGGGAGGCAGTGGGTTGCTCGCCATCTGGTGAGCCGCCTCGGTCATGCCGTACGCCTCAATCACCGGCGCCGAGAACGTCTTCTCCAGTTCCTCCATGACGACGGGCGGCAGGGACGCCGACGAGGAACGGATAAATCTCAGCCGCGATTCCCTGATCACATCGGAATACTGCGCGGCCCGCGCCAGGATGCCCTGGTGCATCGTCGGTACCGCCGTGTACCAGGTAGGCCGGAACTCCGCAAGCCACGCAAAGAACTGATTGGCGAACACGCCGTCAGTGCACACAACGGACGCCCCGGCGTGCATCGATGCCAGCACCGCGGCCATCAGCCCATGAATGTGAAACAAGGGCATGATGTTGAGGCAGCGATCCTGCGGCGATAGCGCGAGCGTGGAGGCGATGTGCGCGGCGGAGGCAACCAGGTTGGCCGCCGTCAGTGGGACAAGTTTGGGCCTCGATGTGGTGCCCGACGTGTGCAATAGCAGAGCCGCCTCGGCGCCGCCGGGCGCATTCGGCGCTTCCGCCGCGTCACCGCCATCAAGACTAAATTCGCCGGCACGCGGCTTCCTTTGGAGCGTCAGGATCTCGATGCCTGCGGCTCGCGCCGCCTGTAAGGCCACTGCGGGCGCGGCATTGTCGACAAGCAGCGCCCTTGCGCCTATGTCACTGAAGTAGAACTCGAAGTCCTGCAGCGTGTAGTTCGGATTGAGCGGGGCGCAACCCGCGCACGAAGACACGGCCAGGAAGGCCGAGGCCATCTCCGGGCCGTTCGGCAGCACAACGGCCACTCGGTCGGCACCGGTGACGCCCAACGATCTCAAGGTCCCGGCAACTCGCCGGTTCTGCTCCGCCAGACCGTCATAGGTCAAAGGCTCGCGGCCCGGCGCCAGCAGGGCCGGTGCGCCACCACACCTTGCAGCCGCCCGATCGACGAGATCCGCTACCACCGACATCCTCAATGTGCACTTCTCCATGGATGGATAGGGAAAGCGTTCGCTCCGTCCCGAATGTACAGCCAAATCGGTAGGTGATGGACGCGCCCTGAAGGGCTATTATGTCAGGATCCCGGCGCACGTGATCATCGTCCGCACCCGTGTCAGTGGGGCAACCACAGGCCAGCGTCGCTCCTAGAGTTCCCTATAAAAGCGGGCCACAGCGTCGAACGCCTGCTTCGGTTCCCAAGGCAGACCAGGATAGGTCGTACCCATCCGATCCGCATAGCTTTTCACCAAACCATAGCTGGCTGTGTCCAGATCGAGGCTCGGATCGTCTGAGTGCGGATACTTCGGCATGACAAAGGTGAAGGCAAAGGCACCCTCCGCCTTCTCGTCAACAAAGACCTGAAGCAGTTCGGTCAGGTACCCGGCCTGCACCGACTCGTCACGCACGAAGCTGCCCTTCAGGCGCGGAGGTTGTGCGCTCCAATCCACGATGGCCCAGCCGTAGCCACCCTTGTCCTCGGCGCCCCGATAGGTACAGCAGCCGAACTCCGTCAGGACAACCGGCTTTCCGTGCGTGAAGTACTTCTTCAGGTTCTGAAGGAACACCTTCTTGTTCATCGCATCCCGATAACAATCGAGGCCGATGAAATCGAAGGGCGTCCAGTCAACCTCCTCCCACGATCCTGAGGCATAGGTCAGCGGGCCGTGAAAGTGACGGCGTACCTCGGCAGCGGCCTTGGCGAGAAAGCGGTTGAGATTTCTGTTGAACGGACCGATCCGCGCTGCACTCCAGAGGAGTCTCCACGGCTTCATGAAGGCCTCGATTCGCTGCGAGCCTGTGTCGCCCAGCACCAGCCCTTTCATAAAGAACGTGAGTTCCCAACCAGCGATGAAGACGATGTTCGGGGACTTCAGGCGCAGAGCTTCGGCGGCCTTCGCGCATTCCGAGAAGTAGGCGAGAGTCTGCTGCTCGTCGGCGTCGTGGTAGCCGGGTCCGAACCAGACCTCCAATCCCCGCTCCAGTGCGAACTCAGAGGCTATAACCAGCCGGTCGAGGTCTCTGCCGATGATTCGAATCGCGTTGCAGTGCAGGTCGTTCCGGATGATCTCGATCTCGCGGCGCACAATGCCCGGATCGAAATGGGGCCGCGACGGCCGCGCCTCGCCAAACGGGTAGATGCCGACATCGTAGGTTACGCCTTTGCGATTCATTCGTTGTCATCCGGCTTTCCCGGGAATTCGTACCTCTGCGCCCAGCCTAGCATCGGTCATCACGGTTCGTGAAGTAAAACCAGCGCCGGAAGGCGCCTCGCGCGGACACCTCACGCGCGAGGCGTACGTGGCCCCAGGAAACGCAGCCGCCCGGCGTCGGCATGAAAGAACACGCGGTGAATGCGGCCCTCCGCGATGCCCAGCAGCAGGGCGGCGAAGGGTACATCCCTTTCGTAGAAGACCAGGGCCGGCTGGCCATTCAGTTCGTGAAGTTCAGACTCCAGCACCGCCCGCCCCGCGGTCGCCACAACAAACGAAGCGATATTCCGAGCGCCCTCGAGCGGAGCCTGCAGGTTCCGGATTCCTCCTGCCCGCCGGCCCGCCGCCCCGCCATCGGTGATCATCAGGGCATCCGCGGCCAACATCGAAACCAGCGAGTCGAGATCACCCGACCTGGCTGCCCGGGTAAACGCCTCCAACATGCGGCGATGCGTCTCGTCAGAGGCGGCGAACATTCGCTTCTCCGCTGCCACATTCTGCCGCGCCCGCTCGAGCATCTTCCGGCAGGCAGCTTCCGTCTTGCCCACCAGACCCGAGATCTCCTTGTAGTCGAAATCGAAGACATCGCGCAGCAGCAGAATCGCGCGCTCCGCGGCGGTCAGCCGTTGCAGCACCACGAGAAAAGCCATGGAGACCTGGTCGAGTAGTTCGACCCGCCCGATGCCCCCGGCATCTAGATCGACAGGTTCCGGCAGACGGTCGCCGCGGCTCTCCTCACGGCGTGTCGTGGCCGAGTTGAGCTCGTTGAGGCAAAGCCGTGTGACGAGCGTCACGAGATAGGCGCGCGGCGAGTCCACCTCCACCTGGCGGCCGGTCCAGCGCAGCCAGGCCTCCTGCACCATATCCTCGGCCCGCCCCAGGTCGCCAAGCATGCGGTAAGCATGTGCGACGAGCAAGGCCCGTTGCGATTCAAAGGCAGCGAGATCAGCGTTGGGGGAATGGCTCATCAGAACGGTTTCACCTCCATATCAGTACGGTAGTTGCTAAGGAAGGGCTGTATACAGACCGTTCACGAGGCCACCGCCAAACCCCGAGCTAAGCCGACCACTTCGGCCACGTGGGAACCTTGCTCGACCGCATCCACCATGAACGCCGCAACCGATCGGTAAGACATCGCCACACTCCCCTGAGGTAGCGCTCCGCCCAACGCGCGAAAGCCTGACTCCGGCGACTGCGTCAGCCGAGGCGGCCGCGCAATCGTCCAAGCCAGACCGCTCGCCCGGACCAGATCCTCCATGGCTCGCAGATCGCGAGCGTGATGCCGGAGAAGCCAGCGGAAGAATGCGTAGTACAGTCCCTTGGCCGGGAAGAGCACGGCGGCGGAAACAACAGTCAAACGAGCCACGCCGCTGACCCGCATGGCCTCGATGGTTGCGCGCGCGCAATCCGTCAACAATGTGCTGGGGCGGAATGCCTCCCGCGGATGAGGACCGATCGCGGAAAGCACCGCGTCGTGGCCGGGCAGTGCGGCCGCGATGGCCTCCCATCGGAGCGGATCTCCGCGAACCACACTGAGGGATCCGCCGGCACTCAGCTTCTGGGGCGACCGCGCAAACGCGGTCACCGCATGTCCTCGCTTGCGGGCGATGTCAATGATCTCTCTACCCGTCCTGCCTGTGGCGCCGATCACAAAGAGTCTCATACCCTCTGAGACCAGGTGGTCCTTCCGTTTGTGACATCGCACACCAGGCGTCCGACAAAGCTCCTCCTAGCCACCGGTCTTCGCCGAGTTTTCTCTCAGGCGCGCCGCTTGCGTCACCAGATAGTTGCGCTCCGGTTGGCTGGTTGTCCGGCCAGCTGCGATCTGGTAGCTTTCAATCGCCGGTTGAATGCGACCAGCCATCTCCAGCAGATGGGCGCGAACGGCGTCCAAACGGTGGTGCCCCGCCAGTCGCCCGTCAGTGGCCAGAGTCTCCAGCAGTTCAAGCCCCTTGGCCGGCCCGTGCACCATGGCATTGGCAACCGCATAGTTGAGCTCGACCATGGGATTGTCCGACATGCGCCGCAGCAGGTCGTACAGCGCCAGAATCTGCGGCCAATCCGTGGCCTCTACATGGGCCGCCTCGTCATGCACAGCGGCCACGGCCGCCTGGAGTTGATATGGGCCGATCGCACCGCGGGTCAAGGCGGATGTGAGGAGAGCGACACCCTCGGAGATGCGCGTCTGGTCCCATAGCGTCCGGTCCTGCTGCGCCAGCGGGATCAGCTCACCGTCCGACCCCGTACGCGCCACGCGACGGGCATCCGTCAGCAGCATCAGCGCGAGCAACCCCGTTACCTCGGCATCGTCCGGCAACAGATCGTGAACCCCGCGCGTCAGCCGGATCGCCTCCTGTGAGAGTTCGCAGCGCTGCAATTCCAGGCCATCACTGCTGGTGTAGCCCTCATTGAAGATCAGGTAGAGCACGTGCAGAACGCTGCGCAGCCGCTGCGACCGCTCCTCGTGGCCGGGTAGGCCGAATGGGACGCCCGAAGATCGGATGCTCTGTTTGGCCCGGCTGATGCGCTGGGCCATCGTCGACTCCGGAACCAGGAACGCGTGGGCGATCTCAGCCGTGGTCAGGCCACCCACCGCACGCAACGTGAGCGCGATGGCCGACGCCGGTGTCAACGCCGGATGGCAGCACATGAACAGCAGGATCAGCGTGTCGTCCTTGTCAAAGCCGGAATCCAGCTCGACAGGCAGCGCTGCGACATCGGAATGAAAGGCGGCGTCCGTCTCCCTCCGGCGTCGCGCCGACTCGCTCCGCTGATGGTCCGTCATGCGCCGGCATGCCACCTGAATCAGCCAGGCGCGAGGATTTCCGGGCACTCCCTCGTTGGGCCACTGGCAGGAGGCTGCAATCAGCGCCTCCTGCACGGCGTCTTCCGCCGCGTTGAAGTCCCGATGGCGGCGGATGACGGCGCCGAGCACCAGTGGCGTAAGCTCGCGCAGCAGACGTTCGGTGTCGTCATCCCAAAATTCAGGCATCAGACAAAGTCCGGCGGCGGCCCGCTCATCACCTGCCGCACTTCGATGGGTATGTTCAGCGGCACTCCACCCGGCCCAGGCGCCGCCGAGGCACGGGCTGCAATGGCGTACGCCCGCTCAGTGGTCTCGACCGACACGATCCAGTAGCCCGCCAGGAACTCCTTCGACTCGGGAAACACGCCATCGGTGATCGGCGCCCCGTCCTTGCCCGCCCGCACGATCTTCGCCTGCTCGGGTCCGGCCAGCCCCTCGGCGGATACAAGTTCCCCCGATTCGCGCAGTTCCTTGTTCAGGTTCATCATGAACGCGATATGCGCCTGGATGTCCTGCTTGGGCCAGGTGGTGATGGGATCGAAATCCGTGTTCTGCTTGCTCATCATCATCATCAGGATGTATTTCATACCGGTGCTCCAGCTCCTTTCGATTTTCGCACTCAACTGTGCGGATTCATGAGTAAGTCGGAGCGATCGCAGCGTTCTCGACATCAAGGCGGGGAAAAAAACCGAGAATCCCGTGAAGGTCGGTCGATGAGGAGCGGGCAGGTTCGCGCGGCCTGCCATGCCCTCTTCTTTGCCCATTATTCGCCTTCAGATAGGGCAATGGCGCGGGCGCAGAACACGCACACAAGCTACAAGCATCTATCGCATCGAAGAGGAGTCGTGCGACAGCCGGGCGTCCGAGTCCTAGCGACGGACGCTGACCGCGGTTTCGGCCAGTTCATAGCCTTCGTCCTGCGCGGTCTGCAGCGCCAGCGAGTGCAGCGCGGCTTCATCCGCATTCTGTGGCGTGCCCTTGCACGTCCGCCTCACCGCTTCCCCGCCCACCTGGATTCGGACGACCCAGGTCTTCTTGTCGGTATCCCAAAACACCTCGGCGGCATTTGCTCGTACCATGCACACACAGTAACGCCGCTTCGGGCCGGTTTCAAGCGTAATGCGATGCCTGGTCGCGGACCGTGATTCAATCTAGGAAGACGTCGTACCGGATCCCATGACCATGCACCACCAATTTCTCCATGCCGTGAAGGTTCGCCTGCCCCTGGCAGCCGCGCTTCTCGTCTTGACGGCCGCCTCGTCGCCGGGGCAATTTGGCA
The DNA here is from genome assembly GCF_963665245.1 of uncultured Paludibaculum sp. Lineage (NCBI taxonomy): Bacteria > Pseudomonadati > Acidobacteriota > Terriglobia > Bryobacterales > Bryobacteraceae > Paludibaculum > uncultured Paludibaculum sp. Next base: position 1,368,518 of record NZ_OY762267.1, read on the forward strand.
CGTTTCATCGACCCGACGGCGCCAATCCTGTCATCTCGCCCCAAAAGGAAACCACCTTTCAATGCCCATTGCGAAAAGCGCTGGTCCACTGGGAATCGCTGCACACCTTCAACCCGGCCGCCGTCGTGCGCAACGGCAAAGTCTACGTCATCTACCGCGCTGAGGACGACTCTGGCGAAATGAAGATCGGCATGCACACCTCCCGCCTTGGTCTGGCCGAAAGCACCGATGGGCTGCACTTCACCCGCCGAGCAGAGCCCGTTCTCTTCCCCGATAACGACACGGAGCAAGGTCGCGAGTGGGAAGGCGGCGTCGAGGATCCGCGTATCGTTGAGGCCGAGGACGGACGCTACGTCCTTACCTACACGCAGTGGAACCGGCAGAAGACAGCCGCCGCTATCGCCACTTCCACCGATCTGCTTCATTGGACCAAACACGGTCCAGCTCTCGGCTCCGACATGTCCTACAAGTCCGCTGGCATTGTCACCAGTCTGGTGAAGGGTCGGCTCATCGCCAAGAAGATCAGGGGCCACTATTGGATGTATTGGGGCGAGGGCACCATCCGCCTGGCGACGTCGGACGATCTGGTGCATTGGACGCCCGTCGCTGGTTCGGACGGTCAACCCTTGGCCGTTCTCGACAAACGCGCCGGACGGTTTGACAGCTCGTTCCCTGAGGTCGGCCCGCCGCCCATCTGGACGCCCAAGGGCATTGTGGTCCTCTACAACGGAAAGAACGCACCGGCCGGAGGCAGCCCGTCGCTGGCGCCTGAAACCTATGCGGTCGGCCAAGCTCTGTTTGCGCCCGACGACCCGGCCAAGTTGCTGGAACGAACCGAAGATCCAATCTTCAAACCGGAACTGGCCTTCGAGAGAAGCGGCCAGTATGCCGCCGGCACCACCTTCGCGGAAGGGTTGGTCTACTTCAGGAAGAAATGGTTTCTGTACTACGGCTGTGCCGATTCGTTGGTCGGCGTGGCCGTCGCAAGTCGAGGACCAAAGCCGTGAGCCGCCATTCCGCGGGACAGGATGGAGCTGGCGGAGCGAACGTGAAATATACTCAACTTTGGCGCATCAATTCAAAAAATGCGTGCTATGCTCAAAAGTGAAGTTTGACAGTCTGGCTGATTTAGGCATTTTTCGCATCGTCCGGTTCACCCGCCTTTCCGATCCTGCCCCGATTCGCTGTCCTGCCAGTTCAGCAAGGAAGACCAAATGAGAAACATTTTTGTTGGAAACCTCACCTTCGGCGCGACCGAAAGTGAAGTCCGTTCACTGTTCGAGGCTCACGGCACTGTTGATCGCGTCAGCATTGTGACCGATCGCGATACGGGCCGCTCCAAGGGGTTTGGATTCGTCGAGATGAGCAACGACGCCGAAGGCGACCGCGCCATTGAGGCATTGAATGGCCGTGATCTGGACGGCCGCAACCTGACGATCAACCAGGCGCGCCCGAAGGAAGAGCGCGGCTTCAGCGGCGGCGGCGGCGGGCGTGGCAACTACGGTGGCGGCGGCGGTGGCCGCGGCCGCAACGATCGCTACTAACTCAGTTCAGTAGGAATTGCGGAGGACCGGCACCTTACGGGTGCCGGTCCTTTCGATTTTCGGACGCACCTCCGAAGCCAGGAGCGAAACTGACTCACGAACGCGGCGTCCAGCATGACTGCGTCGCTACCCCCGGCACACTCAGCCCCCAGGTTTTCGCCCGTCCCACACCGCACTTCGGGAATAATGGTTCGCAGTATGTTCTGTCCCAGACCCAAATGCGGTGCGACCTCAATTCGCCTCTTGCTCGTTCTGTCGTTCACCGTCCCTTCTTCGATCGCCGCTGCGGCCGCTCCGGCCTGGGTGAGCGGACAGCCCATCCCTGTCGGCTCGCCGGATCGTCGGGGACCGCTCGGCGTCGGCCTGACAAGCTACCCCGTGGGTTGGGCTAATGTCACGAACGCAACCCATCCCGACCTCTTTGCCGTCGCGGGCCGGCTGAGCTTCCCGACAGGGCTATTTTTCTATCCCTGGAGGAGCGTCACATCGGAAGGAATCCCGGTCTTCGGCAACCGCATCGAGGTCGCGACACCCATCGAAGCCGGCACCATGCCCATCTGCACGGTGGTTCAGGCCAACGGCTCCGTTTGGGGATTCTTCCTATGGAAGAGCGAAATCGTCGTGGCCGAACTGGACAAGGACAAGCGCAAGTTCGTCGAATCGAGCCGCATCGCCCTTGCAGGGTTGCCGCGGGATCCCAGTGCCATCTCCGCGCTGCCCCAACCTGGCGGCCGCTGGAACTTCGTTCTCAGCGTGTCCGACGGCAACAACGCGCCACCGCCCGGAGCGGGCAGCCGTCACGCCGAGTTCGTCCCCTACGACGGCGCCGGCATCTGGCGCGGAGGCACGCCCCGGTTCTCCCTGTGGTCCGTCATACAGGGAACGCCGCCCCAGCGCCTCACACGGCCCGGCGAAGAGATCCTCTGGACTGCGGGCACGTTGTCCAGCGGCAGTTTCGGACCCGGCCACGAAACTTCAGTCCTTAGCGGCTCCTGGTTCGGTGACATCTACTACTACCGGAATGCCGACAGGAATGGAGTCTCACTCGAAGCTCGGCGCCATGCTGTCGACGAAGAGGGCGTCGCGCTGCGCAACCCGATCGCCGGAACTTACCCCGTGGCCTATCCAAACCGCGCGACCCAAGGATCCGACATCATTGCCGGTGGCGAGGGTGCTCTGCAGATCTACCGGTTCACCGGCCGCTTCAATGCCGAAGGCAGCCCCGTGTTCCGTCAGCCGGCCCCTGTGCTCCAGCAGGACGCCGACCTCTTCGCCGGCAGCCTTTCGGTCCCGACCGTCGTCGATTGGGATGGCGATGGAGTCCTCGATATCGTGGCCGGCAACTCGGAGGGCCGCATTCTCTTCTTCCGCAATCAAGGTTCCAATCGGGCCCCTGCCATGGCAGCGGCGGTCCCGCTCTCGGCCGGTGGCCGTGAGATCCATGTGGAGCCAGGCTACAAAGGCGACATCCAGGGCCCCGGAGAGGCTCGCTGGGGCTACATCTCTCCGAACGTATTCGACTGGAATGGGGACGGGTTGCCGGACATCCTCACCAGCGACTCCACGGCGCGCCACTACGTGTATCTGAACCACGGCACGCGCCGCGCTCCCAAGCTGGACCACGATCGCACACTCTATCTCGACGGCCTCGACCTGCATGGCACCTGGCGCGTCCGGCCCGGAATCGCCAAGCTGGACGGTCGCACTGCGTACGTAGCGCTTGATGATCAGGACGAATTCCATCTCTACTGGCGGCGAGACAACTTCAACCTTGCGGATGGCGGCAAGCTTCACATGGAAGACGGCACGCCCATCCGATCGAACTTCCTCTCCGCCGGCGGGACAGGACGCTCGAAAATCGAACTCGTCGACTGGGACGGCGACGGAGTGACCGACCTTCTGGTGGGCACCCCGAAGCACCACTCCATCCCGAATCCCAAGACCGGACTACCTCGTGCGCTCGGCCTTCCGGGAACGATGGTGTTGTTCCTGAAGAATGTCGGTAGCAACCACGAGCCCAAATTCCGATTCCCCGTGGGCCTGAAACACAACGGCGAAAACATCTATCTGGGCCACCATGAAATTGGAGCGTCGTCGGGACTCCTCGGCCCTGGCCGTGGCATGAACCTCGTCGTGTCGCGCGAAGACGGACGCCTGTTCTTCTTCCAACGCGAAAAGATGGAGTAGCCGCCGGAAGACCTTGTGGGCCGTTCTTCCGGCCCGTAGTGCTGCGCGCGCTCTCCGGCCGCCAGAGCCCTCAGCACCCCCATGATAAGCTCGAAGGTTTACCATGTTGTGGTCAAAACTGTTCATACCCACCCTCCGCGAGAGTCCCGCCGAAGCAGAAGTCGTCAGCCATCAACTCCTCCTTAGGGCGGGCTACATCCGGCAGTTGGGTGCCGGTATCTACAACTATCTCTACCTCGCCCAGCGTTCGCTGCTAAAGATCCAGCAGATCGTCCGGGAAGAGATGGATGCCATCGGCGCCCAGGAGTTCCTGCTGCCCGCCCTGAATCCAGCCGAAGTGTGGCAGGAGTCCGGCCGCTACGACGCCATGGGCGACAACATGTTCCGGCTGAAGGACCGCTTCGGCCGGCTCCTCTGCCTGGGTATGACCCACGAAGAGGTGATGACCGTCATCGCCCGCGGCGAGTTGCGCAGCTACAAACAGCTCCCTCAAATCTGGTATCAGATCCAGACCAAGTTTCGCGATGAACCGCGCCCCAAGTCCGGCCTGCTGCGTGTGCGCCAGTTCATCATGAAAGACAGCTACTCCTTCGATCTGGCCCCCTCTGGCCTCGACGAGAGTTACGAAAAGCACCGCGCGGCCTACTGCCGCATCTTCGACCGCTGTGGTCTCCAGTACGTGGCCGTGGAAGCGCACTCCGGCGCAATGGGCGGCAGCCAGTCGCAGGAGTTCATGGTGGCCACGGACGCGGGCGAGGACTACGTTGTCGTCTGCGAGGCAACCGGATACGCCGCGAATCTCGAGAAGGCCGTATCGCGCCCCGTCCCTCCCGCCGCACCCGATCCGGAGGGCTCTCTGAACCCCGAGGAAGTGCACACCCCGGGCCAGAAGACCATCGACGAGGTCTCTGCTTTCCTGCGTGTTCCGGCCACCTCGATCATCAAGTCGCTGGTCCTCATCGCCGACGGCAAACCGGTGGTCGCACTGATGCGTGGTGACCATCAATTGAGCGAAACCAAGTTCCAAACCGCAATGGGTTGCGCCGAATTCCGTCCGGCCTTTCCTGAGGAGATGCGCACATTGATGGGCGCCGATGCGGGCTCGCTGGGACCAGTGGGCCTGACGAACGTCCACATGATCGCCGACCACTCGCTGGAAGGCCGCCACAACATGGTGGCCGGAGCCAACAGGGACGACTACCACCTCTTGAATGTCACGCCGGGCGAGGACTTCGCCGTCGAGTATCACGACCTGCGCCAGGTGACCGAGGGCGACACCGAACTCGAAACCGGCGCGCCGCTGCGCATTCTCAAGACGATGGAGATCGGGCACATCTTCAAGCTCGGCTACAAATACTCGCACTCGATGGGGCTGAACGTTCTGGATCAGAATGGCGTGGAAACGCCCGTCATCATGGGCAGCTACGGCATCGGCATCGAGCGTGTGCTGTGCGGCGCGGTGGAGCTCTACGCGGACTCGAACGGCATCTGCATGCCGGTATCCATCGCGCCCTTTGAAGCTGTGATCACGCCGGTGAAATCGTCTGACCCGGCCTTGGCCGCCGCCAGCCGGCAGGTGTACGAAGAGTTGAAGAAGCTGAACGTCGACGTGCTCTATGACGACCGCGATCTGAGCCCCGGTGTGAAGTTCAAGGATGCTGACCTGGTGGGCATCCCCTATCGCGTGGTCGTCGGCAAAAAGCTACCGCAAGGCATCGTGGAACTGGCCGAACGGCGCACCGGCATCAAGTCGGAAGTGGCGCTGACCGAGGTGGCGGCGATGGTCGCGGCGAAAGTGAGCGCGGCAAAACAATGAGCGTCGACTGGCCCGCGATCCGAGAGCTCTACCCCGCCCTGCGCGACCGGACGTTTCTGAACACGGCGACATTCGGCCAACTATCCCGGCTCACCGTCGAAGCCATGACGCGCCACTTCCAGCACCGCGACGAACTCGCGTGTTCCGACTTTCTGGGCTGGTTTGAAGACCACGACCGTCTCCGTGAAAAGCTCGCCCGTCTCATCCGTGCCGAAGCGTCCGACATTGCGTTCCTGCCCAACTCGAACGCCGGCCTGGCGATTCTCATGCACAGCATCGACTGGCGCGAAGGCGACGAGATCCTCACGCTGGAAGGCGAGTTCCCAAATAACATCTACGCGCCTGCTTATCTGTCAAGTCGCGGCGTGAAACTGGTGGAAGCGCCGTGGCCTGCCCTGCTGGAGTCCATCAGCGAACGCACGCGGTTGGTGGCAGTGAGCAGTGTGAACTACACCACCGGCTTCCGGGTCCCCTTGGACCAACTCTCAGCCGCATTGCAGGGGCGGGACATCCGGCTCTATGTCGACGCCACGCAGATGTTGGGTGCCGTACGCTTCGATTTCTCCTCCATCCAGCCCGATGTTCTGGCAGTGAACTGCTACAAGTGGATGCTGGCGCCCAACGGAGTCGGCTTCATGGCGGTGCATCCCCGGCAGCGCGCTCGCATGGAGCCGCTGGCCATCGGCTGGCGCAGCCATCACGACTGGCGCAACGTCGACAACCTGCACCTGGGCACACCCGTCCTGGTCGACACATCCGAGAAGTACGAAGGTGGCATGCTGCCTTCCGCCCTGCTCTATGGCCTGGAAGCCAGTGTCGACCTGATGCTCGAACTCGGCCCGCAAACCATCGAAGAGAGAGTGCTCGACCTGGCGTCGAAGACGCGCTCGGCTCTGCGGTCAACTGGCGCGGAACCGCTGCCCTTCGATAACACGGCCATCGTGGCCGCGCGCCTGCCCGGCCGTGACGCCAGCGTCGTGGCACGAGCCTTGAAGCAGAAGGGCGTGCTCGTGTCCGCGCGCCATGGATTGCTACGGGTCTCCACCCATTTCTATAACGACGAGCAGGATATCGAACAACTGATCGACTCGCTGAAGTCGTCAACCTGAAACATACGAGAGGTCCGCATCGCGCGAGAATAGACCTGACATGCTGCTGCCCTTCGCTCTGTTCGCATTCTGGATGGCGGCTCCGCCGCAACCCATCTCCGTCACGCCCTTGGAAGGAACCACGCACCACGTACAAGGCATCGTAGTGGACGGCCCGTCGCTTTGGGTCACCAGCGTCGACCGCCTGGCGAAGAAGGGCTTCCTCTACGAGTATGAGCGAGCCACCGGCAAACGCCTCCGCTCCGTCGAGGTGCAGCAGGGCAGCATGTTTCATCCGGGTGGATTTGACATGGACGACGACTCTCTCTGGATCCCCGTGGCCGAATACAAACCCCACGGCCGCACGGTCATTCAGCGCCGCTCCAAGCAGACACTGGAAGTGCTGTCCAGCTTCACTGTGGACGATCACATAGGCTGTCTCACACTCATCGAAGGGCACTTGATCGGCGGTAACTGGGACGCGCGCAAGTTCTACGAGTGGACCTTCGAGGGCCGCTTCCTCAGCGTCCGCGACAATCCCAACGCCAGCCACTACCAGGAGATCAAGTACCGCTATGGAGCCTTGATGGCTTCCGGCGGAGTGGTCCATTGGCTGGACCCCGAAGAGTTGGAACCCCTCCGCACCTACACGTTGGGCCGGACAGACCGCAACGTGCCCTATACGAATGAGGGCATGGACTTTCGGGACGGCAAGCTCTACCTGTTACCCGAAGACAGCCCCAGCCGCCTGTTTGTCTTCGATCCGGAACTGGTCTACGAGCCCGCCCACCCATAGACTCGCCGCAAAATACCGAACGGACGGTAGCAACGGACCTTCTCCGCGGCACGCCTATACCTGTGTCAGAAGCGGTAAAACAATCCGCGGTGCGAGACAAGGTACGGTCGCCAGGCGCTTGAGCCGTCGGCCACTCTGCAACCAGTCCGCCGCGTCGAAGAAAGGAACCGTCAATGAAACTCAATCACTCGTTGTGTGCCTGTACACTGACCGCCGCCCTGGCGATCGCCCCCACGACGGTCATGGCTGCGTCCAACGTGGCTGAGAACATGATGAAGGACGCCAGCGCGGCATCGGCCCGTATCTGCGATGACGCCCAGGCTCTCTCCATGGCCGCGCCGGACTCCAGTCTGAGCCATCAGGGAGAGGCCGCGCGCCTGGCGAGCATCAAGCTCTCCGTCCAACAGATTTCCGAGGATGTCGCCCATCTGAATCTCTGGAGCAACCTGGAGTCCACTCCAGAGCAGAAGGCGGTACGCGAGTCTAACCCATTGCTGAAAAGCCTGGCGGAGGAAACCACCGGGGCCATCCAATTCCTCAACGATCACAACGCCAGCACCCTCTTCCAACCTGAGTATCGGGAGCACCTCCAGAGGATCTCCCAGGATGCGTCTCAAATACGCGCGCTCTTTCGCGAGTCCACCAGGCTGAATGCGTTGAGCCACAAAGCCGCCCACCTGCGTGAGCAACTCAGCCATTCATAGTCTGAACCATTCCGAGCCGTACCTCCCAAGCAGGTCCCGGTCACCATCCGGGACCTGCTCATTTTTGACCGAAAACCTACACGATTCAGAGAGAGCGCGCGTCAGGGTAAGCAGGAGAATTCTGCATGAAGCTCACGTCCCTGATGCTCTGTGCTCTTTGTTCGGCTGCCTTGGCGCCCGCCCAGGACAGGCCCGATCCAACGGTTTACCGGGTCGAATTCCAACTGCGGGATGGCGGCGACAAAGCCGCACCGATCGTGCGGCGCTACTCCATGCTGATGGACCCCTCGGGTAAGGGAAGCTTCCGTCTGGGGCAGCGCGTACCTTACTCCACTGGCGCCGTACAGGCTGTAAGCAGCGGAGGGCAACCGACTCCGCTCGTCTCGACGCAGTTTCAATATGCCGAGGTTGGCGTCAATATCGACTGCCGCCTGCGCGAAACCGGAACAAAAGTTGCCCTGAATTCCGACCTGGAAATCAGCACCGTCACCGCTCCGGATAAAGGCTCTACGTCCAATCCGCTGATGCCGACAATTGGATCAATGCGGCTCTCGGTGGCCGCTGTGTTGACGCCCGGCAAACCGACTTCCGTCGCCTCCATCGACGATCCGGTAACCCATCGCAAGTTCGAGGTCGAAGCCACCGTAACAAAGGTGAATTGACCAGAAGTCAAAGGAACACTCCGCGCAGCGCCGGAGTCTAATCGCGGCGGAGGGTCAGAATTGCTCGAGCTCCGCGGCCTCACAAAACGCTTTAGCGGGATCCCCGCCGTCGATGGTGTCAGCTTCACCGCGCTGCCAGGACAAGTGACCGGTTACCTGGGCCCCAACGGCAGCGGCAAGTCCACGACAGTCAAGATGATCACCGGCCTGCTCGAACCGAGCGAAGGCCGGATTCTCTGGTGCGGCGCGGATGTCCGGGCGGATCTGCCGGCATTCCAGGCCGTCCTTGGGTATGTACCGGAGGAACCGTACCTTTACCCGCATCTGACCGGGGCGGAGTACCTGGAACTCACCGGAGAACTCCGCCTCATTCCGCGCCAGCGTCTCTGGATTAAGATCGAAGCCTTTCTGCGGGAGTTCGGCCTTTGGGAGGATCGTTACACCGCCATCGCCTCTTATTCCAAGGGCATGCGCCAGAAGGTCCTGCTCGCCGCCGCCCTGATGCACGACCCTGCCCTGGTGATTCTCGACGAGCCCTTCTCGGGCCTCGATGTCCATTCCGCGTTGGTTCTACGACGTCTCATCCAGACACTGGCCGAGACGGGAAAGACGGTCCTCTTCAGCTCGCACGAGTTGGAAACCGTGGAACGCGTATGCAGCCGCGTCGTCATCCTGCACAAGGGGAAGACCGTGGCCAACGACTCCGTGGAGAATCTCCGCGGCCTGATGGAACTGCCTAACCTCGAAGCTATCTTCACGCAGTTGGCCCTGCGGCAGGACCCCGATGAGATGGCCACGCGGTTGGCCGAGGCTATGCGGCAATGAGCCGGCCCACCACACGCGCGGAACAGGTCCGATTCAACCGCCTGGTGCGTCACTTCGTCCATCGTTTCGTCGATCACGAACTCGTGGCCGCAGGTGGTGAACTGCACCAGGTGTTTGTCACCGCCATTGCACTGCTGGGCGGCTTCGGCTTCACACTCACCCTCATCCTCTGCGCCCGTCACTTCTTTCTCTCCGAGAAGCTCTCACAAGCCACCCGCCAGGCAATTCTCGCCTCAGATCAGATGACCCTGCTGCTCCTGATCATGGCTGCAACCGGCTTCTTCGTCGTGCTGGGTTGGGATGCCTTGTTCACTGACCGTCGAGACGCCTTCATCCTCGGATCTCTGCCCATCCCCACGCGCGTCATCTTCGAAGCCAAGCTCTACGCCATCCTGCTCTTCTTCTTCCTGCTCGTAACGGCGATGCAGATATTCCCAGCCATTCCCTTGCCCGTCGTGATGTTTCCTGGACACATGATCCGTGGAATCGGCGTTCAGGCGTTTGTACTCACCGCGGCCGCGGGCTTTATTTTCTTTGGCGCCATGGCCCTGCAAGGCGTCCTACTCGCCTTATTGAGCTATGCAAGGTTCCGCCAGATCTCCGCGCTCCTGCAGATCTGCACCCTGCTCGCGTCTTTCGGTGTTGTCTTTCTCACACCGGACCTGGCGCATGCCGTCGGCGGCGCAGTGAACTGGACCTATTGGCTACCTTCCTATTGGTTCCTCGCTCTTTGGCAAGGGATGATGGATCAGCCGCCGTTGCTGGATTCCGGGCTGGCGGCGCGCGCCCTGTGGAGCCTGTCTGCTGCCGCGTCCATCGCCTTCCTCACGTTCGCCGGCGGTTATCGCCGCGCCATGCGCAAGGCCGTCGAAGGCCAGGAGGAAGCGCCAGCCGGCCCCGGACCCATCCACCATGCCCTCCGCAAGCTGCTCAATTTCGCGCTGTTGCGCGATCAACGGGAGAGCGCCATCTTCTGGTTCACCTGGCGCACCATCTCCCGTCATCGGGGCCACCGTCTGCTACTCGCCGTCTATATCGGGCTGGGCCTCTCGTGGGTGCTGACGGAAGCGTCGAACATGACCAACTCCGGCTTCACCGCCCGCTCGCTGCGGCCCGACCCCGTCACTTGCACCATTCCCTTGGATCTCGCGTTCTTCCTCCTGGCCGGGTTGCGTGTGTTGTTCACCTTGCCCGTCGAGCTGCGCGCCAATTGGATGTTCCGTCTTACGGCCGGCGAACGGCCACCCGCCGTGGAATCGGGTACTCGCAAATTCCTGATCTTTGCCGTCATTGTGCCGCTCGCGCTGTTGGCATTGCCTGTCTATTTGCAGGCCTGGGGCTGGCGAAATACGCTGCTCCACACGTGGTTCTACGCTCTGGAGACCGCACTTCTGCTGGAAATCCTCATGCGCCAGTTCCACAAAATCCCCTTTACGTGCTCCTGGTTGCCGGGCCAGGCGAACCTCAAAGTACGGCTCGGCGTGTACTTCATCCTCTTCGGGTTCATCTCGTCCATGGCCGGGGTCCTGGAGGCCGGCATCCTCACAAATTTCCGTCCGCAGCCCGCTATCTGGTTCAGCACCATACTCTTGGCGTTCACCGCCTGGTACCGCTGGCGGCGGCATCAATTCTCGCAGGAGCCCTGGGCCATCACGTTTGAGGAGTTGCCCGATGTCGCTGTTCGGGGACTCAATCTGGCACGCTAAGCAGCATCCCTTCCGCCTTGTATAGTAACCTCTGAGCTGAGATTACTTTATCGTTCCGTCACCGAGGGAGGGGAACTCTGCTGTCGTTCACCGGGAATTCGTCGACACGCCGCGTCCGGACCTGGAGATTCTCTCTTGCTGCCGCGTAGGGCGCTGGTGCTGGGCGCCGTCTCGCTGGCAGTAGCGGTATCCGTGTTCGTCGGAGGCAACGAACTGAAGCAGGCGCGCAATCTGGCGAAAGCCCGTCAGACCCGGTTGCGGTTGGGCTTGCAGCCTTCCCCACCGTGGTTCCACCAACAGGGTACAACTATGGTCGGACCCGCGATCGACATCACCACGGAGGCGGCCCATCGCGCCGGTCTGCAGTTTGAATGGGTGCTGGAACCGCGCGGACCGGAAGCCGCCCTCAGAGAACGCAAAGCTGACATCTGGCCCTTGGCGGGCATCGTCGCCTACCGCAAGCCGGCTATTCGATTCACCGCCCCCTGGCTGGAACTACCTTACTGGCTGGTCTACGTCCCCTCAGCCAAACCGCAGTTGGACGCCGAAGGGCAAGGCATCTCTCTGTTGGTGCGCGGGCCCGGACTCACCAGTCGACTTGCACGCCAGCTCTTTCCCAAGGCGCGCCTTGAGGGGGCGACCAACAACGAGACCATCTTGAGCCGCCTTTGCGCGGGCGAGTTTCCGGCCGCGCTCATCCCTGAGAGCTTTGTCATCGACCCCTCCGCCAAACGCCCCGTCACCGATTGCGCCGACAAGGGCGTCACCTTGACCTCCAGACAGGTCCTCAGTGTCGGCTTTGGGATGGGTACCCGCCAGGGTGACGAGGAATCGGCAGCCGCGGCGGAGGCGATGCGCGCGCAGATCGGGACCATGGTGGCCGATGGCACCTTGACCGCGATCATGTTGCGATGGGGCATCTCCAGCAGTGAGATCAGGACGCTCGAGGCCGCCGCTGCCGCGCGCCGCGCCGTTTGGGGTCTGGGCTTTGTCGTCGTCCTGCTGGCCATCGGCGCCATCGTCCTTGCCTGGAATTCGCTTCGCTTGCGGCGTGCCAAACAGCGTCTCCAGTACCAGAGCCAGCTCCTGGCCCAGTCGAGCGACGCCATCCTTGCAGTGGACCTGAGCGGCCGCCTTACCTTCTTCAATCCCGCCGCGCTCAGAACACTCACCCGGCCGGCCGGCACTCTCATCGGGCGTCCCGCCGTGGAGGTGCTACCCAAGGAGATCCACGCTGTTCTCCAAGGCACACAATCCGCCGGCAACGAAGCGCCCAGCATCACCGAAATCGCGCTGCGCGCGGAGCAAGGTGAGGCGGCCTACTGGCTTGCATCCGCCTCGGGCATCCGGACGCCGGGTGGACGAGCCATCGGCTCCGTTCTCTTTCTGCGCAACATTACCGATACTCGCCGTCTTGAGGCCTGGTCGCAGCAATCCCAGCGGCTGGAGAGTCTCGGCCGCCTGGCCGGCGGAGTCGCTCACGATTTCAATAACCTCCTTACCGTCATCAGCGGCCACTGCGAGCTGTTGCTGCATGGCCTTCAGCCCGGCCACCCGTCCGAAAGCTCGTTGCGCCATATCATGAAGGCCTCCACCAGCGCTACCCAGTTAACCCGCCAACTGCTGGCGTTCAGCAAAGGTCAGGTGCTTGAGGCTACGGTGCTGGATCTGAATGAGGTCGTGCGAGATAGCGCCAGCCTCCTCGGCAGGCTCCTGGAATCCTCCATCCACCTGGAGCTCAAGCTCTCGCCTGGCGTTCTACCGGTCAAGGCCGACGCTTCCCGCCTCAGCCAGATCGTCATGAATCTTGCCCTCAACGCCCGCGACGCGATGCCTAAAGGCGGCCTACTGGAACTGACCACGGACAAACGCGTTGTTACCCACGAAGCAGAGTGCCGCCGGTTAGGCGTGCCCCCCGGTCACTACGCGCAACTCGAAGTCAGAGACAATGGCATTGGGATGGACGAAACCACCATGAAGCACATCTTTGAACCGTTCTTCACTACCAAGGCGAAGGGAAGGGGGACCGGACTGGGTCTGGCAACCGTATATGGCGTCGTCCACCAAAGCGGCGGCGGAGTGGCCGTTCTCAGCGAGGAGTCCAAGGGCTCGACGTTTACCGTCTTGCTGCCCACGCCCGACGGAGAGGAGCCCCTGTCCCTGCCGTCCGCAAAGCAGGAGGCCCTTGCGCCGGCCCCGGAGCCGCGCCGGATTCTCGTCACCGAGGATCAGCCGGAGGTCCGCGCCTTCGTTGTCTCCGTCCTGGAGAGCGCCGGCTTCGTCGTCGAGCAGGCCGACGGCTACACCTCTGCCATGAAGCACTGGACTTCGGCGCCCTTCGACCTGTTGATCTCGGACGTCGTCATGCCCGACCGGTCGGGACACGCCCTGGCTGCGGCAGTCCGGCAGATGTCGCCCGATACGAAGATTCTGCTCATCTCGGGCTACACCAACCAGGACAACTCGGCCGAGGAACTGGCGGCCAGTGGCGCGTCCTTCCTGCAAAAACCGTTCTCACCCATGGCCTTGCTCCAGCGCATCAACGAGATGCTCAGCGCCTGACCCACTACCCTGCTCAGCACGGCATGCGTGGAATTCGCTAGCCTGGAACTAGCCACCTACGCGATGCCTACATTTTCCCAAGCGTTCGACTCCATCTGGGGGGCAGTGTCCGCGGCCCCCGACGAGCCTTTGGACAGCCCCGCTTTCGGGTCGGATCCCACCCAGTTGGAAGCCCTGTTAACCGAGAGTCGCCTGGCGAAGTCCTCCCTCTTCGGCAATACGGTCTTCCCCGTTTCGCCTCTCTACGTCACCAGCATCTGCAAGGAGAAGTGCACCTACTGCAACTACCGCGCCGGCAGCAGCGATCCCGGCCTGAAACGGGTGCGGCTCTCCGACGACGAACTGGCCCGTGAGGTCGAATTCCTCGTCGCCGGTGAGGGCCTCCGCGCCGTGGAACTGGTCTACGCCAGTGACCCCGCCATCACCCATGCCGACATCGCCCGGCACCTCTCCATCACCCGTCGCATCGTCGAACAATACGGCGGCCACACCGTCGGCCTCAGCGCCGAGCCGATGAGCGTCGACGAATACAAGGCGCTCAAAGACGTGGGGCTCACGTTTTCGGTCGTTTGGCAGGAGACTTACGATCCCGCCCGCTACGCTGAGCTGCATCCCGGTACGCAGATCAAGTCCAATTTCCGGTACCGGCTGGAGAGCTTCGAGCGGATGATCCAGGCGGGTCTGGAAGGCGTCGGCTACGGCGTCCTCAGCGGTCTGGCCGATTGGCGTCGCGACTGGTCGATGCTGCTGCGCCACCAGCAATGGCTGCGCGACAACTACGGCCGCGGCTGCAATATCCTGGGCATGCCGCGGCTCAAGGCCGCGCCGGGCTCTACTTTCCGCGAGTTCACATACGCGCCCAACGACGATCAGTTCCTCGCTCTGGTCGCGCTCCACAATGTCCGCTTCCCCGATGTGCGGGCTTTCGTTAGCACGCGGGAGGAGTTCGCCCTATGCCTGCGTCTGGCCGAAGGTGGAGGCTGTCTGTTCACGCTGGATTGCTCCACGGTGCCCGGCGGCTACACGCTACCCAACCGGGGTGCGCAGTTTGTCACAGGCAACTACGCCGCACCGCAGTTCGCCCCGCGCGTGGAAGCCACCGGCCTCAAGCTCGACTGGTTCTGGAGCTCCACCCAATCTTCAGAACCGCTCGTCCAGCAATCCTGAGTCGATGGTGATCCGGAGGAACTCCTCCAACCGCGGTTCCAGCTTGGTCAGCGTCTCCAGATTCCGGCGAAGCAGACCTTGTCCAGCCGTGGCCCGGGTAGCCAAGCCCGCCATCCGATTGTGCAGGGCATGCTCCTCGGCCTGCTCGGCCCGCAGTTCGGCATACAGCAGTAGCCGCTTGATGGGGGCGCGCAGATCCTCTCTCAGCTTGGGTTCCTTACTGATCTGGCGCCGCAGCGCCCGGATGGGCAACACCGCCGACTCCCGGATCGGCGCGATGTGATGCTGCAGGTCCCGCCACAACTCCGCACTGATGGCGTAACCAAGCCGGGCGGCCCAGGCCGACAGCAGCAGGCAGTTCACATTCAGCCCGAGGGAATTCTGCAGGTCAAGACAGACGGCACGCATGCCGTCCTGGGAATACAGCCGCACGCAGAACTGGAGGAAGGCAGCTGCGTCCTGCTTCATGGGACTGGTGGTCCATCAGGAGGTTGGATCAAAGAGGGCACTGCCGGAAAGGCCAAAGGGAGCGCAACCGGGAACCGAGAGGCAAAGACCCTCAGTTCACGAAGCGTATGGCGGAGGAAGAGGGATTCGAACCCCCGAGCGAGTCACCCCGCTAACGGTTTTCAAGACCGCCGCCTTCAACCACTCGGCCATTCCTCCTCCTCCAATTTACGTTGTTTCCCCCCTGGGACGCAATTTTGGAGAGAACGGCCACTACTCCACAATGTACCCTTCCCGCGCGCGCACCTTGTAACCTTTCGTCGATCTCACCTGGACGGCCAGCTTTCGCCACTGCCCGGATTCCCCAGGACTCGGCGGAAAGGTCATCACGTAGCCATGCGACAAATCCTTGGCCACTACGTCGAATACCTTCTGGATCTCGCCAGGTTCGCGGATGGCGAATGGCAGCCCTCCTGTGGCCTGAGAAATACCGGTCAACTGCTTCAACAGAGCCGTGTTCTGCAAGGCCATACCTTGGGCGATGGTATACACCGGGATGCCCGCCACCTTCGCGCGGTGTACTGCGTTCTCCACGCTCAACGAACTGAAGTTGTCGTCACCATCCGTGAAGACGACAATCGCCTTCTTGCCCGATAGCGTGGCGGTGTCGCGGATCACCCTCGTGAGCGCATCGTATAGGGCGGTCTCGCCCCGTGGTTGCGCTCGCGCGATCACTCGCTTGGCCGCGCGCCGGTCCGCGGTGGAGGGCTGGACTGGCACCACTGCGTCGCTGAAGGTGTACACACTCACTGTGTCGGCGGGCCGCAACTGGTCGATGAGCTCAAACGCCGCGTTCTTCAGGATGGGCAGCGCCGCCTGCATGCTGAAGGTCGTGTCGAGCAACAACACACAGTTCAGCGACGCCTGGCGGCTCTCAAACATAGTAATCGCGCGTGGTTTGCCGTCCTCCTGCAGCAGAAACTCCGTTTCCGGCAGGTCGTCGACAAAACGCCCGTTCGAGTCAGTCACCGTGGCATAGACCTCCACCAGACGGACATTCGCCCGGAAGACTTCACCCGCTGGAACTGGCGCGGCTTCCGCTGTACCACTGATCGAGCCCGGGACTTCCGCCGGCTTTTCTACCTCGACACTCTCTCCGCCCGGCGCCGGTTTATGGACGAGTTGATCCAGCTCCATGAAGCCACCAGTCATCCGGCTGCCGGGCTGCTTGTTCAATCGCTCCAGAGCTGCCGGGCGAAACAGAGAGGCGTCCTTGAGAGGCACGGCCGCGAAACGGTGCTTACTAACGAACTGACGATCCTCGGAAATCAGCAGACCATCCGGGTCGAGACGAGCAGCATAAAGGATGCCCGCCAGAGCGTGAAGCAATGTCGCCTCGTTCCGTGATCTTGCCGCCGCGGCGAGGCTCGGCACCTCCTGCAGCTTCATCACTCGCTCGTATGCCTCGCGCCGCGCACCGCCAATCTTCAACAGCCGTCCGGGAATTGCCTCATCCGGTTCCGTCGACGACCCGGCCAGTGCCGTCACCAGCTTCATGGCGGTTGCAATGCGGTCACCCCGGCCTAGCCCTTCGCTAGCCCGCCGGAAGATCGCCGCCCCGTCCTGCTGGCCGACAGTTCCCAGATCAACACCAGTCACAGCCAGTTCCACCAGTGAGTACCAGAGGCCCTGAGCGGTATTCGCCGTCACCGGAGGCATCATGGGCAATTGAGAACCAAAGCTCTGCAGGGCGAGGAAATCGGCCTCGTCCAGCATCCGCAGCCGGGTGAAGTAGGTGGTCAATGGGCGCCACTCATTGAAATGCTTCCTCCACAGGGCTGCCGCTTGGGCAGTGAACTCAGCGCCGCGCTTCCGTTGCGCCTCCGCTATCGCCACCAGCGGCTCTGCGATGCCAGCCCCGGTGAGCACTTCGTCGTCAGACTGCTGATTCGTGCCCCAAACACCTCTTCCGCCCGGAAACCGCACGGTGCCTTCCGCTGACAACGGCAGGTGCTGCAGCGTCACATCGGTCCACTCGCCGGTTTTGTTCTCCTTAGCCTTCTTGGGGTCCGCCTGCCCAGCGCCGTCATCGTAGGCTGCGTAGAATCGGGCCAGACGTTGTTCCGTCCGCGTGAAAAAGGCCTGGTGCGCCACATCGGCCCGGCTCAACGCCGCATAGTAGCGCGCCGGTTTACCGCGATCCCTCGTCAGAAGCGCGGTGTAGAACTTCGACGGATCCTCGATGCCTGTCCCGGCCAGAGATTTCCAGGCCGGCACTGCCTCTGGTCCACCCGGCACTGCGGCGCTTCCGTTTCGTGTCGAGAAGGTTCCTGCGGCCCGCATCAACAGATCGGAGTGCTGTTCCACCAGCGTGCGTAGCCCAAGTCCGGCAACCACGGCTTCCGCTGTTTCCGTGCTGAGCTCGCTCAGGCCCGCGTACGACCGCGCCAACCGCAAGTCTCGAGCAAACGCCTCCGCCACGCCGCCTGGCAGCATCTCGCGGTCATGCACCAATTGAATCCAGGCGTCGCCACCCATCAGCGGCGCTTCCTCTGTCGGGATCTCGAACGTGAAGGTCCCACCGGCTTCCAACGTCTCCTTCATCGTCATCGCGTCGATACCCAACGCCTCGGAGATGGTTTGCCTTGGACCATCGGAAGGGCCGTCAGCTAACTCGACAACTGGTGCCAAACCTGGAGCTTCCCTCAGTCGCCAGCCCAATGCGCTCAGTACCCGCACTGCCTGCGGCTTCCCCACCGCACTATTCAAGGAGATCGAAACCACCGAGCCTTGGTCCCGCATCTCCCCTACGCTGGCTAGTTCCAACACGGACGCGAAGTACAGCCTCAGCGTCTCGACATACCGCGGATAGCGCGCACTGCTGGACGGATCGGTGGAGCGCACCAACGCCTTGCAGTACTCCCCAAAGAATGTGGCGGCCGGTGGTTGCGGATCCATGTGTGCCATCCGGCTCAGCGCCCTCATGCCACCCGGCGCCCCAATCGATCTCACGGCACGGACGTTCAAATCCACCGACGCCAACTCAGACAGGCCGGGCACCGAGCCGCCGCCCTTGCCCAGATTGGCCAGCCGCGCCCTCACGGAATCGGCATTCGATGCTTTGGGCTCGTTCTCCAGATACTTGCGGTAGTGCTCTTCCGCCTTCGCGTACTCCTTCCGGCTTTCCAGAATCATGCCGTAGATGTACTCGGCATTCTGAAGCTGGCGATTCGTGTTCAACCGAACTGCTTCGGCGGCGCTCGCCGCCGCCCCATCCAGATCCTGCAGGTAGTACTGGGCGAGGGCCTTGTGGAGGTAGGCTTCGGGGAACTTGTGCCCGGGGTCCCTGGCAATCACTTCCGATGCCGCCTTTGTGGAATCCGTCCAGTTCTTGGCTGACGATTCCAGCCTCATCAGAAGTACGTGGGAGATCAGCGTCTTCGGATCGGCCTTGATGCCGTGCTGGAACGCGTCGCGGGCCTCCGCGAGCTTGTTCCCACCCTGGTATGCGGTGCCCAGTGCGTTCCAGGCTTGCGCGAAGTCGGGGGCGGCCTCGACCGCCAGGCGGAATTGCTTCTCCGCCTCTTCCCGGCTGCCCTCGGCCATCGCCTTGACCCCGCGTTCCCATGCCCGCTCTGATACGCGTGGAGCGCGGACTCGAACGTCCACGCCCAGGTTGGCCGCCCCTCGCTTACGCAGAATGAGGGCCGGTAACTCACGCTTGCCCACCAGCGTCGGATCATCGAGGTCAATCATGCTCGACTGCCAACCGGGCAGAGAGGCGCGCAATGCGCATTTCATGGTGCCAAACGTGCCCATCTGGCGCGAACCCCAGTTCCCTACAGCGTCAAAGGCCGAACCGCGCAGAACATATTCGCCGTTCCGGTTCGTCGCGGCTTCCACCATAATGCGGCTCGCGCCGCAGTACCGCTGGATCAGTACAGTTTTCGGAGGCGGCGATCCATTTTCCATCGTCACCCGCCCATGGGCGTTCGCCGCCTGCCCATACAAGGAATGCACTGTCAGGCCCAGAACCACCGCCACCCGCAGGCCATCCAGGCAGGCGGCCGGCACTGCTCGTGCCGGTTGGAGAGACCGCGTTCCTTCGTTCCCGTACTGGCGCATACACTGACTCCTGCTGCGTAATGCCGACGTCAAGACTAAGTCGACCGGACCCTGGCAAATACCATAACAAATATGGGCAAAACCGCGGACAGCAGCCGCACACTGAGTCCCCTAAAATAGGGACAGGCGCCCAATTGATCCAGAGCGCCATCGGCACTTAGGATGACCCACCCCAATCCCATCGACGGCACGGCTCCTGCGGCCCGTCGCCGTATCGGTATCTTCGATTCCGGCGTCGGCGGACTGACCGTCCTCAAGGCCATGCGGCGAACGCTGCCCCAGACCGACTTCCTCTATGTGGGCGACACCGCCAGAGTCCCTTACGGCCGCAAGCCCGCCGCCATGGTCGCCGGTTTCGCGCGCGAGATTGCCGGTTTCCTTCTGGCTCAGGACGTCGAGGCCATCGTGGTGGCCTGCAACACGGCCACCGCGGCCGCGTTGCCGACCCTGGCGGAAGAACTGCCCGTACCGGTCTGGGGCGTCATCGAACCCGGAGTCCAGGCAGCCTTCCAGACCACGCGCTCAGGCTCGGTGGGCGTTATCGGAACGCGCGGCGCCATCGCCAGCGGTGCCTATCAGCGCCGCCTGGAGGCCTTGGGACTGCGTGTCTGGGCTCGTGCCTGCCCCATGTTCGTGCACCTTGTTGAGGAGAATCTCTCCGGCTCGGAAGAGGCAGCCCTGCTCACCCGCTACTACTTTGCCGATCGACCGGAGATCGACACCCTCATTCTGGGCTGCACGCACTATCCGGTTTTACGCCCCATCATCGAGGAGACACTGGGGCCAGGTGTGACCGTCATCTCCAGTGCCCAGGCTGTCGCCGCCACCGTCGCCGCCGCCTTCGGCGAGACCGAGGATCCGTCGCTGCCGGGCACTGGCGGCATCCTCCATCTGGTCACCGGTGACGTGATCGCTTACCAGCACACCGCGCAGACCATCGGCGGCGTGGACGGCGAAGTGCGCCCCATCCACGTCGAGACGCTGGCAGCCGCCCAACCGCTGCACGCAGGAGTGTAGGCGCAATCCGTGACGACCCGCCCCATTCGCCGCCGCCAACTCACTCGCAACCGCATGGGTTGGGCAGCCATCGAGATCCATAACGTCAGTGCCTTGTTTCTGGATGCCTGCCGCTCGGGTGCCTTTGGCGGCTCCGCCGATCCCATCCTTGACCTGGGCTCCGCCTACGGTCTTGTGGGTCTGGCTGCTTTGCGCGCAGGGGCGTGGGTGATCCTCAACGACCTGGACGAACGCCACCTTGCCGAGGCCGAAGCCGACGCAGAGCCGGAGGATCGCCGGCGGCTTACCCTGCGGGCCGGGCATTTCCCTCGCGTCGTCGATTTTCCGGACCACAGTCTGGGCGCCGTTCACGCCTGCAATGTGCTTCACTTCCTAAACGGCCGGGAACTGGAACGCGGCTTGCGGGCCATCGCCCGCTGGTTGCAGCCCGGAGGGATGCTGTTCGCCCAGGTTGTCACTCCCTACCTCGGTCCCTTCCAGGCATTCCAGCAGGAGTACGAACGGCGTCTCGCGGAGGGCGTGAAGTGGCCCGGTTGGATCCCCAAAGTCAGCGTCTATTCCCAGCACCGCAAGCTCGGACAGATGCCGGCATCGGTCCACCTTCTGGATGATCAGACTCTGGCACGCGCCGCCGCGAACGCAGGCCTCGTGGTCGAACGCGCCTGGATGTTTCGGCCCGCTGACCTCGCGCCCGATCTGACCTTGGACGGGCGCGAGGCCGCGGGCCTCATTGCCAGGGCTCCTGGCGTTTAGCTCAGGCCCTTTACCTTCCACCCCGCTCGATAGGCGCGTCGCACATGAGCTGTCGCTTCGGGCGAGTTCTTGAACTTCAGCTTCTTGGCGTTCCACTCCAGCGTCGTCTTCGGGAAGAACGTCGCCAGCGGCCCCAACAGCACGGCCTCTGTCAACGGCCCGGAGTAGCTGAAGGCAGTCGACGTGCTGCCTTTGCCCAGGATCGCGTCCACCCACTCATGGTAATGGTCTACGCCTTCCACCTTGGTCATCTGGAAGTCCTTGAACTGGGCCTCCGGATAGAGGACAGGCATCTTGATGTGTGGCAGCAGCATCACTCCGTTGGTACCGATGAAGATGCAGCCCGTGCCGGGCAGCCGAGTACCCCCGACCAACGCCTGAATATCCTGCGGCGGACGTTCGTCGCCGTCGTACCATGTCACGTTGACGGTTTTGTCGCTGGTGTAGCGGGTGCCCGGGAAGACGTAGTGGATGACCGCGTTAACCGACCAGTTGTGCGTGTTCGGCGCGGCCCCTTCCGACCGCACGGAGATAGGCGCGGTCAACTGCAGCGCCGAGAACACAGGGTCATAGATGTGGCAGCCCATATCGCCAAAGGTTGCCGTGCCGAAGTCGATTCGTTTCCGCCATTCGCCAGGATGGTAGTAGTTGTTGATATACGGCCGTTCGGCCGCCACTCCCAGCCATTGATCCCAGTTCAGACTGGACGGAACGGGGTCCGTCCGCTCAGGCCTGGGTTCCGGATCGCCCCACTTCTTGCCGCTCCACGCGTGAACCTCCTTGATCTTGCCGATGGTCCCGCCTTGCACCAGACTCACAGCCGTGCGGTATTCGGTGGCGGAATGGATCTGGATCCCCATCTGCGTGACCAGATGCTTCTTGCGCGCCATCTCCGTCATTTTGCGGACCTCATAGAGGTCGTGCGCCAGCGGCTTCTGCCCGTAGATGTGTAGTCCGTGCTGCATGGCGCTCACGGCCATGGGGGCATGCATGTGGTCCGGCGTGCCCACGCATGCCGCGTCCAGGTTCTTGTGCTCTTTGTCGAGCATCTCGCGCCAGTCCACATAGATCTTGGCGTCGGGATACTTCTTCTTCACGCCATCGAGACGGGCGGAATCCACCTCGGCAACACAAACGAGTTTGACCTTGGGGTGTGTGGCGATGCCATCCAGAGTGGCGAACGCCATATTGGATGCTCCGAAACTGGCCAGACGGAGGCCGTCACGCGGAGCCGAGATCAGGTTGGGGATGAAGAACGGAGCCGCGATGCCGGCAGCAGCCTGCCGCAGAAAGGCTCGCCTGTTGGTCTGTTGGGAAACGTACATAAGTGCTCGCTTCACCGAGCATACAGCACCACGCCGAGACGCTACCGGCGTCCGGCCGGGTCCACCGCCACATCGCCGCGCAACTCTCGGAAATAGCGGGCCTTCATGTCGCCCAGCCATGGGTCGAGATAGCGCCGGTTCAGGTCGATCGTGGTCAGCGCCACAGTACCGTCCACTTCCGTACGCGCCAGCGTCTCGCCGGCCGGATCGATCACCAGAGACGGGAAGTCATAGCCCGAAGAGGCCAAAAACAGGTGGTTCTCGATCGCCCGCGCCTTGGCCAGCGTCTCATTACCACCCCAGATGGGCATCAGGATCAACTCGGCGCCGCGCAACGCCAGACCGCGCGCGGGATCGGCGTACTGCACGTCCCAACAAATCATCATGCCCACCTTGCCAAAGTCGGCCTGGAACACCGGGAATTCGCTGCCCGGCGTAATTCCGCCCTCCAGTTCCTCGCGTGGGATGTACACTTTCCGGTACCGTCCGGCCAACTGGCCGTTCCGGTCGATCAGCACAGCCGTGTTGTAGATCAGCCGGCCCTCCCGCTCATACACCCCTGCTACTACCCAGGCCTTCTTGCGCACAGCGAGTTCGCCGAGCTTCTTCGTGGTCGGCCCGGGCACCGCCTCGGCGACATCCGCATAGCTCTTGCCTGTACCCACAACGGTGATGCCTTCGGGCAACAGGATTACGTCGGTCCCTTGCGGCGTCTTGGCCTCGGAGATCTCCAGGAATCGCGCCACCGGATCCGGTCCTTTCGGATGCAACCGGATCGCCGCAAGCTTCACGCTCCTGGGCTTCGGCGCGGCCACGGGCTCCAATTTCCAGTTCTTCCAGGACACCCGCGCCTGCGGTGCATTCTGGAGCCACAGTTGCAGCTTCGCCGCGATAGCGCCCTCCGGCGCCGGAGCCTCCATCGACACGCTCCGCCACTCGCCGTCGCCTTCCACCTTCCACGCATAGTCGGGCTGTCCGGCACGGCCACCCTTCGCGGTCTGCCAATCGAGCCGCACTGGCACCTGCAGGGGCTCATAGCCCAACCCGGTGGCACGATACTGCCCGCTGAGCCGGTACCATTGGCCAGCTTGGACCCCCGGCAGCGTTTGCTCCCATCCACCAAAGACGCCGGGATTGTCGCCGCCCTCCAGCGTGAGTTCGTCGCCCGTGCGGCTGTACTTCGGCGCCACCTCCGGCCGGGGCGACCATTCGCGCCACTCCTGCCCCCACGCAGCCAGGCAGGCCGCGGGTATCACGACGATCCAGGATAGTTGCCGCATTTCAGTTTCGAGCTTACACCGCCTTCCTTCCGGAAACACGAGGCAAATGATGAGGCCGTTTGCGATAATCGAAAAACTGCATGAAACCAGCGCTTCTCGTTGGCGTTCTCATCGCCGTCGCTGTGGGGACGATGGCCTGCTTCCTATTTCGTAAATCCCGCATCTGGTCGGAGCTGAAACAGACCCAGGTCAGCCTCGACGGCTTGGCCAAGGTCGCGGTTCCGGCGGACCTCCGCTACGATTCCGAAGCCGTACTCCATGACGGCGACACGGCTCAGTTCCGTTTCCAGCGGATCAACGATCATCACCTCAACGGCATGACCTCGTACGCCGAGAACCTGCTCATCACCATTGCCGCGCCGGACCTCGACCATGCCGTCTTTGACGCGCACCGGCAGAAAGGCCACTATGACGCCGCGAAGGTGGGACAGCCCGAACAGACCAGCAAGGAAGGCCCGCTGCTGTGGGAGATCTTCTCGACGACCTATGAGAGAGATCCGGTCAAGGAACCAGCGCACTATGTCCGCCTGACGGACGCCGCCGCCGGCGTCGTCATTGGCTGGTGGGGTTACCGGAAGCAATACACCGTGGAGCAGGCCGAGGCCAATTTGCGGTTCCTGCGCAGTACGCTGTCCATCACTCAGGGCCGCGCCGCTTATTTCGAGAGATACCGCGACTACCGGACCAGCGGCCGGGACGCCGATCTCGCCCATAATCTGGAATTGCTCTCCGCGGCGCTGAAGGAACTCGGCTTCGCGCCGGCAGTCGCCGGACAGTGGACCCGGCACGAGCCGTGGCGCTACACCATCGACAACGGCCGCCCCCAGCAGTTCCACCTGGTCCTACCCATCCAGCACATGCGCATGCCCGACAGCCCTTTCGAACTGAAGGGCCCGCTCACCACCTTCCGTTTTGTCCAGAACTTCTGGTGGCAGAACAATCAAGGCCGGGGCGGCGGACTCATCCCGCAGGACAGCCTGCCCGGCTTCATCGAGGAGTTGACCGACAAACAGGAGGTCCACTTCTTCAGCATCCACGGGCTCAATCTCTGGAAGGCCCTCCCAGGCACGGACAATCCCGTCCTGACGCAACTGCGGGCCTTCATTGCGGACGCCGACAAACAGAAGGAGATCTTCTTCTCCAAGGGTCTGATCGACGCTGACGCGGAACCATAGTCAACCGCACATGACAACCACTATGCGCCTGAACCCGATCGCCAGAACCACCCTGGCTCTTTCTCTATTCCTGATGCCGTTTGCCGCGCCGCCCCTCCACGCCGAGCAAGCCCGCACCATCACGTTGGAGGATCTCGCCCGAAGCCTGCCGAAGGAACCCATCAACGTCGTATTCGACGTCGACGATACGGTCCTCTTCACCTCGGCCGGTTTCCAGTGGGGCTCCCGCACCTACGGACCTCGCATTGTCTCCGCCGGCGTGTCGGTCCGCGAAGAGGACCTACCCTCCGACGACGACCGTCGCAAGTACCGCGAGTTCTGGTCGAAGATGAACAACGAACTCGACCAGTACAGCGTCAAGAAGTGGATCGCCGGCGAGTTGATTGCGCTGCACAAGTCGCGCGGCGACAGGATCTACTTCGTCACCAAACGCATCTACACCGGCAGCGAGAAGCTGACCGAGTTGCTGCGGCAGGAGTTCGGCCTGCCAACCGACTCCCCGGCCGTGATCTTCACCAGCCGCCAGCCCAAGACCAAGGCCTTTCGCGACATCAAAGCCCAGGTCAGCTACGGTGACTCCGATGGCGACATCCGCGACTCCATCCAGGCGGGGGCCCGCCCCATCCGGGTTCTGCGCTCCCCCGCGTCGGTGAACCACGAACCCACCCACAACGGCGGCTTCGGGGAAGAGGTTCTCTTCAACTCGGAAAATGACTGACCGCCCGGCAGTCCCCCCCAACCGGGCAGCCCTCTCGTCTTACCTATCTGCAGATCGGAGCCCCGCGGAGGAGAACACGTCGGCTCCTCCTGCCGACTGCCCCAAATTCTCCAATTGATGTCTCCGCACGTCCATCTTCCTTCGGCGGCGGAGACCGCCTCGCTCGAAACCGCATTCAAAAGGAACGACTTGTCGTCATGATGAAGGTCGGCCATCGGAATGCCCTGAGAATGAGTGTCGCAGCTCAGTAAGCTGCTAAGCGGATAAGAAGGAGACGCAAAGTGAAAAACGCATTCTTTAGCTGGAAACTGGCATTCGCCTCATCAATGTTTCTGACTGCCCTGATGGCAGTCTCGGCCCCGCAGGCATCCGCCGCGGAGATGAACGGGATGCTGAAGCCGAAGGAAGTCAAAGCTCTCGTCGCCAATGCGAAGACGGCATCTGACTACATGAAGCTATCCCGATACTACGCCGCGATGGCGGAACAGCACGAAGCCGAGGCAAAGGAACACGAAGCGCTCGCGGTGGAGTACACCCGAAATCCGACCATGAGTTCGGCAAAGCACCCCATGGCACCCAATAGCGCCGAGCACTGCAAGTTCTTCGCTGAGCATTGCAGGAAGGCGGCCGCCGAAATGCGCGCGATGGCTAGCGCGCATGAGCAGATGGCCAAGGAACTCGGGCACTAAGGACGGCTGGAAAGAAGGGCGGCGATTCCTCATCCGCTCAGCCGCCAAATTCGTGCATTCCGGCGCCCACGCGGCGCTCGCCAACTCCGCCGGGCAGCCGAACCGCAGCCTCAGTATTCGCCGGCACTCGCAGCTTCATCTGGAACCGGCTTGCACTCCGGCTCCAATCAACGCCCACCACGCCTCGCAGGGTCCGGTACTCGGCCCGGACCCATTGCAGATCCTCCACGGGACGCGGCTCCACATGGATGACCTCGAACCCTGGACGCTCCGCATCCGGCGTGATCCCGGCCAGCGCCTGCCAGAACCAGCGGCATGCTCCGCCAAACATCGGATGCATCCGCGACGACTTGCCATCCCACGTCTCCCATAGCGTCGTCGCCCCGGAAGCCAGCATGTGGCCGAAACTGGGCAAATCCCGCTGGTTCATCAGACGGTAGGCGAGATCGGTCCGGCCCCTGGCCGTGAGCACGTCGAGAACCAGCGGAGTGCCCACAAATCCGGTATCGAAATGCTCGTGATTCTCACGTTCCACGATCTCCACCGCCCGCGCGAACACGGTTTCCTCCGCATCCCGCGGCACCAGACCGAAGGCCAGCGGAAAGAAGTTCGCCCCCTGCCGTCCATCCACATACTGCCGCCGGCCGGCGTCGAAGAACCGCGTGTGGAGCGCGGCACTGGTTCGCCGAACCAGCCCGGCCATGGCCTCAGCATCCGTCGTGCGACCCAGCGCGGCCGCCGCCCGGCCCACCAGATCCGCGCAGTGCCCGTAGTGGCACGTCGACACGAACTCGGGCGGAATAGCGATCTTTTTCGGCGGGCACCAGTCACCCAGGAACCAGCCCCCGGGCTCTTCCTTCACGACAATGCCCTGCGAGTCGGTCCGCGTTCCCAAGTAGTCCACCCAGGCCCGCATCGCCTCGTAGTGCCGCTCCAGGGCCAAGCGGTCTCCATAGTACAAATACTGATACCAGGGCATCAAGACCATCGCCGAACCCCAGGGTGGTCCACCGCCGCCACCCTCGAACGGTGCGGTGTGTGGCACGAACCCGGTCTTGTGGTTGCGGGCGTCGGCGATGTCATCCGTCCACTTCGAGAAGAACCGGGCCATGTCCAGTGCATAGATGGCCGCCTGCGCCGCCACCTGCCCGTCACCCGTGTACCCCAACCGCTCGCGGTGCGGACAATCGCTCGTCACCCCGCAGTGCATGTTCGCGAGCTGCGTTCGCACAAACGTCTCGTGGATCTGGTTGAACAGAGGGTTGGAGCACTCGAAGCGGCCCGCCGGCTCCACGGCCGTGTGAACGCCACGGACCTCCAGCTCCGGAGCCTCTTCGACACCGGCCACATCCACATAGCGGAACCCATGCCACGTGAAGCGCGGCTCCCAGCTCTCCTTACCTTCGCCCTTCAACACATAACTGTCGCGCTGACCATAGTCACGCCCGCTATCTTCCCGGAACCGAAGCGTCACTTTCCGGCCACGCGGCCCGCTAAGCCTCACTCGGGCCCAACCCGCCAGGTTCCTGCCCGCGTCGAAGGTGAAGCCGCCCGAGTCCAACTTACCCTCAAGGCCCTTCACTGTTTCGACCACACGGTCTACGGGCGCGACCTGAGCGCATAGCTTGCCCGATGGCGCGCGCACAACCACCGCCTTCGTCCATGCGGAATCGTCAAACCCAGCGGCACTCCAGCCGGGCATCTCCAACCGGGCATCGTACTGCTCGCCCACGAAGAGGCTGCTGTGCAGAATCGGACCCGCTGTGGTCACCTTCCACCTGCCATCGCTCGCCACAATCGGAGCCCCGCCGTCGCCTTCTATCTGCACAATCATGCGCGGCGACCCGTACCACAGCCAGCCCTCTTCCACCCGGTCCCGCTGGTTGTACCAGCCATCACCCAGCACCACTCCGGCCACGTTCTCGCCGGCGCGCAGATACTCCGTCACGTCGTAGGTGAGGTAGGAGACTCGCTTCGCCGTCTGGTCGTCAAACGGGTACAACACCCGCCGGACACGCCTCCGGTCGTAGTCCGTCTGCGCCGGCGCGAGCACATCCTCGCCAACCTTCCGCCCGTTCAAATAGAGCTCGAAGAATCCCAACCCACACACGTAGGCACGGGCGGCCCCGGGCCGCGACGTTAATTGAAACGACCGCCGGAACCAGGGGCTGGGCGCTGTCTGTATCGCCGAATCGCTCTCCGCGTCCGGGGCCCCCACCCATTGGGCGCGCCAGTCAGCGGCTTGCAGCAGGCCCATCTCGAAGGATGACGCTTCACTCCAGCCGGAGGGCGTGTCGTGGTCGTCCCAAACGCGGACCTTCCAGGAGCAGCGCTGCCGGGAGGCCAGTGCACGCCCGGCATAGGGCACATGGACGGACTGGGCGGAGGCAATCCGGCCGGAATCCCAGGTCACAGTGCCCCCGCTCTCCACGGCAATCCGATAGGCCGTCTGCCGCAGGGCGGCCGGTTGCCAGGACAAACGAGGCGCGGGCGAATCGAGCCCCAGTGGATTGTGCAGATACTCGCATCGCAAGCCAGAAGGAGCACCCACCGAAGAGGCAAGAGCGGAGGCGGCGGGCAATGCTGCACCAGCCACCAGAAAACCACGTCGAGACAGCATGATCGTTGAGCCGCCAGCGGCAGCTGCAAACCCGTAGTATATGCTCCGGGCGCATGTCTGCGCTTCGTGTTGATGCTCCGGCGGCAGCGTGCCCTGACCGCCGATCCGTTGAAGACGCACGAGTAGCCCCTCACTCACGTTCGGGGACTGGGACAAGGGGTGCGGCTTCCTCCGCTTTGGCGGCCCGCAGGGCCATGCGGGGCTCCATTCCGCGCCAAGTCGGCGATAAGATGGAGCCTTCATACCGCCGTGAATGTCCCAGTGTTGAGCGAGGTCGTCGAACTCCTGAAGATCCTGCGCCGCCCACGGTGGCCGGCAGAGAAGATGGCTGCTTACCGGCAGCGGAAGCTCCAGCGTTTGGTGGATCATGCATTCGGCCAGGTGCCTTACTATCGGGACCTGATGCGGAGCGCCGGGATCGGACCGCAAGACATCCGCGAGTTCTCCGACCTGACCAAGCTGCCTGTGACGACAAAAGCGATGTTGCGCGAGGCCGGGCAGGATGCTCTCGCCCGGGGTGCCGGCAAGCTGATCACTCGATACACCAGCGGGCACTCCGGCAACCGGTTCGCTGTCCAGTGTACGCCCGGCGAGCGGCAGACGCGCCGTCTGCGGGAGTTCCGGATGCTTCTCACCGCCGGCCAACTGGGCCCACGCGACCGGCTCGTACTGCTGGGTCCGACGCCGCTGCGGCCCAAACGCCTGCACCGGTTGCTGGGGTTCTATCCGCTGGAGATCATTCCGTGCACGCTGCCCGACTCCGAACAGTCGGCGCGCCTGCTGGGCACTCGCCCCGACGTCTTGTGGGCCTACCCCACTTCGCTGAAGACGGTGCTGTATCACACGGGCAAGGAGTTCTCAGAGATCTGCCGTCCCCGCACCCTGATCACGTCGTCGCAGGTGATGGACCAGCCCTTCCGGGAGCGGTTGCTGGCTGGGAGTCCGGGTCTGGAGATCGTCGATATCTACGGCTCCAGCGAGGTGGGACGCATCGGCTCCGTCTGCGAACTCCGCAATGGCCTTCACCTGGAGGAAGATGCCTTGCATGTTGAACTGCTGTCCGACGGTCATCCGGTGCGTCCCGGCGAATTCGGCACCGTCACTATCACCGCTCTCGACCAGTTGGCCATGCCCTTCATTCGCTACGAACTGGGCGACCTTTGCAGACAGCGTCTGGACGTTTGTCCTTGCGGCCGCTCGTCGGCCCGCATCGATCCGCCCATCGGGCGCAACTCCGACATGATCACACTGCCCGGTGGAGGCAAGACCTCCTGCTTGGGCCTCGACGTCGCAATTCGCGACGAGACGGGCATTGCCCAGTGCCGATTCGTCCAAACAAGCCGGAGACACATCCGGGCTGAGCTTTTCTACCATCCTGAGACACCCAGCGCCAATCGGCTAGCCGAGGTACGGGACAAGCTCTCCGGCGCGCTGAATCACCAGATTGAGTTCACCATCGAACTCATGGCCGGCTACCGCACCGAGGGGCAGAAGTTCAAGATGTTCGTCTCCGAGCTCGGCGGTGACTCCCAATAGCGGGATGCCTCGACTCGCTGGGGTCCAGGCCCGTTCGTCCGGGGGCTCCCCGGCAGGCCGTTGGCGGGCGCACCCCATCCCGTTTCCGCCCAACGTCCGTCCCACGATCGGACACGCGTCCGCCGCACCTCACAGAAAAGAGAGCCTCTCCCTCTTGGCACGATGATTGCTTCCCGCAATCCCACCATGCCTCTGCTTTCGCACCTGGCGATCGACATCCGCTATGCGGTCAGAAGCCTCCGTCAAAGTCCCGGCTTTGCTCTTGTAGCGATCAGCGTCCTCGCAATCGGCATCGGGGCCAATACGGCCATCTTCAGCGTTGTCAACTCGGTCCTCCTCCGGCCTCTCCCTTTCCCCGATCCCGCAGGCCTCACCATCGTTTGGGAGACCAGCACTCAACAGGGTGTCAAACGGGAAGGGCCCTCTGGCCCCAACTTCTATGACTGGCGGGAGCAGAGCCGGCTCTACCAGGACTTGGCCGCCGTCGAACTCGGCACTGGTACGGTCACGGGGCTGCGTGAGCCCCGCCAGATCCCGGCCATGCGTGTCACCACGAATCTCTTCTCGCTGCTGAACGCGCCTCCCGCGCTGGACCGGCTCTTCCTGGCCGAAGACGGCCACGGCGGTCGAAAGCCTCTGGTTATCATCTCCGACGCCTTCTGGCGCCGCGCGCTCGGAGCCGACCCCAACATTGTGGGCAAGACTCTCACCATGGACCTCATTCCCTACAAGGTTGTCGGGGTCCTCGGACGCGACTTCTGGCTCCCCTTCCCATCCGACCTGTTCGTACCGTGGCCCGACGACGAACTGCGCTATCACCGTGACCGGCTTGCGCACGACCTCGGCGTATTCGGACGCCTCAAGCCCGGAGTTTCGCCAGAACAGGCATCCGCCGAGTTGAACGGCATACAGAGCCGCATGCGGGCCACGCATCCGGAACTCGAAGGTTGGCGCGTCACCGTCCTTCCGCTGCAATCCGTGACGGTCGAGTACATCCGTCTCGCCCTAATCGTGCTCTTCGGCGCCGTGGCCTGCGTGCTACTCATTGCGTGCACCAACGTCGCGAACCTCCTGCTGGCGCGAGCCGTCGGGCGCCGCCGGGAAATCGGGATGCGCGCCGCCCTGGGAGCCAGCCGTGGGCGCCTTCTCCAGCAGTTCCTCACCGAAAGTCTCGTGATGAGCACCGCGGCCGGCGCCGTCGGCACACTGCTCGCTTACTGGGGTGTCTGGCTCCTGTCAGCCATCGTGCCCGCCACAATCCCCATCCCGGATGCCGCCGCCGAAGTCACACTGCGCGGCTTCGAGATCGACCAGCGCGTACTCATCTTCACGATGGGCGTCTCACTGCTCACAGGTGTCCTCTTCGGCCTCGCCCCCGCCCTGCATGCAATCAAGGCCGATCTCATCGAGTGCCTGAAACAGGACTCGCGAGGCTCTACGGAAGGCGGCCGCCACGTCCGCGAGCTTCTGTTGGCCGGCGAGGTCGCGCTCGCCATGGTCCTGCTCGTTGCCGCCGGTCTCATGTTGAAGAGTTTCGCCCGGCTCCAACACGCCGATCTCGGCATCCGCGCCGATCACCTTCTCACCATGGAGATGGAACTGCCCACGGATACGCGCTATCGGCGTGCCGCCGAACAGGGTGCATTCTTCGCTCAGGTCCTGGAGCGCACCCAAGCGCTGCCCGGAGTCCGCGACGCGGCACTGACCTCGGTCCTACCTCTGCATGCTCAGGATCAACGCGCCCGCTTTCTTATCGAAAACGGCCCTTTGCTCCCTGTCAACGAGCGTCTGCAAGCCGACCTGCGCGGCGTCAGCCACACCTTCTTCCAGACCATGGGCATCCCCCTCAAGGGCGGCCGGCTGCTAGAGCGCCGCGACTCCGCCGATTCGGCGCAACTCACGGTCGTCGCTGACGAATCCTTTGCCCGCCGTTACTTTCCCGGCCAGCGGGCCATCGGCCGCTACCTCCTTTTCGGCGGGATGAAGGCTGAGATCGTGGGCATTGTCGGTGATGTGAAGCACACGGGGGCGGACCGCGAAGCCCGGCCCACTCTCTATGTCTCCTTCCTTAAGAGCCCGGAACAGCGAATGAATCTCGTCCTGCGCACCATAGCGGACCCCGGCACTCTCATCGAAAGTGCCAAGCACGCCATCTGGAGTATCGACCCGGACCAGCCTATCTATCGCATTGAGAGCATGGAGCACGTGGTTGCCGAAGCCACCAGTTCCTCCCGCCTGACGCTCTCGCTGCTGGGCATCTTTGCGGCCGCCGCCCTCGGTCTGGCGGCGTTCGGCATCTTCGGCGTAGTTGCGTATACGGTGAACCTACGGGTCCGCGAGATCGGGATCCGCATGGCCCTGGGAGCGCGCGGCGCCGATGTGCAGCGCCTGATCATCCGCCAGATGATGACGACGATTGGGAGCGGAATCCTGGCGGGGTTGGCGGCAGCGCTCCTTCTCACTCGGCTGATGTCAGCAATGCTCTACGAAGTCAGCCCCCATGACCCGCTCATCACCGCAAGTGTGGCCACGCTGCTGGCTATCGTATCGATGGCCGCTTGTTGGCTGCCCGCTTTCCGTGTCTCGCGGATTGACCCAATGATGGCGTTGAGAGACCAGTAGGGGACGACCGCACCGCATGTAGGCGGCCAGCAAGCCGAGTCCGTTGTGCCGCGACGTCTGGACGGAGATGCGGAGCCTGAAGCGCTCCTGTGGCTCACCCGCTGCCGGAGGACCTACGCGATGCTTTGAGTCCGCATCGGGTTTGATTCGGGACGGGCTGGCGGGCGGTTTGGGTTTGGGCGGAGTCTGGGGAGAAGAAGGCTGAGCGGAGGCTCAGCCGCGGACTGAGAGTCCGCCCTACCGGCTTGGTCTCAGACGAATGGAGACACTTCGCCTGCCGTCCTGACGGTGAAGGTTCGAATTTCAAAGAGCTGGCCCGGCCACGTCTATGCCGTGTTCCGGGGCTATTTTGGAGGCAAGGATCTGGCCCGATTGGCGTGCCTCGCCACAGGACGGGTGCCGGCAGACTAGAAACCGCTGGCGTGGAAGGTCACGAGGCCGTGGGTCGAGGGACGGGGCTCCCTGTCAGGGGTCGCCGCGCGCCGTTCCATCTCGCTCCGGATGTCCTGGTTGACTGCCGCCGCGTGGGGTACGCCACCGATGAAGCGCTCTTCCGCCTCAGTAGCCTCCCAGGGCCGGGCAGTCTCGAAGAGGATTCCGGTTTGTTTCGTCAACCGCGTGATCTCGGCCAACGGCGTGGTTTTCGAGATGGCTTCGATGGCCACCGTGTGCTGCTGCATGAGAGCGGCTCGCTCGGTTTGGAGCTTGCGGAGTTCGTTGATGGCGCGATAGAGGGACCGCTCCAGGTCGCGGCGGTAGCGGGCGTAGCGTTCGAGCTTGTCTGTTTCGGGGCCGGGCGCGGCCATTGGGTCCGTTTTGGCGAGGATCTCCGACTCAAAGGTTTCGATCCGCATCAGGTTCCAGGAGTGGGTGAGGATGCGTTGGAAGATCTCGACTTCGAGGCGGCCGCTGGGGCAGGTCTGGGTGAGGAGTTCGGACTGCAGGGTTTCGAAATCGGCGCGTTCGGCGTCGGAGATGTTGAGGGTCTTGGCGGTGAAGCCATGATTGCGGGCGTTCTGGGCCGATTTCGCCTTGCCCTCGATGGAGGTGGGCCCGGTGGAACGCCGGGCGTTGGCCTGGTTGGCGGTGATCTGAGCGGCGGTAGCCATAGTAAAGTCTCCTTAGAAATGCAAAAAGGCCGGGATAGCAACCGGCCTATCTTCACGATAGCTTGGAGAGTCAAGCCTCTTTCGCCTTTTGTTCTTATCTATATATTGAAAATAAAAGAGATAAAGATCTGATGACGTCTGTGACCGCCGTCTGTTCGCCCTGGCGTAAACGGGGGGACAGAAGAGGGACTCCTCGGTTGAAGACGCGTTCGGAACTGGTACCCGCTTACTGACGTGCGCGGTTCGCAACGAGCGGAGACCCCTCCCTTACGGTTGGGGTTCGTAACGCGGCTTCATCCGCTTTGGCGGTCCGGGGGCCATGGTTGAGTCCGTTGAAGACGCGCTCGCAACGGCCGCTGGCACAGATTGGGTTCGTCCGTCCATTTTGGCGTGACCAATGAGGTCCCGAACCGCGATCGGATCTCACGGGTGATGTGCAGGCGGTTCCGTGCCTCGCAGGCGGGCAGGGCGGGAATCGCCTACGATGTGTAGGATGCAATCGAACACGGGGCGCGGGCTGAACCGGTGGTGGCGCGTAGCGGGCGGGCTGTCGATGAACCTCGCGCTGGGGACGCTGTATGGGTGGAGCGTCTTCGTTGCGCCCCTGGAGGCGCAATTCGGCTGGAAGCGGGCAGAGACTTCGATGGTGTTCACGATCGCGGTGATCGTGTTCGCCTTGAGCTTCGTGGTGGCCGGGCGGTTGCAGGACCGGTACGGGCCGCTGGCGTGTTCCCTGGCGGGCGGTGTACTGGTAAGCCTCGGGTTTTACCTGTGCTCGTTCACGACGAGCCTGAACTACCTCTTCCTATGCTTCGGCGTGATCGGCGGATTGGGCAACGGCTTCGGGTATGCCACTCCGATTCCAGTGATGGCGAAGTGGTTTCCCGACAAGCGGGGCCTGGCCGTGGGACTGGCGGTGGGCGGCTATGGAGCGGGCTCCGCCATCTTCGGCCCCCTGGCGCAATTGAAGCTGATTCCCACCTACGGGCTGCCCGCGACGTTTCAGATCCTGGGCGCGATCTTCCTGGTGATGACCGTGGCGGGCGCACTGCTGCTGCGGAATCCGCCGGCGGGCTACAGGCCCGAGGGATGGACTCCTCCCGTGACGCAGGGCGTAACGGCGGGGCGCGAGTTCACTCCCGGCGAGATGTTGAGAACCCGCACGTTCTACCTGATGTGGGCAGGCTATGCGTTGGGCTGTTCGGCCGGCCTGATGGTGATCAGCCAACTCGTCCCCTTCGCCAAGAGCGTGGGGGTGGGCGCGGCGGCGCTGGCGACGATGACCCTGGTGGTGGGCGCGTTTGGAAACGCTTCGGGCCGGATTCTGTCCGGGTGGATGTCGGACCGACTGGGGCGCATCAACGTGTTGCGCGTGATGATCGGGATCTGCGTTGCGGCGATGCCCGCGCTGTATGCGGCGGGAAGCAACGTGGTGCTGCTGTACGCCGCGGTCTTCGTCGTGTACTGGTGCTACGGGACGCAGCTATCCGTGAATGGTGTGGCGGCGTCGGACTTCTGGGGCACGAAGAACGCCGGGATCAACTACGGCATCCTGTTCACCGCGTGGGGTGTTGCGGGTATCATCGGACCACGTATCGGCGGAGTGCTCTACGACCGGTATCACGATTACCAGGCGGCGTTCTGTGCGGCCGCGGGGCTGGCTGCCGTCGCGCTGCTATGCGAGTTGGGTGCGAAGCGCCCGCAAGCAGACGGGGCGGCGCGCCGCCCGTAAGATGCGGCACCCGACGCTCTCACTGTTCCTGACCGCGGCCGCGTTGGCCGCCTTCAGCGGTTCGACGCATAGTCAGAGCCGGCTCAGGCTCCAGGCGACACATTGAAGGACACGGTTTCGGGAACCGGGCAGAAATCCGCATAGGCAAACGGTCCCTGTGGCAGATGCCAAACCGCTTGGCCCCTGGTAAGCAATCGCCGACCATCGACCACCTGCCACCCTGTGACTGGGGTAGTCCAACGCGCACGCATCAACTGCCTGGGTTGATCGGGGTCATAACAGAACCGGTCGGTGGTGCTGAAGTCCGTCGGTGCGCCGTCTTCATCGACAGTCACACGCGCGGTGACCGTGTGACCATGGTCCGTCAGTGCTATGTCAAAGGAACCGGCATCAACCGCGAACCACGCGACCTCGGGCACCAATAGCATCGATGGTGCGATCAGTACCGCATCGTTGAGGTAAGTGACCAACTCACCGATGTCAAACTCCTCGCCCGTGCCATCTCCAATGGTGAAGAGATCCAGTGCCCTGACCAGCATCCGTCCGCGGCCTTGCACCTACGTGTCACGAGCGACAACCGGGAATAGGCCACCAAGCCGGATGCTGATGTGGAAGATGCGGGCCAAAGCCAGGCGGCTGTTGTACTGAAGGGTTTGACACTTCATCCACGGTTGCTCCGGCTTGGTTCGAAATCGGCCTGTGAATCCAAGCTGGAAGGACCAGTCTTGCTGGCGCCCCACGATTCGCATGAACTGCAGGTAGCGTTGTGCCGGCTCGGGAAGAGCCAGGATCTGGGCCCTGTCGATCACATTCGATGGTCCGGGCCCGGCGGGCAACCCGGCCGCCGCCACCTCCCGGAACAGCCGTCCGCGCATACTCATGGGGCCTCCCAGTCAATACTACGTGGCACCTGGGCGAAAAGGTCCCATTCCTTTCCGGAGCCCATCCCGCATCGCCATATGCGGCTCCCACCCGGCTGGTCGTTCCTTGGGAGATCTTTCCCTCGCGCCGGCGTGGCGGCCGGTCGGCGGCGAGCCCCGGAAAGGAGAATCAATGGGTCCCGATTCGAAGGCGAGCCAAACCCTGGTCGGCGTTGCCAGTGTGAGAGGGATAGGTTATGCCTTTCTTCCCGTTCCCCCGATGGGCTGTCCGGCGTAGGCCGGCATCCCCCGAGAGGCCGATTTGCTCCCTCTTCTACCTGCGTGCCGAAGACCTGCCGCCCGTTCTCGATCCTGCTCGGACGGCAGACGAACGCGATATCCAAGACCCGACTGCGGTCCTGCCCGCTGAAGGGTGCTTCCGTGCTCCACCAGTCGTCGTCGACCAGTTGTTGTAACAAGCCCGACGCCAGGGGCTTCATCATGAAGTCTGGTCGCCGGCCGTTGCACAGGGGCGGAACTCCGCGCCCTTCAATCCCGCCAACTCGATTCTTTCGAAGAGTGCGGCCGTCACCAGGATCTCGTTGAATGCAGTTCCCTCGCTCCCGAAGTACTCACGGGTCTTCGCGATCGGCGGGCCCATGCTCAGGACAGCCGGAAAGGGGCCCCGACAGACAGGAGAGTATTTCTGCCTGCCACATGCCGTACACGCAGCCGGGGGCACTCCATACAGATTCAGACTTGCCGTTTGCTGAAGCTTCAACTGGACGACCGTTTCCAGGGGCGCGCCTGATCGATGGTGCAGCACCGGCTCGCACTCGACCCCAAGCGGGCGGAATACGGACGCCCATCGATCCTTTCGCACAAACAACTCATCGTCCACCCAGTTCAACTTCAGAATCGATCTGCGTCCCCAGGCAGGCTCTCCCTTCATGCGGAACAGCGCCTTCTGCCGTGGGCCAACGCCGCAGAACATACACCGATCACTCAGATTGTAGGTTGTGACCTCAAAGGGCAGACACCTCAGTCCAGGAACAACAGTTATGTCGGACGGCTCGGGGTATCCACTCGTCCAGCAGTAGTCCAGTGCCAAGAACCGTGCCGCTGACCTTTCCTCGTCGGTGAAGGTCGTTTCGATGCGCCGGCCGATCCAGTGCTTCTCCGACTCAAGATCGGCCAGCAACTGAGCCACGGATCTCCATCTCGCGTCGTCCTCAGCCACCTTGCAATAGAGTGGGCCCCCACGAAGGCCGGCGTCTGACAGTTCCACACCAATTTCCCGGAACACGTCAATCACCGCGTTGTCGTCTCT
This sequence comes from uncultured Paludibaculum sp., assembly GCF_963665245.1. Classification (NCBI taxonomy): domain Bacteria; kingdom Pseudomonadati; phylum Acidobacteriota; class Terriglobia; order Bryobacterales; family Bryobacteraceae; genus Paludibaculum; species uncultured Paludibaculum sp. The sequence continues at coordinate 1,406,913 of NZ_OY762267.1, forward strand.
ACCGATAGTTAGAACATGTGTGATCCGCATAGTTCGCCCCCTGCGTCCCGCGCCAGCCAAGCCATCAAAACGCACATCTCTTCCGTTAGGCCCTTTCGGCATGCAGGATATTGCAGGAACACGGTCATCATACTGGCTCCCGTCCTGGCGAATAGTCGCGCCAAGCCTTGCAGCACGGCCATGACAATGCCATACGCCGGCGTGCGGCTGCGGCCTCCGCCGGCCTAATAGGTTCAAGTTATAGGAATTCAATCTTCACGGTTCTATACTTTCACCCACGATGGCTAGAATCGTCATCTGGGTCACAGCGGCCGTGTGCTGTCCGCTGGTCTTCGCTCAAAGTAACCTGGCGACCGTGAATGGGATCATCTCAGACCCCCATCAGGACGCGGTGCTCAATGCGGTGGTTCAGGCGCGCAACGACGAAACATGCGTCATCCGATCAGTCACTACCGGATCAACCGGCCGCTATGAGATTCCCGGCCTTGTTCCCGGGCCGTACACCATCGAAGCGCAGGCTTCGGGCTTCTCCACGGCCACGCATCCGATCCGCCTCGAAGTGGGACAGAACATGCGTCTCGACCTGGGCCTTACCGTCGGTCCGGCTAAGACCTCACTGGAGGTGACCTCGACGGTGGAGATGCTCAAGACCCAGGATGCTGCTGTCGGTGAAGTTGTCGAGACCAAATCTGTCAAGGAATTGCCCCTCAATGGACGGGCCCTGCTCGACCTTGCTCTTACCGTCCCCGGCTCGCACCAGGGGCACGGTACCTATGTGCCCGGCCGTACATGCGCAGACGGGCTCAATGAACCCGCTCTACTGGCGTCCGGGCCAAAACTCTTCGCTGACGATCGGCGGCAACCGCCCCAACGCGAACTACTTCCTCATTGACGGCGCCGTCAATACCGACCCGACCTTCAATACACAGAACCTCAGCCTCTCGCCCGACGCGGTCCGCGAGTTCCAGGTCCAGACCGGAAGCTACTCGGCCGAGCTGGGCGGCGCCGGGGGCGGCCAGATTAATATCATCACCAAGAGCGGCACGTCGAAGTATCACGGAACCGCCTATGAGTTCCTGCGCAACGGCGCCATGGACGCGCATAGCTTCAACGAGGATCCCGGGGGGAAGTTCCTCGTCCAGAACAATTTCGGTGCGTCTCTCGGCGGCCCTCTCGTCGGCAGCAAGACATTCTTCTTCGCCAACTACGAAGGGCTGCGCCGAGTGAAGGCCATCACCTCCATCGGCACGGTACCCATGGAGGAGGAAGCGGCCGGTGATTTCAGCGGCGCCGGCGTGGATATCTTCAATCCCTTCAGCCAGCGCGCCAACCCAGACTACGATCCCTCCAAGCCGGTCAGCAAGACCAATCCACAGAACCTCCGCGACCCCTTCCCCTGCAACGTGATCCGTTCGGGTCTTCTGAACTCCGCCGCCCAGGTCATGTTGAACCGCTATGTGCCGCGCCCCAACACCATGGACATGGGCGCCATGATCATGGATGGAGTGCCTTCCGTCGTCGGCGCCGGCAAGGACTCCAACAACTTCCTGGATCAACGCAACCAGCGCAGCACCAACGATCAGGGCACGCTTCGTGTCGACCGCGTGTTCGACCAGGCCGGCAAGATCACCGCCCGTTTCTCCGCGGGAGCGGAGCACGGATTCACACCCCAGAATCTGCCCGGCTTCGGCCTCTTCCACGACAACCTCTCGCAGAACGCCAACATCGGCTGGACGCGCGTCCTATCGTCCAACCTCGTCACCACAGCATTGATCGCCTACTCGCGTCTCTCCATGACCCATTCGGAAGAGAACGCCGGCGTCAACAACATCATCGGCGAACTGGGCATTCAGGGTGTCGGCTTCGGGGGCGCGCGTGCGTGGGGCGCACCCTACTTCAACGTCTAAGGGTATTCCGCGTTCGGCGACACCTTTCAAGCGACGCCCATGCAGAGCTGGGACACCATCGTGGAAGGGCGAGACACGCTCTCGTGGCAGCATGGCCACCACAGTCTTCGGGTGGGTGGGGCGTATCGCCGCTTCATCTGGCCGATGTGGGCCTATGTCCTCAGCCGCGGCTACTATCAATTCACCAGCGGCTACACCACCCGCACAGCCACCAACGATGGCACCGGCTCCGCGCTAGCCAGCATGGAGTTGGGACTCCCGGCGGTGCGGCAGCGCCAGGTGGGTTCCCCACGCATGAACCTGCGTCAGTGGTACGCCGACGCCTATGTGCAGGACACCTGGCGCATCACGCCCACCACAACCTTGAATCTCGGCCTGCGCTATGAGTTCATGAGCCCCCTCACCGATGTCTCCAACCAATGGGCCGGCTTGTTCGTCACACCGGAGAAGCTCACTGCCTACATCGGCGGCCAGATGGGGACACCCAAGGGACTCTTCTATCCGAACAAACTGAAGTTCGCTCCACGTCTCGGCATCGCGCAACAGATTCCTCGCTTCGGTCTGGTCGTGCGGGCCGGCTATGGGATCTTCTACACGCCTGTGGACATGAACACGTGGTGCAACAACCTCCACAACGTGCCTATCATCTTCCCGGAAACCAACCAGAGCGACGCTTTTACGCCTTCCATCAAGACCTTTGATTTCGCCGCGCCGGTCGTCGGCCGAACCGTCACCAGCTTCACCGCCTTCGATCCCTTCCAGGCGCCTCAGTATGTCCATCAATTGTCGGCTTCCATCGAAAAGAGCCTCGGCCAGGCAACCACTCTCGAAATCGGCTATCAAGGCGATCGTGGTTTTCGTCTGCAGCGCGCCCACCTCATCAACAATGCCCTCCCCGGTTCGGGCCTGATTCAGCCGCGCCGACCTTATGGGAGCGCCACCGTCCCGCAGGGTACGGTGTTTCCGGACAGCGTCACGGTCGTCAGCAACACGATCCCCGTCAGCACGGTCGTCTGGCTCGAGAACACGGCACGAAGCTGGTATGACGCCGGCTACGTCAACCTGCGCCGGCGCTACTCCGGTGGACTCAGCCTCCTAGCCAACTACACTTATGCCAAGAACCTCAGCGATGCACCGGACTTCCGCTCACCCAAGTTCGAAGCCGCCATCCCGCAGAACAACCAGGACTTGAACTCGGAGAAAGGGCCATCCTGCGACATCCGGCACCGCTTCGCGCTCAGCGCCGTGTATGACGTTCATATGCTGGTCCGCTGGAACTGGTCCCGCGCCGTGTCGCGCAATTGACAATTGTCCACAATCTATCAGGCGCAAAGCGGCTTCCCCTTTACCATCTCCGTCTTTGGCGATACAGCCAATACCGGCACGGTCCTTGGTGAGAATCCGGTGCGTGCCAACTATACTGGCCAACCGGTCCTTGGGCCGGGTACGCACACCGCCCAGCAGTGGTTCAATCCACTGGCCTTCTCGGCGCCGGCACCTTACACATTCGGCAATGCCGGACGGAATACCGTGTACGGCCCTGCCCTGCAGACGCTGGATGTCGCTACCGCCCGCACGTTTGTCGTCACCGAAGCCGCCCGGTTCCAGCTCCGTCTGGAGGCGTTCAATGCGCTCAACAAGGTGAACCTGGGCACGCCCAATCGCTTCGTGAACACCGCGCAGTTTGGTACCATCACCGAATCCTCCACTCCAGGCCGCCAGATCCAGGTCAGCGCGCGGTTTTCGTTCTGACCAGACCGGCGCCGCGGGGCAGCGGGGCAGAGGATCCGTTTTGGATCGATGGACGTGGAGTTCGTAGCTGACTTCCACGGCCGCTTGATCGAAGGAACTACCCGACCGGACCCAGTTCCCCTAGCAACACAAATCGAGTAAGTGTTTGCCCGGAATGTAGTAAAATCAGAGGCCACAAGCAACTCCGCAGCAGCCGTAGGAGTTCATCCGCATCAAGAAGGCGGATGGTTGGGCTCCGGAGAATTCCTATGGCTGGGCCCCATCATCAGACCAGCCAAAACGTGGACGCCGACAACGGCGCAGGGCGCCCACCCAGCGGTGGTCTGACCTTTGACCGCCGTCCAGAGCATTGAGTCCAGTTCGTAGCGACAAAGATTACGCCGCCTGACTGAACGTCCGTACCCTATGATCGCCGCACTCACTTCCATCGCCTCAGCACTTTTCGTCTGCGCGGCCTGTTACTGCACCGGGCGCATCGTGACACCTGGGCGGCCTTTCCCCTGGCCGGTCCGCATGGTGCTGGGCATGGCCGTTCTGAGCTGCATTTTCTTTTTCCTGTTGGAGAGCGGACTAGGCTATCCGCCTGCCTTCATCCTGGTTGGCGTAGCAGCTATCGGTGGCTTTGCCGCTGTCATTGGCCCTCGTGTCGGGCCAAGGCAGATCAGCTTTCCGGTGCCCGTGCTTGTCATGCTTGGCGTCTACGCCGTCCTCTATGGGATGCATGCCCTCGCCCCGGAAACCGGCTACGATGCGACCGGTTACCATCTCGGACTGCCGATGGAATGGCTCAGAAACGGCGGCTTCCCGAATCGCATTGGATTCTATGAACTGCTGCCTCAGGGCATGGAGACCATCTATGGGTTCGCGCTTTCGCTCAACGCAGATTCTGTCGCCCCAGCGCTGGTCCATTTTGCCTGCCTCTTCGCTACTGTGGCTCTGCTCCTCTCAGTCGGCAAGAAGTTGGAGTTGCCGACATGGGCCGCTCCCTGTACCTCAGTCGTCTTCGTGGCCTGCCCGTCAGTGGGCGTAAGCGCCACGAGTGCGTACACCGATATTGCGTTCGTGCTGGCTACCCTTGTGACGTTCTACCTGGTGCTCGACCTGTGGCCGGATTCGTCGCCGGCGTCCTGGGCACTGGCGGGCGTCGCAGCCGGTTTCTGCTATTCCGTGAAATTACCCGGCCTGGTGGTGCCAGCAGCCATCATCATCGTTCTCCTAATAAAGAGAAGACTGCCGGAACTGGCGGGCTTTGCCGCCGGGGCTTTTATGATTGCCGCCCCCTGGATGGGGCGAGCCCTCTTTTCTACCTGGAATCCTGTTGCTCCGATGCTCAACACGGTCTTTCGGAACATCTGGTTTTCTCCCGAAACCGATTCGTACTTGAGAGGTGTGTTTCAGTTTTTGTCGCCTAACGGTCTTCGCGAGTTCAGCGTCCTCGACGACATCGCGTTCCACGGAAGTCGTCTGGGCCTTATTGGGCCTATTGTGATCGCCGCGCCGCTGGGCCTGCTTGGCCTGTGGAAGAAGAGCGTCCGGCCGATTGCCCTGGCGAGTTGCATCCTGTTCGTGATCTACACTCAGAACCTGAGTGCACGATTCCTCCTGCCCTCGTTCCTGTTCGCAGTTCTTGCCCTGATGGCGGTCGTGCCCCGCAAGTTGGCGCACACCCTGACAATTGTGGCTGCCATCGCCAGCTGGCCCGCTGTTGCCTCTGTGTATTCCGGTTCCGGCGTCGCTCTCGATGGATGGCCCTACCAGGCCGCACTAGGAATGGAGAGCCAACAGTCCTATTTGCGCCGGACAATGCCCATCTACGAATTTGCTGAGTTTGCCCGAAAACATATCCCTCGTGATGCGAGGGTCTTCGATTGCGCAGGTCTGCCAAGCTACTACTCCGGCGCGGTGACTCAGCAGTTCTGGCAGACCTCGGAAATGTGGTCGTTGTACCGGATCCTATTGGACGCCATGCCGCAGAAGGCGCGCGACAGGGTCGGCCTCCAGTTTGCCAGCCACGATGTGCGATACCTTACGCTGGCGGCGGGTCCGTCGGCCGGGGTGCCGTGGGCTGCGGACTTCATGAAGGAGCCAGAAGCGTGGGGCTTCCGCCTGGTGGGCAGCGTAGGGGACTACCGACTGTATGCCGTCCGTTGAATGTGGGGTGGTGTCGTAACGTCCGATGCGGCGACGGTGCGCTGCCAAGTGGGTGCATGGCGCTGTCCCGTGGAAGGGGGGCCTTCGCCGTTCCACCGATGTCAGATCTCGTCGAACACCGCCGCCGGTCCCGGGCCACGAACCGATCTCTCCTCGACCGTAGCGCCCTGCAGTGCCTCACCATACGCCGCGTACACGCCCTCAAACACCCGATCCCATGACTGGCTTTCAGCGAACGATCGAGCCGCACTTCTCATCGTCCGGCGCAACGCGTCCTCCCCGGCCAATCGCATCACCTGTTCGATGAATTCTTCGGCTCCATGCCCAATCAGCCCTGTCTCGCCGGGCCGTACCAGGAACTTCGGACCACCCCGGCCCGTCACCACGGCGGGCACTCCGGAGGCCATCGCCTCGACGACCACGTTGCCGTAGGTGTCGGTCTCGGACGGGAACACGAACACGTCCATATCCGCGTATGCTTGCGCCAGCGCCTGGCCGCGCAGGATGCCTGTGAATGTGGCCCGGCGCAGCCGCGCCTCCAACCAAGCCCGCTCACTGCCGTCACCCACGATCAAGAATGAATACCGGCCTGGCATCACACGCTCCAGCGCGTCTTCCACACGCGCCAGCAACCGGACGTTCTTCTCCGGCGAGAGCCGCCCGACAAACCCCAAGACCACCTGGCCGTCGTCGTCCCTCCGGACCCTGAAGGAAGGGCCGAATCCAACCGTATCGCTTCCACGGGTCATCAGACGTACCGGCCGCCCGGTGCGCTGATGCAACAGTGTGCAGAGCTCCGGAGTCGGCGCCAGCAGGACTCGCGCCAGTTGATAGAAGCGGCAGGACAGGCTCAATGCCGCGCGTTCACCCCACACGTCCGCGTGGTTCACCAGTCCGGCAGGCACCCCCCGCAACATGCGCCGCAGCCGGCGTCCCGCGTACTCATGGACGTTGGTGTGCCATGACAGCACCAGCGGCACCTTCAAGTCATACGCCAGCCACGCCGCCAGCATCCCAGCGTCGCCGGGACCGGTGGCGTGGATCACGTCCGGCTCGAACTCCCGCAGCAGTTCGGCCATCCGCTGCTTGTGCCTGGGGCATAGCAGGTCGAAGGAGAGATCCCGCTCGAGCCCCAGCCGCCAGGCACTGCGTGCAAACTCGGCGGTCCAGAACTCGCCGTCTCTGGTGAAGCTCGCCGACGGCGCAAAGTGAACCGAGAGAAACGGATACGCCCGCCGGCGCGCGAACTCGTGCAGGCTGCGACTAGTCAACGCGACGCCGTTGACTTCGTGAAACGAATCGGTGAAGAACGCGACGCGAGGGATCACAGCGCCGCCTCCTCACTGCCGGACAGCGCGGCTCGAACCATCCCGTGGACGCGGGAGTTGCTGAACAGTTGCACCAGCCCCACGAAGTGCCGCACGACGGCCGGCCCCTGGCCGCCCCACAGCTCCGCAATCGTCACAGGCTCGCCCTCGTCCGGCTGGTACCACACACGCTGCGCCCACGACTCACGCCCCGCCGCACCCGGCAGGTGGCACAACGCGTCCCGCATCACTTCGAAACAACGCAACAGGAACGGTTCGCGGAACTGCGGCAGCACCAGGACGTGGCTCATCTCGTGCGCTCTGACCTCGTCGACAAACTCGCAGAAGGTGGTCGCGTTCGTCAGATTCACCACGGCATTTGGTTCCAGGCCGTGGCGGTCGCCGCCGGAGATCACCGGCAGACCGCAGTCGGCACCCAACTCGATCACGGCCTGGTTCTCGCGCCACGGCCGCAGCCCATTGAACTCCAGCGCGTGGATCCAACCGCGGTGGCGATGGAGGAAACCCGCTATCAGCGCCGCGTGGCGGGCTGCTCCAATGCAGGCCTCGTCCCACAGGGGATGATTCAGCACCACCAGCGTGTCACGCGACGAGCTGAGTTCCTCCAGCAGACCGGCCAGCAGGGCGGGATCGGGTTGCTGCGTATACTCGCGCATCCCGGCCTCAATCGACGCCAGCGGGGCGCGCGGAATGTTGTGAACGCCCAGGTGGACGAACGACGGGCCAAAGGGCACGGTCCACTCCACCGAGTGAGGTACATGACGCGACGATTCCACCACCGTGAGCAACCTCGGAGCGTCCATGTTGTCGTGGTCGGTCAGAGAGACAAGAGCCTCCAGGCCGAGTTGCCCGGTCACCTGCTTTGACTCCAGTTCCAGGGCCTGTGGTCCGCTCAACGGCGGCGTCCACCATGCCCGCGAGTAGTCGATATCCTTGCCGCTGCGTGCACGGTATCGTCGTTCCTGCGCCGCCACCAACGAGCCCAGCACCGGGATGCGCGGAACATGACGGGGAATGAACGACAGTGTCTCCCGCGAGTGCATTGTATGGCTGTGCAGAGAGACACCATGACTGTATCGCGCGGCGGCCTTCGGCTCCCGCCAGTGCAGATCAATCTTCGTACGGTTCATCTTTGCCTCCTGAGAGTCGACGGGTCACGCCACGCATTCATCTGGAACAGGATGGCCGACGGGGCCTTGCAGCTTGATGGAGAACCGGTGAATCTGCTGAAACATTTCCATCTTTTTCTGTTTTATCGAGTGCACACCATCGCAAGGCCAGAAAGCCTGTGAGCAGCTGAGGCGTGCGCCGCAAGTCGTCTCCCAGCGAGGTCGCGTGGGTCCCTGTGAGGTACGCGCCCTGCCGCGTTGCATACACGTGGAAGAGCGTTGACAGAATGGTGAACCCCGTGGACACACCGACACCGGCGCGCAGGTTCGGCGTGCCGCGCAGCAGATGCAGTCCCAGTTCCAGCAACTGCATCGTCAACGGCAGCACGAGCAGTGTCACCATGGCCCCTTGCCACGCCGGTTGAACATACCGCAACGATTGCGTGAGTGCTCCGCAAAAACCCGTGGTGGCGATGCGCAGTACGAACTCGGCCGCCATCGCGCCGGCCACGGCGCGCCAACCGAACTTCAGCGTCGTGAACAAGAACATCAGAGCCCGCAGGGAGGCACTGAACAGGGCCGCCTTCCAGTGCCAGGAGTGGAAGAGCACCGCGGCCGGCTGGGCGAGTATTCGTCGCAGCGCGCAAACCAAGCTTTCGGACTGTTCCCGCGACGGCAAGCCATCAGGCTACAGGGCACTCCCTTCCAACCGGATGACAGTTTTGCGCCAATTTTGTTGAAGACGCTCACGGCCGAGGCGCGCCGCTTTGTACACTGGAAGGAGACTGCCTCAACGTGCGACACCGCCGTCCGGCGGCGTTCATCCTTGTCTGGTTCCCGATGATCTCTTTCTCCAACGTCAATAAACAGTACGGCAAGCAACTCATCTTCGTTGAAGCCTCCTATCAGCTCAATCCGAGCGAGAAGGTGGGTCTGGTAGGCCCGAACGGCTCCGGCAAGACCACGCTCTTTCGGATGATCGTTGGCGAGGAGTTCCCCGACGAAGGGGAGGTCTCGATCCCCAAGAAACTGACCATCGGCTACTTCCGGCAGGACGTCGAGGAGATGAAGGGGCGATCGGTCCTTGACGAGGCAATCGCGGGCAGCGGGCGTGTCGGTGACCTCCACCATGAACTGGAGGCGCTCAACCATGCCCTGGGCGATCCCGAACAGATGGACGACATGGACCGCATTCTGGCCCGTTTCGGCGAGGTCCAGGAGGAGTACGAGCACCTGGGCGGGTACACGATCGAGGCGCAGGCCCGCGAAGTCCTGAATGGTCTGGGCTTCCAGGACGAACAGATCGACGGGGACGTCGGAGCCCTTTCCGGTGGCTGGAAGATGCGTGTCGCGCTGGCCCGCGTGCTGTTGGGCAAGCCCGACATCCTGCTGATGGACGAGCCGACCAACCACCTGGACATCGAGTCGATCATCTGGCTGGAGCAGTTCCTCAAATCGCTACCCAGCACCCTGCTGATGACCTCGCACGACCGTGAGTTCATGAACCGCATCGTCACCAAGATCGTCGAGATCGACGCCGGAGAGATCGTGTCCTACTCGGGCAACTACGACTTCTACGAGCGCGAGCGCGCCATCCGCGAGGCCAACCAGCAAGCGGCCTTCACGCGCCAGCAGGCGATGCTCGCCAAGCAGCAACGCTTCATCGACCGATTCAAGACGCATGCCGCCAAGGCGGCCCAGGTGCAGAGCCGCATCAAGTCGCTCGACAAGATCGAGCGTATCGAACTACCGAGGAAACGGCAGGTGGTGAAGTTCGAGTTCCGTGTCCCGCCGCGCTCCGGCGACCAGGTGGCGGTGGTCGAGAACTTGTACAAGAGCTACGGCTCGCGCGTCATCTACCAGGGGCTCAACTTCACGGTGCGGCGCGGCGAGCGGTGGGCCGTGATGGGCCGCAATGGCGCGGGCAAAACGACGCTGCTGAGGATGATTGCGGGCGCCCTGCAACCGGATGAAGGCTCGGTGCGTCTGGGGGCAAGCCTCAAAATGGGCTACTTCGCCCAGCAGTCGCTGGATGTGCTCGACTACGACCTCACGGTGATCGAACAGTTGCAGCGCGACTTCCCGCTGGACGGCCTGGGTGCGCTACGCACTCTCGCCGGCGCGTTTCAGTTCTGCGGCGACGATGTGGAGAAGCCCATCCGCGCCCTATCCGGCGGCGAGAAGTCGCGTCTCGCCATGGCGCGGATGCTCTACGATCCGCCCAACTTCCTCGTGTTGGACGAGCCTACGAACCACCTGGACCTGGCCACGAAAGAGATGCTGGTGGACGCCCTCAAGGAGTTCGAAGGTACGATGATCTTCGTCTCCCACGACCGCACGTTCCTGCGCGGTCTAGGGTCGCGCGTGCTGGAATTGAGCGGCGACGAGGGCGACCGCAACCCCCATATCTATCCGGGGTCCTATGTCGAATATGTCGAGCGGACCGGCCATGAAGCGCCCGGCATTCACTCCTGAGGTGGTGTGATATACCGGGGACGGACATAATGTGGAAACACTTTGCCTCGTCTCTGCTCCTGGCTATGAGCGCCGTTGGCCAGCCGGCGCTGCTCTCGCCGACGCCGGCACCGTGTGGGCCGGTCAATCCGAATGCGACTCCAGAGGCGCGGTCTCTTCTGAAGAAGCTGTGCGCGCTTTCCGGCAAGTCGATCCTCTCGGGCCAGCACAACTTCCCGAACCACCGTTCGCAGCACAGCGACCAACTGGCCGCCAAGGTGGGCAAGTATCCGTATGTCTGGGGCTCGGACTTCGGCTTCACGGGCGGCGACGACAAGGACTCGATTGCGGGCCGCGACGGCATGATTGAAGAGGCGAAGAAGCAGTACGCAGCGGGTTCCATCATTACGTTGATGTGGCATGCCGTCCGCCCCATCGACGAGGAACCGGTGGCGGCCGGCAGCGGTTGGCGAGGCAGTGTGCAAGCGAAGTTGACCGACGACCAGTGGGCGGCTCTCACAACGCCGGGCACCGAGCTCAATCGCCGCTGGCTGGCTCAAGTCGACGTCGTCGCCGGCTACCTAAAGCGGCTGCAGGAGGCCAGGATTCCGGTACTGTGGCGGCCCTATCACGAGAACAACGGCAACTGGTTCTGGTGGGGCGGGCGCAAGGGGGAGAACGGCTTCCCCGCCCTCTACCGCATGACCTGGGAGCGCCTGGTGAACTTCCACCGGCTCGACAATCTCATCTGGGTCTGGAACGAGAACGCCCACACCGGCCGCGCCACCAGCCCCTATTACGACTTCTTCCCCGGTCTGCAATACGTCGACGTACTGGCCACCGACGTCTATGGCGAGTTCAAGCAAAGCTACTACGACGACCTGGTGGCGCTGGCCTCGGGTAAGCCGGTGGCACTGGGCGAGGTGGGCGCGCCGCCCTCGGCCGAGGTGCTGACGAATCAGCCGCGCTGGGTGTGGTTCATGGGCTGGTCGGATATTTTCGACCGTCGCGCCGGGGACGCGCACAGGGCACTGTTTGACGATGCGCGGACGCTATCGCGCGGCATGGTTCTCCCTGGCCAGTAATCGGAGTCGGCCTGCGCAGGCCACAAGGGCCGATTCGGGCTCGCCGCTGGTGGACGAGACGGGCGTCCTGGTGTAAAACGCTGAATGACATCGCCGGCGTTGTATAATTGCCCTCATCCACTGGGGCAACGCGATGAAACTCTGGGCTGGGCTGGCTATCGTCGGACTTCTGGCCGCCGCCGAATATCACGGCGACACCGACAAGGATCGCGCCCGCGTGCTCGCCCGCCGCAACTGGTGGTCGTTCCAAAAAGTCGTTCGTCCCGAACCACCCAAGCTGAACAGTCCGTGGGTCCGCACACCGATCGACGCATTCATCCTGGAAGCGCTGCGAGCTAAGGCGCTGCAGCCATCCGCCGCCGAAGACAAGCTCCGGTTGCTGCGCCGTGTGACGCTCGACGTCACCGGACTGCCGCCGAAGCCCGCGGAGGCCACGGCTTTTCTGAATGACAAGCGCGCGGACGCCTACGAACGTCTAGTCGACCGGCTGATGGCGTCACCGCAGTACGGAGAGCGCTGGGCTCAACGCTGGCTGGATGTCGCCCGCTATGCCGACACTAACGGGTTTGAGCACGACCTGGAGCGGACACACGCCTGGCGCTATCGCGACTACGTGGTCCGTAGCTTCAATGCGGGCAAGCCCTACGACGTCTTTCTGAAGGAGCAGATCGCCGGCGACGAGATCTGGCCCGGGCAGCCGGATCCGCAGATCGCCGTGGGGTTCCACCGTGCCGGCCCGGAGCATCTGACTGGCGGTAACCAGGACGTGGAACAGAACCGTCAGGAAGTGCTGGTGGAGATGACCGCCGGCGTCAGTAACGTTTTCCTGGGGCTGACCATGAACTGCGCGCGGTGTCACAACCATAAGTTCGATCCCATCCTGCAGACGGATTACTATCGCCTACAGGCGGTCTTCGCGGGCACCGAGGGCAAGGAGGTTCCGCTGGCCAGCGCCGAGGAGAAGGCGAGGTACGACGCAGCCCAGAAGGCCTATAAGGACAGGCTGAAGCCCATCCAGGACGAGATCACGGCCATCGAGAAACCCTATAAGGACGCGATCGTGGCCGAACGGCGTGCCAAACTGGAGCCGGCCGTTCAAGCGCTGCTCGACGTGCCCAAGGACAAACTCTCCGAGGCCGACCGCGAGAAGCAGAAGAACGCCAAGGACCAGATCACCCCGTCGTGGGACGAGGTTCTGGCCCGTGTCTCCAAGCCGGAACTCGAACGCCGCACGGCCCTGCGCCGGCAACTGCACGTGATCGAACTGGACGAGCCTCCGCCACCGGCCGCTGCCTATGCCGTGGTGGACCGTGAGAAGCCGGAAGACACGAACGTTCTCAAGGTGGGCGACCACCGCATGAAGCTCGGCACCGTGCCGCCTGGGCTGCCGTTGGTGTTGACGTCCCTGCCCGTACCGCTCACGGCGGCGGGCCGGCGCACCGCCCTGGCCGAGTGGCTCGCCCAGCCCGACCATCCGCTCACGGCGCGCGTCATGGTCAACCGCATCTGGCAGTTCCGCATGGGCCGCGGCATCGTCGGCACACCCAACGACTTTGGCGTGATGGGCGAACGGCCGACGAATCCCAAACTGCTCGACTGGCTGGCATCGGAGTTCGTCTCCAAGGGATGGAGTGTCAAGGCGATTGACCGCCTCATCCTGTTGTCCAGCGTCTATCGCCAGTCGGCCGCTCGGGATGCGGCCCCTGAGGCGGTTGATCCTGAGAACAAGCTCTATTGGCGCATGAACAAGCGACGGCTGGAAGGGGAGGCTATTCGTGACTCCGTACTCGCTGTCAGCGGAATGCTCAACCCGGAGATGGGCGGGCCGCCTATTCGCGTGCCCATTGAGAAGGAGGTGTATGACTCCATCTTCACCGAGTATGAGAACGACAACCTGTGGCCGCTGCCCAAGGACCGCGCGCAGATCTACCGCCGCTCGCTCTACCTGCTGAACAAGCGGACTGTGCGACTACCCATGCTGGCCAACTTCGATCAGCCCGATGCGATGACCTCATGCGCCTACCGGCCTGTCTCGACGCACGCGCTGCAGGCACTCTCGATGATCAACAGCGACTTCATGGCCGAGCAATCCGCAGCGTTTGCCAAACGTGTCGCCCAGGCCGGGCCTGCCTCAACTCGCGTCCAGCGCGCGTATCAGCTCGCTCTGGCCCGAGCTCCGAAGGCATCGGAGACCGCGATGGCGCGGGACTTCTTCACGAAGGGAGGAACGCTCCAGGAGTTCTGCCTGGCGCTGTTGAACCGCAATGAGTTCATCTACATCCCCTGATTCCGGCGATCATCGGCCCGTGGCGCGGTCACGCCGCAATGTTCTGTTGGACGCCGCCCATGGCTTCGGCGCTATTGCCCTCCAAAGCCTGCTGGTGAAGGAAGGCAAGGCGGAGGCGCGAGTGAATCCACTGGCCGCCAAGCCGCCCCACTTTCCGGCCAAAGCCAAGTCGGTGATCTTTCTCTACATGGTGGGCGCGCCCAGCCAGATGGACACCTTTGACCCGAAGCCATCGCTGAAGAAGTATGAAGGCCAGAAGCTGCCGGAGAGCTACGGCAAGATTCAGAGCCAGTTCACCGACGGCAGTACACCGATTCTCTCGTCGCCCTGGGCGTTTCAGCAGCACGGGCAATCGGGCGCGTGGGTCTCGTCGCTCTTCCCAAACCTTGCACGCTGCGTGGACGATATGTGCTTCGTCCGCAGCTTTCACACCGACAGTGTCGTGCACGCGCCCGCCATGTATCACGTGCACTCGGGCCGGATCCTGATGGGCTACCCGTCGCTGGGCGCCTGGGTGACCTATGGCCTGGGCACGGAGTCGGAGAATCTGCCGGCATATGTCGTGCTGCCACAGCCCGAGGGCACACCGGAAGGCGGCACTCCGTGCTGGGGCGCCGGTTTCCTGCCCGCCGTACATCAAGGCACCGTGCTGCGGCCCGGAGCGACTCCGATCCTGAACCTGCAGCCGCCGCCCGGTGTGACGCAAGAGCGGCAGCGCGCCACGCTCGACCTGCTGCAGAAGATGAACGATCTCGATACCGAAGCGACGGATTCCGAGATGGGCGCGCGTATTGCCTCGTATGAGCTGGCCTTTCGCATGCAGCGTTACGCGCCGGAAGCCGTCGACCTCTCCAAGGAACCGGAGCACGTGCGCAAGCTCTACGGCCTGGACCAGCCACGGACAGCCGATTTCGGCGCGCGATGCCTGCTAGCCCGGCGTATGGTGGAGCGAGGCGTCCGCTTCGTCCAGCTCTACTCCGGTGGCGGCCCCGTCTCCACACAATGGGACGCCCACAAGGATCTGGTCGAGAATCACGAGAAGATGTGCGGCATGACGGACCAGCCCATCGCCGCCCTGCTGACGGATCTGAAGCAGCGCGGTTTGCTGGACTCCACGTTGATCATCTGGGGCAGCGAGTTCGGACGGCTGCCGATGTCGCAGTCAGGTAACGGCCGCGACCACAACCCGCACGGCTTTACGATGTGGTTTGCAGGAGGTGGCGCGAAAGCCGGGCGCACCATCGGTTCGACGGATGAATTCGGGCTGAATGCGCAGGAAGAGCCTTACTCGATGCGGGATTTCCACGCCACGATCCTGCACCTGCTGGGGCTCGATCAGAACCAGTTGTGGTATCTCCACAACGGGCGCCAGGAGAAATTGACGGACTTCGGCGGCAACGTCATCCAGCGCGTGGTGGCCTGACTACAGGTAGCTGGCAGAGGCGCGATGGGCCCGCAGCAGTTCGTCCAACATCGCCTCCGGCGAGCCCGAAAGGCCCGGTGGCACCTCACCCGCCGCCTGGATCTTCAGCAGAATCTGGTGGGCCATCTGTCCTCGCAACTCAGCAGGCAGTTCTGAGCGCCGGACGGCGAACGTCTCGATGAGTGCGACGTGACCCGGAGACAGGCGGTGTCCAGCCAGTGCTCCCGACGGCGGCTCAATCTCGTCGAGGCCTTGCCACATCGACTCCTGCTTCCGTTCCCTGATGACGATGGACCCGGCCACGTAGTCGCCCAGCCGCTTGCTCTGCCCGTTGAGCATGGCAGCCACCAGACCCACCGCGTAGATGCCAGGCAACTGGTCCACGATCCGCAATAGGTTGCGGCCGATGGTCTCAGCCGGAGCAAGCGGCCGGCCGCTCTCCTTGATGACTCGAATCCCGATGATCCGCTTGCCGGGCGTCTGCCCGCGCCACACGATCTCGAAGACGGTGAAGTAGGCGTAGTACAGGACGAAATTGAAGGCGATGATGGCAGCGGTCCACCATTGTTGAGGAATGTAGTTGAACACCCCAAACAGTTGTGAACCGGTGATGGATAGAATGAAGAGCCCAGCTACGCTGGCCGCGATCTGAATCAACGTATCGATGGCCAGCGCCAGAAAACGGCTCCCGATGCCCGCGATCTGGAATTGAAGCCGGGTCTGCTCCGGCGTCTCGATGGTGTGGACGTCGAACAGCGATGGGCTTGGTGGCTGCGAACTGGATGGACTTGGCGACATGGTTTCTACTGCCTGGACTCGAAAGCGGCAACCTCACTGGAAGCGCCTGGAACAACTCATCGGGGTTGCCTCGGGCGGGCTCACCAAACTCAATCATGGCGAATTGCGGGAATTCGGGCTGCTTTACCGGCAGACCGCGGCTGACCTCTCGACCGTACTCGAAGACAGCTCCAGTGCGCAACTGGCACATTATCTGAACGATCTTCTGGGCCGCGGTCACAATCTGCTCTACATGGGTCAGCGGCCCAGGCTCTCGGGCATCATCGATTTCTATGCCGCGGTGTATCCGGCGGTCTTTCGCCAAACCCTGCCGCTGACCGCGCTCGCCACAGCCATCTTCTTCGTGTCCGCGACTGTGGGCTGGGTGGTCACGGCGAGTGACCCGGCCTTTGCGCACCGGGTTCTTGGTCCACAGATGATGGTGAGCATCGAACAACATGAGATGTGGACGCACTCCGTGGTGGCCATGAAGCCGGTGGCCGCGTCACAGATCACGACGAACAATCTCAGCGTGGCCTTCGCGGCCTGTGCCGGCGGCATCACCATACTAGGTTCGTTGTGGCTGATGATCTTCAATGGATTGATGCTGGGCGTGGTAGGCGCAGCCACGTATGCCGCCGGTATGGCTTTACCGCTGTGGAGCTTCGTCGCGCCGCACGGCGTGTTGGAGCTGCCGGCCATTTTCATCGCCGGTGGAGCTGGATTCGAGATCACGCGCGGGCTGCTGTTTCCGGGCCTGTTGCCACGCCGAGCGTCGTTGGCACAAGCCGGCGGACGGGCCGTCCGCCTGATGCTGGGCACCTTGCCGCTGCTGCTGATCGCAGGCACTATTGAAGGGTTCTTCTCGGCATCGGCCACGCCGGTGGTGATGAAGTTCGCGCTGGCGGCCGTGTTGTTCTCCTGTCTGTGCGTCTATCTGTTCGGGCGCTGGTCTACAACAGGCTCCGGTCCTTCACGCGCAGATACTCATTGAGCAGGGACGTCGAGAGATTGTCCGGATGGAGATCGAGCGCCAGGATGCCCTGCTGCCGCAGGGAGCGCATCATGACCTCACGCCGCTGAACGATCTCGAGCGCGGCTGCATGCCGGTACATCTCCTCCTTCGATTGGGGCGTGCGTGCGGCGACGGCCGCCAAATCGGGTTGACTCAGTGCGGCGAACACGACCAGATGCCGGCTGCTGAGCTGCACCGCGTGCTCGATCACATCGGGCGTACCCGGAGTTTCCGCAAAGTCAGTGATCCAGACCACCAAAGCGCGACGGCTCTGCGCCTTCAATAAGGCACGGGCCGCCCGGGCGTGTTGTGCCTCCAGTGCCTCGGCCCGGACTCCGGCGATGGATTCCACCAAGGCACGCAGGTGCAGCGGGCCGCGGCCAGGAGCGATGGATTGCTGTACAGCGCGGCCATAGGCCAGCAGACCCACTTTGTCACCGCACTGGCTGGCGAGCACCGCCAGCGTCAACGCGGCGTTCCCGGCGTAGTCAAGCTTGGTGAGGCGCAAGGACGTACCAGGCTGCTCGACCAGCGTGCGCGACAGGCGGCCGGCGTCCACCACCAGCCAGAGTGTCTGACTGCGCTCAGCCGTGTAGGTGCGCGTCACCAGATGATGACGCCGCGCGGTGGCGGTCCAGCAGATGTCACGAAGGTCGTCACCCTGCCGGTACTCCCGCAGGGTTTCGAACTCACGACCCAGCCCGCGAAGCTGCCGGCGGCGCTGCTCGATCTCGGCCTGCTTGTGGTGGGCGACTGCCAGGGCATCCGTCCGGGCCTGGGGCAGGTCGGGCAACACCCTGACCGACTGTGCCAGAGGCGCCACGGCCCAGCGCTCAGCCAGCCCGAGGGGCGACTGATATCGGAGGAACAGATCGCCCACAGCGAGGTCACCACGAACGCGACCGATCACACCGTATTCGGACGAGGCGCTGCCTGCTGGCCCGACGTCGAGCAGGAGCTTCACAACGTCATCCGCTAAACCCGGTGGAACGACATCCACCAGCCGCACCCGTATGGCGCAAGCGCTAGTGTTTTGCAGTGTGACCGTCACGCGCGTGCCCCGGCCGAGGAAAAGCGGGCCGTCCCAGGCGCGAGTGAGTCGCAGTTGACCTGGGGCGGGCAGACGCAGCAGGTCGTAGAGCCAGGCGGCGAGGATCAACGCGTCCCAGACCCAGAGTCCGGCGACGGCGCCGGGCCAACGCCAGGCCGGCGCAAGCCACAGAAGACCGGGTAGCAGGGCCAGGAAGAAACGGTGGCCGAAGGCGAAGGGCAGCCGCCGCCGGTGCTCCGCTGGAGCCTGCATGTGCGGCGGTGCGAGCGACCCCGTCATTTCTTATAGACCTGAGGAATGTCCACGGAGGCCAACACCTGCTGGATCACGAGATCGGGCGTCAAGCCGTCGAGGGCCGCATCGGGTTTCAACATCAGCCGGTGGCGCAGGACGGGCAGGGCCGCGGTCTTGATGTCATCCGGCAGCATGTAGTCCCGGCCATCCATGGCGGCTAGCGCACGGGCCACAAAGAAGAGCCCGATGGCGGCACGCGGGCTGGCGCCCAGCGCGATGGCCGGCCAGTCGCGCGTGCGGCGCACGATGGAAACCGCATAGGAGCAGAGAGTCGGCTCGACCTTCACCTCGGCCACCTCGCCTCGCGCCAAGGTGAGCAGGCCCTCCGGCAGAGGCTCTACCGGCATCGACTGCAGGCGCCGGGGATCGAAGCCCTGGTCGTAGCGCGAGAGGATCTCGACCTCCTGGGCCTCAGAGGGGTATTGAATGCGGATCTTCAATAAGAAGCGGTCGAGCTGGGCCTCGGGCAGCGGGTAGGTGCCTTCGAACTCGATCGGGTTCTGCGTGGCCAGGACGGTGAAACCCGGGGGCAAGCGATGGCAGACCCCGTCGATGCTGGCCTGGCCCTCCTCCATCGCCTCAAGAAGCGCGGACTGGGTGCGGGGCGGAGTACGGTTGATCTCATCGACAAGCAGGAGATCAGTAAAGATGGGCCCGCGGTGCAGGTCGAAACCGCTGGTGCCCAGGTTGAAGACGTTGGTGCCAGTGATGTCGGCCGGCATGAGGTCCGGCGTGCACTGAATGCGGCGGAACTCGAGGCCGCACACACGAGCCAGAGCCTTCACGGCAAGGGTCTTGGCGAGGCCCGGCTCGCCTTCTATCAGGGCGTGCCCACCGCAGGCGAGAACGACGAGCAACTGGTCGACCACCTCGGACTGGCCGATGAGGACCTTGGCCAATTCGCCGCGGACATGAGCGCAAAGACTGGAAAAGTGCTGCAAGGTTATCGGGTCTCCAAAGTCAGTTTCGTACGAGCGCTGAGACGCTGGCTGTACTCTTCCAGCTGCTGGATGAGCGCCAGCGCTTCACGGGGCGCGAGCTGTTCAATGTGCCGCGCCTCGGAGGCCTGCTGCAAGGTCGCGGTCAGATCGGCCTGATTCCAGCCCAAACGATGCGCGGCCGCCTCGGCCAGGCGGGCATCCTGGATAGTGCCGGCCAAGGCCAGGCGCTGCGTGAGCTGCAGGCGCAGTTGGCGGTAAGCGGCGCCGACGCCGATGGAGGCAGCACCGGCGCGTTCATAGAGCGCGCCCAAGGTATCGACAAACTCGAGCGGCGAAAGCCGGGACTCGACAATGGGTGGAACCACCGGACCCCAACGGCGGCTGAACGCCAGCAGGGCGATGAGCGCCGCGAAGACGCACTGCCACACGAGCCAGCGGGCCGGACTGCGCGCCACGTAGGCCCACAGCGAGCCATGCTGGCCGTGGAAGTACTCGTCCCAATACACACGGGTCCCGCCGGAGCCGCCGGGACCGGCGATGGCATTGAGAAACACTCGCAGGTTGGAGTCCAGGTGGATGGCCTCATTGGTGAGCGGGCCGGCCGAGGCCCACCAGAGAATCTCACCCAGGCCGAAACGCCAAGCCACGATGGCGGGATCCTGCGGGGGTCCGTACAGGACAACCAGCGGCTTGCCCCGGCTATCGAGTTTGGCTCGAGGTTCCAACTTGACCGTGCGCGCACCGCTTGTGTAGCGTCCGGGCCAGGCGGCCAGGTAGGACCGCGGGACAAGCGACCAGTCTGAACCAGTCTTCGGCGCCGCAGGCAGGAAGCCCTCCGCGCCGCGCCCGCAGAACAGGACGCGCCCACCGGTCTCCACAAAGCGCGCCAGCGCCGCACGATCGGCCGCCGTGGGCGTTTCGGATGGCTCCGCCAGGATGAGAAGCGAGCCTTGGCCCGGAGACACAAGACGCTCCAGCGGCTCTTCCCGGCGCGAGACGGGATGGCCGAGATCCTGCAGCAAAAGGTAGGCGGCTTGAGCCCCTCCCGGCGCGGTCGAGTAAGTGGAGGGAACCACACTGCGGGTCTCGGAAGGCGAGGACTGTACAAAGGCAGTCGCCACCACCAGCGGCACCACCGCGGCACCGCAGAGGATGACCAGACGGCGGTCGGTGGCGCTTAGTCCACCGAGCATCCCAACTCCTTCAGAGCGACGAGACAGCTGGCGAGATCCTGATCGTCTGGCGTTGCACGGGCATACCAGCAGTGCTCCAGTCGCGTGCACAGAACGCCCAGAGCGGCCCTCAACTCGTGTTTGCCGGAGAGCAGACGAAGGTACTCCCGCGGAGTATGAGCGAAGTGAGGAGGCAGCGTACCGGCCGCCTGCAAGTGAGTGACGCCCGCCCAATAGCAGCATTGAATGGAGCGGGCGATGTCCCCCTGCCTGCGAGCGGAGTGGGCGGCGGCGACCCAGGCTCCGGAGTTCAACGAAAGTTCCGGTAGGCGTCCCGGTGACAGGGGACCGGTGCGCTGCTCATGACGCCACGATCGCATGAGCAAGTAGACCAGAAAACCACTGGAGCCAATAAGCAGGACCCACAGGAAGACCTGGATGCTGCTGGGGTGACTACCGGTGAAGGCGAAAAGCCTGTCGAGGATCGCCTGGATGGAGCGCCCCAGCGCGCGCCACCAGAGGTCCCAGTTGGAGGGCGGGGCGGGCGGCCGGAACTCGGGCCTGGCGAGGATGCGGCTCAGCTTCTCTGCGGCGGAGGGGTCCCACTGGACCGGATTACTGTCGTCCAGCGATGCAGCCAGGAGTTCAAGCCATGCGCGCACCGCCCGATGGTCCTTCGAACCTGATTGGAGATGGGCCTTGAGCGGCGCGGTGGAGATTGAGTATAAGGCGTCCGGCGAACCGACGGACCAGGCTTCCGGCAGCAGGTTTGGATCGAAGGGCTTGCCCTCTTCAACGACCGCGCTCCACCGGCGCAGGTCGGCGGCAAGGTCGGCGGGGCGTTGTTGCGCCGGCGATGCCGCCGCGGCCAGCAACAAGAGCCATAGTTGAGACCACGCCCGCATGGTGGTTACGGCAGGAGGGACAAGCCGCGATCGGACGGTGTCGAACGCTCGCTGTCGGGATTAAGCATCAACTGCAAGTCGAGCGCCTCCTTGCGGACGCGGAGGTCGAAGTAGAAGACCGAGACGGAAATGGCAAAGATGGGCGTACTAAGGGCTCCAATCAGGAAGGCGCCCAATTGAAAGAGGATAGTGGAAAGCCGCATGGTGGCTGGGTCTTCGCTGATCAGCCCGGGGCCCGCGGCAATCAACACCGCGAGCCCGATCCAGAGGCTATAGGTGACGACCGCATAGAGCAGCAGGATGACAAAGGCACGGCCGGCGAACTCGGTGGTGAGGAGTTTGCTGCGACTGAATGAATCGCCCGGTCCGCGCCGTTCGATGAGACCGGCGGGCAGGCAGACCAGCAGTCGGCAGGCAAGATAGATGCCGGGAATAATGAGGCAGACGAATCCGAGTCCAACGGCCATGCCGTTCAACCAGAGGATGCCCATGACGCTCCAAAACTCGGAGAATACGTGACGGATGGACTGAGACAGGGAGGCGACACGGCCAAGATAGAGGTCCGCCACGGCGAAGGTGATGCCCGCCAGGGCAATCGTGTAGGCGGTGGACGCCATGACGTAGGAGAGGAGTCCAGAGAGCGCCCACATCGCGAAGCCACCGGGGGAGCGGAGCATGGCCGCACCGTCTGCCAAGGGGTTGGGCAGAAACATGATTCGCGCCAACTCGAAGAGTAAAACAAGGGCGTTGGGAATCGCCGCAATCCCGGCAAAGAGCAGGAACTGCCGGCGGTAGAGAGAGAAGGTGCGGTCGAGTATCTCCCCGAGAGAGAGCGGTCGTAGTTCCAATCCGTTCACAATATGCCCCAAATGCGCCGTAAAGTACCGGTTAAGCCCGCAATCATAGCAGACCGGCGATCCAGGCAGACAAGAGAGGCTGCCCGCCCTTGTGAACCCGTAGCTGATATGATCCGGACGATCGGACCGGCTGGCTAGCGGCCGGACTTCTCCAGCATGACACTTCGACTCACCCTTCTTGTGGCGCTTGGCGGCGCCGTGCTGCCGGTGGCCTCCGGACAGAGCGTTGCGATTCAGGTTGACACCGGAAAGCCGCTTGGGCCGCTGAAGCCCGTGTGGAGTTTTCTCGGCTACGACGAACCGAACTACACCTATATGAAAGACGGGCGGAAGCTGCTGGCGGAGTTCGCCGACGCCAGTTCCGTCCCCGTATACGTGCGCACACACAGCCTGCTGGTGACCGGCGACGGAATAGCCGCGCTGAAGTGGGGCTCGACCAATGCGTATACAGAAGACGCGAACGGCAAGCCCGTGTACGACTGGACGATTGTCGACCGCATCTTCGACACCTACCTGCAGCGGGGGATGAAGCCCCTGGTGCAGATTGGCTTCATGCCGCAGGCGCTCTCGACCAAACCGGAGCCGTACCGCCATCATTGGAAGCCAGGCGACAACTACAACGACATCTACCTGGGTTGGGCCTATCCGCCGAAGGACTACGCGAAGTGGGCGGAGTTGGTCTATCAGTGGGTACGCCATTGTGTGCAGAAATACGGCAAGGCCGAGGTAGACAGCTGGCTATGGGAAGTTTGGAACGAACCCAATATCCCGTATTGGAAGGGCACTCCGGAGGAGTATCACAAGCTCTACGACTACTCGGCGGACGCGGTGAAACGGGCGCTGCCCAGCGCGCGCATCGGGGGGGCTGATTCCACCGGACCGGGTAATGCGAAGGCGGCTGAGTGGATGCGGAACTTTCTGGCGCACGTGGTGCGCGGCAAGAACTATGTGACCGGGAAGGTGGGCTCGCCCATTGATTTCGTCAGTTTCCACGCCAAAGGCAGCCCGAAATTTGTCGAGGGCGGCGTGGTGATGGGCATCGAGAATCAGTTGCGCGATCTGGACAAGGGATTCGAGATCGTCGCATCGTTTCCTGAGTTGAAAGGCAAACCAATTGTGATCGGCGAGTCGGATCCTGAAGGCTGCGCGGCCTGCTCGTCGCGGGTGTATGCAAACAACAGCTATCGCAACGGTGTGATGTACTCCAGCTACACGGCAACCGTCATGCCTCGGCATCTGGAACTGGCAGCAAAGCACGGAGTGAACCTGTTGGGCGCGGTGACTTGGGCGTTCGAATTTGAGGACCAGCCTTACTTCGACGGGTTCCGCGATCTGGCAACGAATGGGATCGACAAACCGGTGTTGAACGTCTTCCGGATGCTGGGCATGATGACAGGTCAGCGGGTGGCGGTGAGCAACCCAGCGGCGGAATCGTTGGAAGCGATGCTGGCCGGAGGGGTGAAGGGAAACGCGGATGTGCATGCCTTTGCCAGCCGGGGCACGAACTCGGTTACGGTGATGGTTTCGAACTATCACGATTCCGAGAAGCCGGGACCGCCGGCGCAGGTGGATGTGAGGATCGCGGGTTTGCCCGGCGGGCGCATCCAGATGCAACACTACCGGGTGGACGGGGAGTTCAGCAACGCGTTTGAGGCCTGGAAGAAGATGGGCTCGCCGCAGCAGCCGACGCCGCAGCAGTACACGCAGTTGGAGAGGGCCGGGCAACTGCAGTTGCTGGAATCGCCGAAGTGGGTTCAGGTGCAGGCGGGGCAAACGCGGTTGGAGTTCGCGCTGCCGCTGCACGGCGTGTCGTTGATCCGGCTGACGTGGTAGCCTTGGCCGCTTACAGCAGCGGCGACATCACCTGGCGAGTGACGTTCTCCAGAGCGCGGAGCGATTGCGGACGGGAATAGCTGGTGCGGCTCACGAGGCGGTGTTGTGGGAGGAGCATATTGCGATGGCCGGATGACCACTCCACGGTCGCGCCGAAAGGCTAACGGCGGCCTGGTTTGGGCGCTGGAACCGGCCGGCCCTGACCTCCGAACTCGACGGGCGCCTGCTCCAGGGCGTCGTTCAGCGCAGCCGTGATCTTGGGATCGCCGGGGGCTCGCCTAAGGGCTTCGCGTAGTTGAGCAAGCCCGTCGGCCCAACGGCCCAGGCGCAGGGCGGCGACGGCATAGTTCACTCGAATCCCGATGTGGGTGGGGTCAAGGGCGAGAGCGGCACGATACTTCTCGAGAGCCTCGGAGAGCTTGCCGTCCTTTTCCAACTCGGCGCCCTCGTTGTTGAGTCGCAGCGCATTGAAGGCGTTTTGGCTCTCCACGTCAATGGCGTGCAACACTTCAGTGAGCCGCTGCTTGACGACGTTGGCTTGATCAATCTGGCCGTCCTGGCGCAGGGCGAGTTGCAGGCCGTTCAGCGTCGCCTGATCGTTCGGCTTGAGGCGGTCGGCCGCCTGGAGATGCTGGACGGCCTCGTGGGGCCGGCCCTGGCGCAGCAGCTCCCCGCCGAGGCGCAGTTGGGCGACGGCGTTCTCCGGGTCGATCCGGACCGATTCCTCGAACGCCGCCAAGGCGCCCGGCTCATCCAGCATCGCCTTGCGGGCCTCACCGAGGTCGGACCACGCTTCGGCAAACCGCGGCTGGATGGCCACGGCGTCCTGCAACAGGGCGGCGGCCTTTTGAGTCTCGACGTGCTCGGCGTGGATCTTCGCGCGCAGGTAGCGCGGATAGGCGGAGTCTGGCGTGCGGCCGAGGAGAAGGATGGCCTTGTCGAGGTGGACGGCGGCTGCTTTGAAGTCGCTGGCCTCCAGCAGAGCCAGACCGAGGTCCACCCGAGCCGGGGCGAGGTTTGGGTTGAGGTTCACGGCTTGCTGGAATTCCGCTCGGGCCGGTTCCAGCTCTCCAAAGTTCTTAAGGGCCTCGCCGAGCGCGTAGTGGGCATCCGCCGACCGGGGCGCCAGTTTCACGCCTGCACGGAGATGACTGAGGGCCTCGGCTGGCTTGCCATCCTCGGCAAGCAGGCTGCCGATCATCAGGTGGGCATCAGCGTTGGCGGGGTTTGCCTTCAGGATCGTTTCCAGCACCTGCATCGCGCCGGCGCGGTCGCCCTTGGCGATCAGGTCCCAGGCCCGTTCGAGCACCTGGCGTTGCGCGAACACCAGGCTGGATAGGGTCAGGAGCAGAGCCAGAATTCTCACAAGCTAGGCCTTCTTCAGCTTCTCTGATTTCGTGATGCCGGTACCTTCGGTGACAAAGATCAGTTGGTCGCAGGGCACGGCGGTCAGCTTTTCAACCAAGCCGAGCGGCCAGCGGATCTCCAGATCCACGGTCGTGGCCTCACCCAGTCCGAAGTGCAAGCGTGTGTCGTTGACCGAGAGGTAAGACGACTGGCTGAGAACCTCCTGCACCTGAACCTTCCCTCCGTACCGAGCCGTAACGCGCGCGCCAATCGCGCTGCGATTCGACTTCACTCCCTTCAACTTCAGTTTGATCCAATGATGACCGCCGGTGACGTCGTTGCGCAGCAGGGAGGGCGGCTCGTTCTGATTGACGATCAGGATGTCCATATCGCCGTCGTTGTCGAAGTCGCCGAAGGCACAGCCGCGGCTGGCATGAGCGGCGGCGACGCCGGGTCCGGTTTCCGCGAAGAGCTCTTCGAACTGGCCCTGGCCGAGGTTGCGAAAGAGGACGCGCGGGGTTTTTAGCGGCACGTTCGGGTACTTCTTCTCGACCTCCGGGTAAATGCTGCCGGTGACCCAGAAGATGTCTGGTAGACCGTCATTGTCGAGGTCGACCAGACCAGTGCCCCAACTTACATATTGAGTCTCGACGCCGAGGCCGGCTTTGAGTGTGACGTCGCGGAAGTTTCCCTTGCCGTCGTTCTGGTAGAGCGCGGGGGTGTCCTCGCGGAAGTGCATCTTGAGGATGTCGAGGTGGCCATCGAGGTTGAAGTCGCCGATGCCCAGGCCCATGCCGGCCTGTTCCATGCCATCGTCGCTGAGGGCGGCGCCGCAGTCGAGGCCCTGCTCAGTGAAGGTGCCGTCGTGATTGTTGCGAAAGAGCAGGCTGGGGGTGGAGTCGCAGGCGACATAGATGTCGGGCCAGCCGTCATTGTCGAAGTCGGCCGCGACGACGGTCAGGCCGAAGCCGCCGCGGACGCCAGCGATGCCCGACTCCCGGGTGACATCGGTGAACGTGCCGTCCCCGTTGTTGCGGTAGAGCAGGTGGTGGCCATAAGGCAGGCCGCGCGGACCACAGTTGACGGCAACGCCCATATAGTTGCAGGCCCCAGTGTCGGTGGGACGCGGGACTGTCTTCATGTCGAAGTCGACGTAGTTCGCGACGAAGAGGTCGAGGTGGCCGTCGCGGTTATAGTCGACGAAGGCGCAGCCGGAGCCGAAACGAGCGTCGGGGCTGAGCAGTCCCGCAGCCTTTGTCACGTCTGTGAAGGTGCCGTCGCCGTTGTTGCGATAGAGAACGTTCTGTCCGTAGTAGGTGAGGAAGAGATCCTCAAAGCCGTCGTTGTTGTAGTCGCCGACCGTGACGCCCTGAGCGTAGCCGGTGCGCAGCAGGCCCGCCTTCTCGGTTACGTCTGTGAACGTGCCGTCCCGATTGTTCCTATAGAGGCGGTTGGAGGCGGTGGGCGGCGGATCCGTCGTGCGGGATCCACAGAGGACGAGGATATCGAGCCAGCCATCGTTGTCGTAGTCGAGGAAGGCGCAGCCGCCGGTCATCACTTCGACGATGTAGTCTGCACGGTCTTTGTGACCGGCTACAGTGATCTGGGTGAGCCCGGCCTGCTGGGCCACGTCGGTGAAGCGGGCATGAAACGGGAGTCCGGAGGGTTTGCGGCGGGGCGACGCCTTGACGCCGCGAGAGGCCATGCCCTGAATCTGGGCGCGTACGTTGGAGGCGGAGAGAGAAAGCAGGCTCAAGGCGGCCCGGCGGGTGAGAGATGCCATGACGGGTGCTGACTGATCAACAGTATATCGGGATGCAGGCAGGAAAAACCCGCGCGGGGTGCCGGGGTGTGCACCTCGGCGCTCCGCGCGGGTTACGGGGGGCCAATGGACTTGGCTTCTGAGGCTAGAAGATGATCTTCAAGCCGACTTCGACCTGGCGGCCGGACACGTTGCCGAGTTCCTGGGTCTGGGGTCCGAACTGCGCCGAGGGAGTCCCCTGGTACAGAGCCTGTCCAAACTGAGAACTGGTGACATCCATGTTCGGGTTACCGAGATTCAGGCGGTTGATGGCGTTGTAGGCGGCCATCTTGAGCTGGACTCTGACACGCTCGGTGATGTTGACATCCTTGGTGAGAGTAGTGTCGAGCATGTAGTACTTCGGTCCGGTGAGGTTGTCGAACTGCAGCGGATTCGCCCGGATCACATAGGTGCCCGAAGGAATCACCGAGAACGCGGAGGTGTTGAACCACTTGCCGGGCGCGGGATTCGAAATGGTCGGATCGCTGCCGTCGTAGTTCATCTTGCCGAAGCGCAGAATGGCGCCGGTCGAGTAGGTGGAGATGCCCGTGAGCTTCCAGCCACCGGCGATGGCGTCGGCAATCTTGCTGTCGTGCAGGAAGGGCTTTCCCTTTCCGAAAGGCAGATCGTAGCTTCCGGCCATGGTCAGACGATGACGTGGCTGATTGCTGTTCTGGTAGGTCAGGTTGTTCGTGAAGGTGTCGAGTTCGTTGAAGAGCTGTTCGGTCTTCTCATGAATGTACACGTACGCGAACAGGAAGTGATAGCCGTGGCTGTAAGCCTTCTGGGCCTTCAACTCGAGAGAGTGGTAACGTTCGGCAGCGCCGCGCGTGCCCACTTCGTAGAGGCCGCCGTACTGCGGGTAAGGGGCCAGGAGGGAAGACAGCGACACCGTCTTCTGATTCCGTAGCGAGCCGGGGAACAGCGTGGGCGTCAGATAGTTGTAGAACGGGTTGTCCACGTTCACATTAATCGCACCCTGCTGGGCAACCTGGATGCGAGGATCCCAATTGTTGAGAGCCTTGGTGTAGTGCTGGTTGCCGAGGTTCAGGAAGTAGGTGGCCGAAACCATGACCTGACCGGGCATCTGGCGCTGGAAGTTGACATTGATGCGGTCGTTGTAGGCCTTTTCGAACTTCCGTGGGTACCACAGCAGCGATGTGCCACCGCGGCCCAGGTTGGTGCCGTAGGCCTTGCCGTTGATGGGCAGCAAGGGGTTGCTGGAGGGATACGGATCGGAAATGGTCTGCTGCGGGACGCCCTGGAGCAAGCCGGCGGTGTTCTGGTAGCCCTTCACACCGAAGTAAGGCGGTTCCAGGAAGCTCACGGTCTCAAAGCCAGATACAGGAGCCTGGCTGAGGTTCATCTCAGTCGGGATCACATAGCGGGCGTAGCCGACGCGAAGGACGGTGAGGTCGTCGATCTTGAAGGCGGCGCCGGCGCGAGGCGCGAGGGCGAGCTTGGGTGCATCCCACATACCAGGATGATCGCTGGAAGTCCACAGCCATTGGCCCTTGTTCTTGTAGTAGTTGTTACCCACCAGCGCCAGCGCGGAGGCCGGCATGACTGCTGGATTGGCTACCATTTCGGGGACGTCGGCGGACATATCCAGCCCCTGCGACATGAAGTGGCTCGGATCGGACCAAGCGGACTCATATTCATTGCGGAGGCCGAGGTTGACGGTGAGGCGGCGGTTGACCTTCCAGTCATCCTGGAAGTACATGCCCCAGTACTGGACATGCGGGTCGGGCGCGGGGCCGCCGATCATCTGGGAGGAGCCGTCCAGAGAGCCGAGCAGGAAGGTGGCGAAGCCGACGCCGTTGTGCTTGGTGTCCGGATTGTTGAAGGTCTCGGCCGTGACGCTAGCCGGGAAGTAGAAGTTCGAGGTATTGCCTACGAACGACACACCATAGCCGCGGCGGGTTTCGACGCCGGCCTTCAGGTAGTGAGAACCGCGCTGCTGGGCGATCTTGGCGCTGTAAGCCATGCCCTGCGGCCGTTGATCCCAATAGAAACCGCGGCCGCCGAAGCCGTTGCCGCCGATGTTCAGGCCCGGGAAGTAGACGGGCACGCCAGGCGAGGCATCCTGATAGGTCTTGTACCAGTTATTGCTGGGCCAGAGCTTGCCCCAACCTTCCGGGCCCATGCTGCTGGAGACGTAGGCATCGGTCACCTTGTGCCAATCGCCGTGGAAGTTGACCACAGTGGTGGGGGTGGCAGTCCAGATGGCATCGCCCGAGAGCTGGTGAGCGGCTCGCAGCGTTCCCGTGGGGGCAAACAGCTGAGACTGGTTGGGGGTAGCGTTGGGCGCTAGGTCATCTGTGTGGTAACGACCGAAGCGGCCATAGACCTTCCACCTGTCATTGATGTTGTAATCAACGCGGTCGGAGTAGTTGTAGTAGGTGTAGTTCTCGACGTAGCCGGCCTTGAAGTTGTTAACACCAGTGATGTTATCGCCAGGGCCGCTGGGATCCCAGAAGCTGCCCATCAGGCTGGACGCCAGGGGATCGAAGCGGCTTTTGGGGATTACGTTACCGGCGAAGGGGGTGCGGGTGGCGACACCAGCCGCGTCCAGTTTGGTGGTGTAGGGATCGTAGATAGCGCGGAGGCCACCATCAATATTGAGGGACTTGGAGAAATCGCCGCTACGTTCCAGAGCCGTCGGGACCGTGGTGGTGTAGCTGCTGGGGTAACCGACTTTCCAATACTCCAGGGAGAAGAAGTTGAACAACTTATTCTTGATGATGGCGTTGCCGAGTGTGCCGCCCATCATGTGCTGGCGGGTGGCATTGCTGGAGTGGCGCGTGCGGTCAGCTTCCGCATTCAGCCAAGGGTACCGGCCCAGGTAGAAGCCCGTGCCGTGGTACTCGTTGGTGCCCGACTTCAGCGTCATCGAGATGAGACCACCAGCGCTGTGACCGGATTCGGCATCCACGCTGTTCTGCGAGACGACAACTTCCTGCACGGCGTCGGTGTTTGGGGGGTAGCTGTTTTTCTGGCCGATGCCGATGGGGCTGCCGTCGACCTGGAGATCGTTCTTCAGGTTCGTGCCGCCGCCAAGGTCCACGCTGTTCGCTGCCCAGGAATGGTAAGGAGCCATCTCGCCGCGGGTATTAACGGCGGAAGGCGCCAGGAGGGTCAGCTTGAACGGATTGCGATCGATGCGGGGGATCTCGGCAGTCAGTTTCGAATCCAGCGTGAAGTCCTTATTACTGGAGTTGAACTGAACGGCCACCGGCGTTTCCGAGACCGTGATGCTTTCCTGGACGGCGCCGGGCTTCAGGCTGGCGTCAACGGTGACGTCACCGCGCATCTGGACGGTGATGTTTTCCTGGCTGTACTTGCCGAAGCCGGCGGCTTCGACCGAGATGGTGTAGGTGCCAGGGTCAACTAAATCAAAGAGATAAAGACCTGTATCGCTGGTTTTGCGAGTCGCCTTCACGCCAGTGGCGACATTCAACAGGGTAACGTTGGCGCCAGCGATGACAGCCTGAGTCTGATCGGTTACAACGCCTTGAACGCGGCCACGATAGCTCTGAGCAAAGGCGCTAAGACAAAGTAAGGATAACAACAAAAACGTTGTTGCGATGCGGATCGCAGAACGATGCAATCTCATTCATGAACCTCCCAAAACGACTACTAGCGAGACTTTAAACGGGAGACCTGCGGGTTGGACTCTCACCTGGTTGAGCCCGAGCCGGGGAACCGACATTTGGATTCGCCGGGTGTTCGCCAATAACCATCCGATCAGAGCCGACCGAAGGCGGCTTGTGGATGCGGAAGGACGCTCCGCAGTTCCCTGATGACCTAAGACTCCTTGCGGCGCATACACCGGTGGGGCCACGCGTGGTGCCGGCGCGCCAGTTCATCCATGCTCTGATATACTACCCGTCGGTGAACTTGATTAATATTGTCCGACTACCGTACTAGGCGATCAAGGTAAGTCCTAGTGAATTCACTCGACCGTTTACTAGTGAACGGGGAAAAGTAACGCACCTGGCCGAGCATGAACGAAAGTCACTCCACGCTGG
The DNA here is from genome assembly GCF_963665245.1 of uncultured Paludibaculum sp. Taxonomy (NCBI): domain Bacteria; kingdom Pseudomonadati; phylum Acidobacteriota; class Terriglobia; order Bryobacterales; family Bryobacteraceae; genus Paludibaculum; species uncultured Paludibaculum sp. The sequence goes on from NZ_OY762267.1 coordinate 1,438,433, forward strand.
TAGCGGCAAATGAACAGCACCTCGCAGCCGATGAGCGATGGGCTCTGGCGCTGCGCGTTGCCAGCAGTAAGGCATTCGCCAAGGCCACACAACTGCGGGAGCTGCTGCTCTACCTAGTCAAGCGCACCCTCATGGCGCCGACCGTGGAGATCACTGAGCAGGAGATCGGGTGCCAGGTTCTGGGCCGGCGTCAGGATTACGACACGCAATCGGACAATATCGTCCGCGTTCAGATTCGCCACGTTCGCCAGAAACTGGAGGAGTATTTCGCGGCGGAAGGGCGCAATGAACCCCTGGTGCTCACCATCCCCAAGGGCAGCCGCGTTCCGCGCTTCGAACCACGGGTGGAACCCGATGTAAAGACAGGGGATGCCGAGGCGTTGAGCCCGCCCGAGCCAGTGGTGAAAGAGACCGGACCGGCGAAGCTTCCCCGTGCGCTGGGTCTGGCGCTGGGCGCGATCACACTCCTTGTAGTGGTCTTCCTCGCGGGCCGGGCAGCCGGTCACAAGGACCTGACTGCCCAGGGTGTCGCCAACGCGACGGTGGCTGGTCCGTTGTGGAGCCGGTTGTTCCCAGGGGGCGAACTCACCACCATAGTGATCGCCGACAGCAGTTTCGCCCTTCTGCAGGATACGCTGCGCAGCGCGCTCACGCTGGACGAGTACACCAAAGGCGGCCTGCCCAGGTTAATCGAGACCGAGACCGACCCGCGATTGAAGGCCGTACTGCGCGACATGTCCACCCGCCAGCACACCAGCCTGGCGGATGCCACGATCTCCAGCAAGCTTCGGGTGATCGGCCGGCAGGCCGGAGGCAGGGTTACCGTGCGTTACTCCAGGCATATGGGCGTCCGTGACTTCAACTCGGGTAACTTCGTCATCATAGGTAGCAAGCGGGGTGTACCGTGGGTGGAACTCTTCGAGCAGGACATGAATTTCCGGTTGAAGCACATCGGTCCGGATTGGCGCTTCGGTTTCGTGAACCAGAAACCCCAGCCGGGTGAAGCCGAGATCTATTCAACGATGGTTCCGCCCAACACGCCCACAGAGAGTTACGCAACCATTGCTTTTCTGCCGAATACAGCCCGTAGCGGCGACGTGTTGCTCCTGGATGGATTGGTAATGGAGGCAACGGAGGCCGCCGGGGAGTTCTGCATGAGCGGAGCCTTGACCAAGCTGCTGTCGGATAAGTTGAGGGTGGGGCCTCATGACAAGCTGCCGTACTTCGAGGTCCTACTCAAGATCAGAATCGTGTCCGGAGCACCACACAATGTGGAAGTGGTGGCCTGGCGGCGGCCCAACCTCGGCTAAACCCTCCCTCGTGGAGCGGCTGTCTGGGCCGACAGCGCTGGTTTCGTCGCCGGGACCAGACGCACCGGTTCTTCGCGGTAGGAATTTAGTGGCTGGCGGTGAGTTCCACTTCCTGATGGTGTTGTTCTCGCCGCTAATCAAGTGAAGTTCTTTCAATCTTTCCCGCATGCAATTGGATAGCTAACTCCCTGCCTGTTTGCAGATTCCAAACACGGGCGAAAGAACGGCCAAAGACCCCAGAGACGAAGTAGTGAATCTCGTTTAGGATCAACCAGATGAACAATCTTTTATTATAAACCGCACAGGATAAAAGATGACTTTATCTGGTACTATCGTGATCAGGTCAGCCACGGGCCCTATTGGTGACATGCCTGATTCGTGCCACAGACGCTTCATCTCGGCAGGATTATCCTGTCTTTTCATGGCGCTAGCTGTGTCTGGCCAACCTGCACCGGGGTGGCGGTTCTGGTCCTCTTTGGACGGAATGCCGGAATCGTGGGTTTATGATGTCACCCGCGGCCCTTCCGGGCGAATTTTCCTCACCCATGGCGACGTTAAAACATTTTCAGTTTTCGATGGGTACAAGTTTCAGCAACTGCCGGCCCCTGGCGTAAATCTGACTGTTCGAGAAGGTCCCGACGGTCGCCTCTGGGCGTTGTTGCCGACATTTGATGGGTTTCAGGTTTTCGAGAACGGCCATTGGATAGGTTTCCCGCTGCGCGACGTAAAACCAGTGGTCTCGGCGTCGCAGCGGGGTTTCTTCCTGCCATGGGCCCCGAGCCGTTTGCTATTCCTCGCACGGAGCGGGCTGTATGAGTTTGACAGTGCGAGCGGAGGAGCCAGGCCACTGGGTGCCGTAGGTGGAGCCGATATCGGGCCACTCACAGCGTTCGCACCGTCCAACCATGGGGGCGCCTGGGCCTGCGGAGCAGGAGGCGTGGTCGGCATCAGCCGCGCCAACGACGGGGCAATCACCGAGAGGACTCTTGAGTTTCCCGATCCCAAAGGTCCTTGTTTGTCCGTGCTGGAAGGCGAGCACCAGGAACTCTTCGTCGCCACCCTGATGGAGGACAGCAGACGGGAACGTCTGCTGCACTTTGACGGCTCCGGATGGAAACCGGTCGCGACCGGCGGCGCCGGAAGCGGCCTGAGAGGCTGGCCGGATCGGGATGGCGGCCAGTGGGTGGCCGAAGTCGCCAATGGGAGCTTCCATCTGACAACGGGGCTCGGAGAGAAGATAGGCCGCCAGCGTGAACTCTCGGGCAGGCTACTGTCGGTTCTATATGAGGGCAATGGCCGGTTTTGGGTGGCTACGTCTCTCGGCCTGGCACGGTTTGCCCCGCCGGTCTGGGGGGTTCCGTCGGGATTGCGGGGCCGGCCAGGGCGAGCCACGTCAATCCTCGAGACTCGAGACGGCTCCCTCTATATCATGCAAGGAAAGGAGTTACTGCGACGTGCCGGCACCCGGTGGCTCGTCTATCCACTGCCTCGGGAGTACTATTCAGACGAGCAACCGGTAGGGGACCTGGCTGAACTGGCTGACGGTCGAGTGGTGCTGGGCAATGGACCGGGGCTGCTTTCGTTCGACCCGGCGAAGGCCGAGTTCCAGCCCATCCGGCATCCTAGTGGTCTGCGAGTGACCGTGCTGGGACCGGGCCGCAATGGGACCGTTTGGATAATGACGACTCCGGACTACCGGAGTTTTCGCGTGGAACGATTCGATGGGCACAACTACTCCCTGCAGTACGATGCCGGCAGCCAATGGGGCGAAACCTTTCCACGAGCCGCCTGCGAAGCGGCCGATGGAACCGTCTATCTGGTCCCCGTGCCACAGGGCATTGGGGTACTGAAAGAGCGGCGATACACCACGCTCGGCAAGAAGGATGGGTACACCGGGACAATTCCGGTATCCGTGGCGGAGGTGGGGCCCGGACGGTTGTGGTTTGGCGACCGCAACCAGATTGTGGAGTATAGCGGCCGTCGATGGTCAACGGTAAGGGAGAACCTGCAAACAGTACGATCGATCCTGAAGTCGAGAGACGGATCGATCTGGCTGGGTTCGGGAGGCGGCCTGAGCCACCTTCAGAATGGCAACTGGATCGACATTGCCGATGAGGAGGGTCTGCCGGGTGGGGCCACCTATAAGGTTCTGGAGGACAAGGCAGGCACGATCTGGGCAACGACCACGGCGGGCATCGCTACAAACGACAATGGCGCCGACCTGGAAGCTCCGCGTACCGTGCTGGATCAGCGGCTAAACCCTGAACGGGTGCCACCCTCGGGCGATGCGCGTTTTGTGTTCTCCGGCATCGACCGTTGGAAGGTCACCCCATCCAACCGCTTGCTGTACTCATGGCGGCTGGACGGAGGACGTTGGTCGACCGCCGCCGCGGCCGATGCGGCCGAGTTCCATCACCTGGCGCGGGGACAGACCCACCGCATGGAGGTGAGGGCCGTCGACAGGAACGGCAACGTGGATCCCGCACCGGCGTCCCTTACGTTCACCGTGCTTCTGCCCTGGTATATGGAGCTCGGGTTTATGGCGGCCTGTTTCGTGGCAGTGTTCGCGTTGGTGGCCGCCAGCGCATTGACCTTCGTGCGTCAGCGGCAACTGGCCCGCCTGGTGGAGCGCAGGACTGCGGCCCTGGCGGCCAGGAACAATCAGTTCCAGAGTCTGGCGGCCGCCGTCCCCGGGGTTCTGTACTCCTTTCGACTCGCTCCCGACGGGGTTTTTTCGGTGCCCTATGTCAGTCCAAAGTTCCTGGAGATGTCGGGAATACCACCGGAGGACCTGGTTCACAACGCGGCTCCGCTGTTCGCCATTCTCCATCCGGAGGACGCACCCAGAGTCCGCGCGTCCATCGCCGCATCGGCAACCACGATGGCTCTGTGGAATGAGGAGTTCCGGGTGTCTCGACCGGGCTACCCGGATACCTGGATCGAGGGCCGCTCCGTCCCTTCGCACGGGCCGGACGGCAGCATCCTGTGGCATGGTTTCATGGCTGATGTCACCGAACGGAAGCGGCTGGAAGAGACGGCGCGGCGCGAGGCTGAACGCGAGATGGGGCTTCTGAAGACGCTGGTTGCGGAGGCACCTTACGGGCTGGCGATGCTGGACCGGAGGTTGCGGCCGGTCCAGGTTAGCGAGCGATGGCTAAAGGACTCCGGACTGGCACGCGATCAGGTAATAGGGCACAATCTCTACGAGTTATTCCCTAACGTGGGGCCAAGCTGGATGGAAGCCTGCCGCCGCGGGCTCGCTGGAGACGTGGTTTCCGGAACGGACGACCGCTTCACTCGGCCCAACGGCGAGGAGCGCTGGTTCGATTGGACAGTCTGTCCATGGGGCGATGCGGGCGAAGAATCCGGCGGCGTCATCGTCTATACAGAAGACACAACGGAGCGAAAGAGAGCCGAGGAAGCGGCACGAGAGACAGAGGTCCGGTACAGCGATCTGTTCCGGCATATGAGCGAGGCGCTCATCTATTGCCGGATGATCTACCGGGACGGAGCGCCCTGTGATTTCGAGTACGTGGCGACGAACGAAAGTTATCTGCGTCTGCCAAAATCAACCGGGGTGGTGGGCCAGCGCGTCAGCGAAGTCTATCCAGGCATCCAGGAATCAGACCCCGAGCTGTTCCAGTTCTACGGGCGGGTGGCCTCTACCGGCAAGCCAGACCACACCGAACTCCACCTCCATGCGACCGGCGAATGGTACTCGGTCTCGTCCTACAGCCCGCGGCCAGGCTATTTCGTAGGCATTTTTCAGATCATCACCTCGCGCAAGCAGGCCGAGCAGGAACTGCGACGAAGCCGGGCGATGTTGCATTCAGTGGTCAGTTCGGCCCTCGACGGTGTCGTCGCGATCGACGATCGGGGCCTGGTCGTGTTGTGGAATCCGGCGGCGGAACGAATCTTCGGCTATACCCAGGAAGAGGCGGTAGGACAATCGCTGCATTCGCTTATCGCTCCTCCGTCGATGCACCAGGAATTCTCGCAGGGCTTCGAGCTGATGTTGTCATCGGGACAGGGCCAATTCCTCGGGCGGACGGTGGAACTGACCGCGATCCGAAAGGGTGGCGTCGAGTTTCCGGTGGAGCTGAGTGTTGCGCCGGTCCACATGTCCGATTCGTTCCACGCCGTTGGAGTCGTGCGGGACATATCGGCCCGCAAGCACGCAGAACTGGAACGTGAGCGGCTGCAGAGCCAGTTTCTACAGGCCCAGAAGATGGAGTCGGTGGGCCGCCTGGCCGGCGGCATCGCCCACGATTTCAACAATCTGCTGACGGTGATCAATGGGTACTCGCAGATGACGGCGGAATTGATGCCGCCGTCGAGCCCGGCTCAAGCGACAATTGCGGAAATTGCCAGGGCGGGCGAGCGGGCGGCCGGACTGGTTCGCCAGTTGCTTGTTTTCAGCCGGAAAGAGGTAGCTCGCTTGGAAGTCGTGGATCTCAACTCGATCATCTCCGACATGAAAAAGAGCGTCCTCTACCTGGTGGGCGAAGACGTCCGGATTGTCACCCACCTCTCGGAGCAACGCCTGCCGGTGGAAGCAGACAGGCATCAGATGGGGCAGATTCTGATGAACCTGATTGTGAACGCTCGTGACGCGATGCCCGCCGGAGGCACGATCACAATTACTACCCGGGCTATACAGGCCGGCGATGCCGAGAGCCTGAGTGCCGGCCTCCATGATGGAAACAGGAGTCTGTGCCTCAGCGTCAGCGACACGGGTACGGGCATGGACGAGAATACCCGGCAACATCTGTTCGACCCGTTCTTCACCACCAAACCGGCTGGCAAGGGCACCGGTTTGGGACTCTCCGTGGTGCACGGAATCGTTACTTCATGCGGTGGGAAAATCAAAGTGGATACGGCGCTGAATACAGGCACGACGTTCAGCATTTACCTGCCCTTGGTGGCGGCCGTGCCGGCGGAGGTGGCCGTGGAGCCAAAGAAAGAGATGGGCGGCATGGAGACAGTCCTGCTGACCGAAGACGAACCAGAGGTGCGGCACTACGTCTCGGCCGTGCTTTCTCACTTCAACTACAACGTGGTAGCGTGCCAGGACGCCGACGAAGCACTCGATGTCCTGAAGCGGCAGCACGTGGACCTTCTGCTGACGGACGTCGTGATGCCGCGGATGAGCGGCCGCGACCTCGCACTGCAAGCCAAGACCTTGAATCCCAATCTCCGGGTCCTCTTCATGTCCGGCTATCCGGGTGACGCACTTGAGGGTCTGGGCGAGCTGGTCGGAACCCACACGTTCATTCAGAAGCCCTTCAGCCCCAAGGACCTGGCGGCCAAGGTCCGCGAGCTTCTGGCCAAACCAGCACGAGTCGAGCGCATTCTCGTAACCGATGATGAACCGGCCATCCGTGAACTCCTCAGGCTGATCCTGGAGCCGGCCGGCTTTGCGGTGACCGAGGCCGCCAGCATCGCTCAGGCGCGGGCAGCGATCGTGGCGGATCACCCAGTGCTGCTGCTCACGGATCTTACACTGCCGGGCGAGGACGGGGTGGCGGCTGTCCAACAGTTCCGCAAGGACTTTCCGGACTTGCGTGTAATCGCCATGTCGGGAGGCAGCGGACTGTCGGATTTGGAGGGCATGGGCGCGGCCGGACCGCACTCAATGATCCGCAAGCCGATTCACGCGCCCACGCTGGTGTCGGAAATCCGCCGCGTGCTGGCATTGGGGTCGAAACCCCATGGAACGGAAGGCGGCGCTTAGGGCACAATACATTCTGTGTCCCGCGGAAATGACCGGTCGGTCCATTTTCCGCATGGGCCCCGAGGGGTGAATGTCCCAGCCTGCCGACCACATCACTGTAGTTCCGCCATCGAAGCGTCTTCCAGGCTTCCAGCGCAAGAGTGAGCGGTCCCTTCGCGTCTTCGTGAGGATGGGCCAGTGACAGCGGAGCGTTGGTCCCAGGTAAAGTCGATCCTCGCGCAGGCGTTGGAACTGCCCCCCAGCGAGAGGCTGTCGTTTGTCCATCAGTCCACGACTGACACCGAGATCCGTGAGGAGATCGCCTCGCTGCTGGCCGCCTCGGAGGACGCCGGCGAGTTCATTGAACAGCCCGCGCTGGCTCCCCCGGCCGCCCCGGCGGTACAGTTCCCTGCCCCGGGCGACCGGGTGGGCATCTACGCCATCATTCAGAAGGTGGGCGAAGGCGGGATGGGCGCCGTCTACCAGGCTCTGCGCGACGACGGCGAGTTTCGGCGCCTGGTCGCGGTGAAGATCCTGAAGCGCGGTATGGACACCGATCACGTCCTACAGCGCTTTGAGAATGAAAAGCAGATTCTGGCTCACTTCGACCATCCGCACATCGCCAAAGTGCTGGACGCCGGCATCACGCCCGATCAGCGGCCGTTCTTCGTCATGGAGTTCTACGCCGCGCAGCCCATTGACGTCTACTGCCAGGAAAACCGGCTGTCGATCGCGGAGCGCCTGGTCTTGTTCCAGAAGGTCTGCGGGGCAGTGGAGTACGCACACCGCAACCTGATCGTTCATCGCGACCTCAAGCCGGGCAACATCCTGGTGACCGCCGAGGGGGAACCCAGGCTTCTGGATTTCGGAATCGCCAAGCTGTTGACGGACGAGAGCAAACTGACGCGGGCGGGTGTCCACCTGATGACCCCGGAGTATGCGAGCCCTGAACAGATCCGCGGCGAGCCCATCAACACGTCCACCGACATCTATTCGCTGGGTGTGATGCTTTACGAAATCCTGTCCGGGACGCACCCGTTCCCTTCGCGGCGCAGCGGAGCATTCCCGATGGTGCCCAACGATCTCGACCTGCCGCCCAAAGCGCCCAGTACGCGTGTAAAGACCTTGGCCGGCAAGCCGCGCGAGGCGTCACCGGACTTATCCGTACTGCCCCGGGGCCTGGTGTCGCTCCAGCGCTGGAGCGGTCTATTGCGCGGAGACCTGGACAACATCGTGCTCAAGGCCCTGGCTCCGGATCCGGCCCGGCGCTATCAGTCGGTAGAACAGTTGTCCGCCGATCTCGATCGCTATCAGCACGGGTTGCCTGTGAGCGCGGCGGGCGATAGCTTTCCGTATCTGCTGCGCAAGTTCGCCCGGCGCAATTGGCTCGCGGTGAGTTCGGCGGCGCTCGTCGTCCTGGCACTGTCCATCGGCCTGACCGTGGCGAGCTACCAGACGCAGGTGGCACGCCGCGAACGAACCCGGGCGGAGCAGCGGGAGAGTGAAGTCAGACAATTGGCGCAGACCCTGATCTTCGACCTGCACGACGCCATCAAGACGCTGCCGGGAGCCACGCCGGTGCGTCAGGAATTGCTCAAGAAAGCCACCAGCGCACTGGATAGCCTGGCTAAAGGAGCCGCCAACCGTATTGACCTTCGCCTGGAACTGGCCGATGCCTATCTGCGGCTGGGCGCCGTGGAAGGATCGCCCAGCGAGTCGAGCCTGGGCAACAGCCGCGCCGCGCTACAGGGGTACATGAAGGCCAAGGAACTGCTGGATGCCATTCCACAGCAGAGCAGGACTCCACAGATTCTGGGGCGGTTGGCGGATGTCTACGATCGTACCGGTGAGGTGCTGCAGAACCTGGGCGAACGGGCCAAGGGTAACGAGTACATGGCGCAATCCATCACCTTCCGGGAACAGGCAGCGGCGCAGCAGCCCACCAGCATCCCCGCGCAGCGGTCGTTGGCCATCGCCTACTTCACTGGCAGCCGGCTGGCTGTCGATACGGGTCAGTATGAGAAGGCGGAGGGTCTCGCGCAGCGCGCGGTGAAGGTGTTTCAGGTGGTGTACGATTCCAATCGCCAGAGTGAACGCGGACGCTACAACCTGGCCCTGGCGCTGAAGTCGCTGGCGGCGCTACGGTCGCACTTCCAGGATTTCCGTACAGCGGTCGAGCTTTCGAAACGGGCGCTGGAACTGGATAGACTGCAGGTCCAGGCCAAGCCCAACGACTCTTCCGCAAAGCTCGATCTCGCCATCGACTACAGTGAACTGGCTGAAGCGGAAGCGAGGCTGGGCCAGAACGAACAGGCCGTGCGCGACTACGAGCAATCGCGCACCCTACGGGAAGAGTTGCTTGCGCGCGACCCGCGAAACGCCCGGCTAAAAGACCGCGCGGCCTTCATCAATCGCCAGGAGGGCCTGCTGCTGATCGATCTGAACCGGCGGCCCGAAGCTCTGAAACTGCTGCGGCGGGCATTGGAACTCCAGACGGAACTACTGGCCGCGTCGAAGGATGTGGAGCGGCGGATCCGCGTCGCCGAGTCCACGGGTGCCCTGGGCATCTGGTACTGCGCCGACGGTCAGCGGGCGGTGGGGTTACCCATGCTGCGCGGCGCCGTCGAGGAGTTTCAGGACGTCGATCATCAGAAGCAGCTATCGGCGCCCGACCAGAACATGCGCCGCTTTCTGGAGGAGCGGCTGGCGCGCTATTCCAAGGCGCAGAGATAGCATTTACACCGCATTGAGTTTGTCCGGGTTGACCACGATGTAGACTTCCGAGATCGACTCGCCCTCCAGCCTCACCTGCGCCACATAGGCCAACTTGCCACCGGAGTAGCCCACCAGGGCGGGTTGGCCATTCACCATGCTGATTTGGACGGCCAGATCGGACGCCGACTTCTGCCGGATGCCCACGAAGAACCGGCTGATGGCGTCGGAGCCAAGGATCGGATTCAAGGCCGCACGCACCTTGCCGCCGCCGTCGCTATAGAGCTTGGCATCGTTCACCAGCATCGCCGAGATGCTGTTCAGATCGCCGTCTGTACACGCCTGGGCAAAGGAACTCAGCAACTGTTGGTGGCGCTGTTCCGGGATGGGAAAGCGGGGGCGCCGTGCGTCAATGTGCGCTCGGGCCCGTTTCAACAACTGGCGGCAGTTGGCCTCGGAGGTCTCCAGCATCGAGGCGATAGCCTCGTAGTCGAAATCGAAGACCTCACGCAGGAGGAAGACTGCGCGCTCAGCCGCCGAGAGCGTCTCCAGAACCACGAGGAAGGCGAACGAGAGCGACTCAGCCTCGATTACCCGGTCGGCTGGCGTGGAAGTGAAGACGGGCTCAGGAAGCCAGGGTCCGACGTATTCTTCCCGCCGGACCCTGGCGGACTTCATGGTGTCCAGGCACAGCCTGGCGACTATCGTCATCAGGTAGGGCTTCAACGACTTGATGGGCGCGGTTTCGGACGCATAGCGCAGGTAAGCCTCCTGCACGATGTCCTCCGCCTCGGTCGCCGAACCTAACATACGATAGGCCAATCCGAAGAGGGCGGGCCGGTGCTGTTCGAAATCAGACGCCGGAGGCATGTATCGATGATTGTACCGGGCCCGGCAGCAAGCAATAGGCGCCCTCGCTGAAGCCCTGCGGCTCCAACTCCAACGCATGGTTGAAGCGGGCCCGGTAGTTCTCCCACGCGATGGACGTGGTGAGCTCAACAATCTGTGCCGGTGTCAGGTGCATGCGTAGCGCCGCAAAGACCTCGTCGTCGATCTTTGCCGGTGTGGAACACATGGCAACGCTGTAGCGGATGGCCGCCCTCTCCACCCCGCTAAACGCGGTGCTGGTTTCGAAGTCCATCAGTTCCAGGATTTGGCGCTCGGATACGCCCTGGCGCCGGGCTACGGCCGGGCCGATGTCCATGCAGTACGCACATCCAATGGTGCGCGCGGCGGCCATGGAGGCGAGCGCTTTCAAAGGCAGTGGCACCGAACGGGACGAGGCAAGGGCCTGCTCCATGCCGGCGGTGCCCCAAAGCAGCTTGGGTTGCAGGGCCGCCACAGTGACGGGCTCAGGGAGCGTTGCCGTGCCGGTGAGTTTTGCGGTGATCCGGACCGTCGCGCGGTAGAAAAGGCGCAGGAAGAATCCGGCGCGTTGGGGGGCAATGCCTTCGATTCTTTTCATGGTGTGTTCTCTCGCCGGGTGAGACGAGGTGGCGATCCGGTTTGTGACAGCCGCCCAATCAATCCGACTGTTTCCCAAAAGATTGATCCGGTTTCCAGTAGCTCTGCGCGTGAAGTGAGTGAAGGAAGAGGAAAATCATGAAGACCTGGACCAAGATCGTCTCAGCAGTGGCTTCGGTGACCGCCATAGTGGCCGGTACAACCGCGCTGTACTACGGAACATACCTCCCCCGCTCCGCCCAGCCCCGCTCCGGACATGTACCGGTGTCGGCCGAGCGTCTGACTCGCGGCAAGTATCTCTTTGAAGTGGTTGCCGATTGCGACGGCTGCCACTCCGAGCGCGACTACTCCCGCTTTGGCGGCCCTGTTGTCGTCTCTGGACGAGGGAAGGGCCAAGTCATTCCGGAGAAAGGTCCCATCAGCCCTCTCGTCACGGCGAACATTACACCCGACAAGGAGACAGGCCTGGGCCAATGGACCGACGGGGAGAAGATCCGGGCGATCCGGGAGGGCATCAGCCGCGACGGCCGGACCCTATTCCCCATGATGCCGTACAAGAACTTCAGCAAGATGAGCGACTACGACGTGGAGTCGCTGGTGGCCTATATGAACACCCTGCAGCCCGTCAGAAACCCTATGCCGAAAATGAAGATCCCATTCCCCATCAGCTTCATGATGAAGTCATATCCCGAACCCGTGTCGAACGTGAAAGCGCCTGAACGCGGCCGGAACGCGGAGTACGGCGCCTACCTGGCCACACTAGGCCACTGTATGGATTGCCATACGCCCCCGGACGGGCACAAGCTGGATGAAGGTATGAAGTTCGCAGGCGGACGGGTGTTCGACACTCCACTCGGCAAAGTAGTCAGCGCCAATATCACTCCGGATCCCGAGACCGGCATCGGCCGCTGGTCGGAAGACTACTTCATCCAGCGCTTTGCATTACAGCGGACCTACGTCGTGAATGGCGCGCCAAAGCTGCAACCGGGCCAGTTCACTCTGATGCCTTGGCTGAATCTGTCACAACTGGATCCGGACGATCTTTCGGCCATCTACCGGTTCCTCCAGACCCAATCCACCATCCCCAACAAGGTGGAGAAGCACCCCGGCACAGTGCAAACGGCGGGCTTCTGATGTCTGGGTTTCGCCTTCATCGTCCGGAAGACCCCCGCGGGGTTCGATTCGCGCGGGTGGTCTTCCTGGCGGCCGGCATCTGGGGTGTGCTGCTGTTTGTGCCGATGTACTTCACCGAGTTGCTGGTACCTGGAGCGGAATCACCGGCCCAGTTCCACCCGGAGAACTTCTACGGATTTGTGGGTGTGGGGCTGGCGTGGCAGGTGGCATTCCTGATCGTTTCCCGGGACCCCCAGCGGTTCCGGCCCCTGATTCCCGCCGCCCTGATCGAGAAATTCGCCTTCGGGCTGGCGGCTCTCATTCTGGGTGCCTACGGCCGCGTGCCTGCCTCACTGGTCGGATTCGGGTTGATCGACCTTCTCCTGGGCGTTCTGTTTGCGATCAGCTACCAGATGTTGTAGCGGTCCACCAGACACCTTGCGCGTTGGATGGGATAAGCTTGCGTTGTAGGTTGTAAGTCCGCCGGGTGGCGATGGAGCATCGGATTGGGGCTCGATTAGTCTGATCGGCCGCAGGTCCGGGTGCGGATCTGGACGTGCCAGCTCCAAAAAATCTTTCCGGCTAGAGCAAAATCTGGAACTTAACCCAAGTCCGACCGTTATAAAAATAGATGAAGGTTCTACTCGTTCGCGGTGAGGCAGCTCGCCTCCTCTCAGTCGTCCTCTGTGCAACGCTGCTGGTCGCCCAATCCGCTACGGCCCAATCGGCAGTGAGAATCGACTCCGCCAATGGCCGATTCGGTAGCCTCCTGGATCCCTATAGGACCAGAAGCGTTCCTGCCATCAATCTCGCTAACTCCTCCAGACTCGACTCGCTGGTGCGGGCGGGGAACCTTTATCTCACGGCCCAGGATGTCGTGGCGCTGGCGATTGAAAACAATATTGACGTGGAAGTGCAGCGCTACGCACCGCTGTTGGCCCGCGAAGTGCTCAAGCGCGCGGAGGGCGGCGGTGTCCTGAGAGCCGTCGGCCTGGGCGTCGCGCAGGGTCCTCAGAGCGTGAGCTTGCAGGGCGTCAGCCTGACAGGCAGCAGCGCCGGATCGGCCGGGAGCGGCGTGAGCTCCGGCGGCGGCATTCTTACCCAGTTAGGCCCCTCGATCCCGACGCTCGACCCCACCGTCTCGGCGTTTGCCAACTTCTCCCACTCGACTTCTCCACAGAGCAACACCGTGCTGACGGGCACGAACGCCTTCGTCGCCGACACGCGCACGTACCAGGCGGCCTACGCGCAGAACTGGCTTTTCGGCCTCAGCGCCACGGTGAGCTATTCCAGCCAGTACACGAAGGTGAACAGCCAGTTCTACAGCCTGAATCCGTACACCTCCGGCAGCCTGGATCTTCAGTTGACCCAGAACCTGCTGCAGGGCTTCGGATCCGCCGTAAATGGACGCAACATCCGGGTCCAGAAGAACAACCTGAAGGTGACCGACCTGCAGTTCAAGCTACAGCTCATCACCACAATCTCGGCGGCGTTGAACCTTTATTGGGATCTGGTGAGCTTCCAACAGGATGTACAGGCACGTGAACAGGCAGTGAAGACGGCACAGCAGTTGTACGACGACAACAAGCGTATGGTTGCTGTCGGCACTCTGGCGGAGATCGAGGTGACGCGGGCGGAGTCGCAACTCTACGCAGCCAAGCAGGATCTGGTCATCGCCCGCACAAACCTGCTGCAGCAGGAAACCGTGCTGAAGAATGCGTTGAGCCGTTCCGGCGTTGCGAGCGCCGACCTCGCGTCGGTCCACATCATCGCGCTCGACCGCATCACCGTGCCAGACAAGGACGACTTCGGCGATCTCGAAAGACTGGTGGCCGAGGCCGTGGAAAAACGCCCGGAGATCCAGCAGAGCCGGTTGAATCTGCAGAGCAACAACCTAAATCTGGTGGGTATCAAGAATTCCCTAAAGCCCACACTGCAGGCTTTCGCCGGTCTGACGAACAACGGCTTGACAGGTGATCTCACCACTCTGGGCCTGGCCTCGGGCGGCGCTGGTTCGCCGCTGGTGGGCGGCTATGGCAACCTGCTGGGCCAGATCGCCCGGCGCAACTATCCCGACTATTCGGCGGGGTTCTCCCTGAACATTCCACTGCGCAACCGGGCGGCGCAATCAGACTACGTCACGAGCCTCATTGAGATCCGCCAGAACGAACTGAGTCTGCAGAAGAATCTGAACCAGGTGCGGGTGGATGTGCAGAACGCTATCATCGGCCTGGAACAGGCCCGCGCGCGCTACGATGCCGCAAGAACGGCCCGGACGTTGGCCGTCCAGACATTGGAAGCCGATCAGCGTAAGTTCGCTCTCGGCGCCTCAACGCCATTTCAGGTAGTTCAGGATCAGCGCGATGTAGCCAACGCGCAAAGCTCCGAGGTGCAGGCGATGGCCAACTATACCCACGCGCAGATTGCATTCGAGCAGTCGCTCGGCCGCACCCTGGACGTCAATCACGTTTCGGTGGAGGAGGCCATGCGTGGCAATGGTGGGCCGGCATCCAAGGCGCCGGACGCCGGGCAGGTGAAGCAATGAACGCGCGAGCAAGCCGTTTGATCTTCACGGCGCGCCGCTACCTGGCCGCGGGGCTCTGTGTCATGTGGCCGGTGACGCCGATGCTGGCGCAGCCGCCCATCGAACCGGCCCGTTCGACCGCCGCCTGGGGCATCCGGACGTACTCGGCCGCAACCGTGCCGCCCATTCGGACGAAGAACTCAGACCGTTTAGCGAGCATGATGCGCGCTGGCAAGCTCTATCTCACCGTGCAGGACGCCATCGCGCTGGCATTGGAAAACAGCATTGACATCGAAGTCGCCCGGTATGGTCCGTTGACGGCACAGTGGCAGTTGACCCGCGCGGAAGCCGGCGGCAGTCTGCCCGGCGTCCCCAGCGGCGCTTCCCAGGCGCAGTCCGTCGCCAGCGGTCAGGGCGTCCTGGGCAGCCAGGCGGCCGCCGGGGTCAGCAGCGGCAACAACGGCACCACCAACCGCGCCGGCGGGAATGCCACCATCACCCAGGTGGGTCCCGTCACGCAGAACCTGGACCCCACCATCAAAGCCGCGATCACCTTCAGCCATCGCAGCCTGCCGCAGCCGAACAACATCCAGAGCGTGACACCCATCCTGGTGCAGGACCAGCGCGTCTACACCTCCTCCATCCAGCAGGGCCTGTTGAGCGGCGGTAGTGTCACGTTGAGCTACAACAGCAATTACCTCAGCGAGAATTCGCCCAGCAACGTGCTGAATCCATCCGTCGCGCCACGCATGACCCTGCAGTTCCAGCACAACCTGCTGCGCGGCTTCGGTCTGGCCGTGAACTCCCGCACAATCACGGTCTCGCGTAACAGCCTCAAGAACTCCGGCCTGTCGTTCCGGAATCAGGTCACCAGCACGGTGGTGCGTGTGCTCAACGCCTACTATGCGCTGGTTGCCGACCACGAGAGTCTGAAATCGAAACAGTCCGCTCTGGAGGTGGCCGACCGTCTGCTGACCGAGGGCAAGCGGAAGGTGGAAGTGGGCACCCTGGCCGAAGGAGACATGATCGCCGTCGAGTCGCAGGCCGCCACGGCGCGGCTGGATCTCGTGAATGCGCAGACCGCCCTGCGCCAGCAGGAACTGCAGTTGAAGAATCTCCTCAGCCGCAACGGCATCAGCGATCCCCTGTTGGCCGCCGCGCAGATCATCCCCGTGGACCGTCTCGCGATTCCCGATCAGGAGCCCTTGCCGCCGCTACAGCAACTGGTGGAGAAGGCCGTGGCGCAGCGCCCCGATATCGCCTTGCAGAAGGCGAATCTCACCAATTCCGAGATCTCCGCACTGGGCACGAAGAACGGAGTCCTGCCCTCCCTCCAGGTCTTCGGCAGCACCACGAATGCCGGCTTGGCTGGCACGGGCCGCACCGTCTCAGGCAGCGCGCCGGCCGATCCCTATTTCGTAGGCGGCCTGGGCACGGCCATGGGCCAGGTGTTCCGCCGCAATTTCCCGTCGCAGAGCATCGGCGCCTTTGTCCAGCTTTCCGTGTACAACCGGCAGGCCCAGGCCGACTCCAACATCGGCAACCTGCAGTTGCGGCAGAGCGAACTGGCGCTACAGAAGGACCTGAAGCAGCTTCAGGTGGACATCATGAACGCCATCGTCGCGCTGGAACAGTCGAAGGCGCGCTACGAAGCCGCGGTCAAGAGCCGCACGCTGGCCGAGGAACTCCTCCAGGGCGAGCAGCGCAAGTTCGAACTCGGCGCCTCGACGCCCACGGACATCATCCGCCAACAGCGCGACCTCACCACCGCGCAGGCGTCCGAGGTCTCGACGCTCGTGAACTACACGAACGCCCGGATCCTGCTCGATCAGACCATCGGTTCTGTGCTCGAGACCAATCACGTGGAACTGTCCGAGGTGACCGCCGGAAAGATAGCGGCGGCTCCCTCAGTACCGCCTGTCTCGTCTGAACAGAAGTGATCTGAGCCGGGAAAACACCCACCGTCCGGGCAAACCGCCAGGGCTACTTCGCCGGGGCCGAGCCGCCGGTCCGGCTCTGGAACCAGTAACGGTGCACAGGCAGCGGCATCTGTGAATCCGCGCCCATCACGCTCTTCCAGATAATCTCGTTCAGGGCGAACATCGGGGCTTCATCCACCTCGTCGAGATTCATCTTCATCGACTCCTTGGCTCCCCAGGCCAGCGCCGTGTTGCGCTCATTCACGTCGATGCGAGGCGCCACGGCCGTGTACGCAGTGAGGTCCGTGGTCTCGCGGAACGAGTTGTACATCGGCAGCGCCGCCGCGTCGTACTGCGTCATCGGCGGCAACCCCAACAGGAGTTCCATGGTCCTCAGCATGGCTGAGGTGGTGTAGAGCGTGGAGTCCACGAAATTGCGCTTCGTGTAGGGGCTCACAACGAGGCCCACCGTCCTCCGCGCATCCACGTGATCCGGGCCATTCTGGGCATCGTCCTCGATGATGAAGAGCGCCGTCTCGGGCCAATAAGGGCTCTTCGTCAATCGCTCGACCAACTGGCCCACCGCCCAGTCCGCATTGGCCACCATGGCCCTGGGCGTGTATCCGCCCGGCCTGGTCCCCGCCGTGTGGTCCTCCGGCAGGCTCATCACCACGAAGTTCGGCAGCCGCTGGTTGGGACTCTTCGACGAGAAGTTCTTCTCGAACTCATCCAACTCCGCGAAGAAGGCGTGAACGTTGTCCGTGTCCCGCATTCCAGGCAGTTTGAACTTCGGCGCGACGTGGCCCAACAACCCTCCCACGCCCGGGGCCGCGTCCATCGTCGTGCCGTCGCTCGCCCGGCTGGCATATTCGCCATAGCTGCGGTAGGTCAGGCCCTTTCTGGCCGCCAGATCCCACAAGTGGCCGGCCGACGGGACATACGCGTTCGCCCTGGTCGTTTTGCTGTGGCCTCCGTACTGAGCCGGCCACATCTTCTCGTTGTAGTCGGTGGCGATCGCCGAATTCGACCAGGAGTGGCCATCGACGCTGACCTCCCCATCGCAGTAGAGATTGTCCAGCAACACCCACTGCTCGGCGATCGCATGATGGTTCGGCGTCACCTTCTCCCCGAAGATTGCCAGGCGCGGATCGCCCTGCCCCTTGGCAATATCGCCGAACAGTTGGTCGTAGGTCCGGTTCTCCTTGATCACGTAGATCACGTGCTTAATGGGTGAACCCGCGCCCACCTGCTGCGGAACGATGCTGGGCTCCTGGGGCGGACGGGCCATCGTCAGGTAGTCGTCCTTGTAGGGGATGTTGTCGTACACCTGCTTCGTCCAACCTTTGATCTCGGTCCTGAGATTCTTCACTGAGACAATGTTGACCGTGCCGCGCTGGATGTCCCTCACGCTCTCCTTCGACGTGGCGCCATGCAACAGCGGGCTGGTCGGCCCCATCGGGTTGGCGTGCGGCTCCAGGCCTTTGCTGTTCCCCACATAGAGCTCCAGCTTCGAGTTCAACAGCAGGGCGCTGGGATACCAGCCTGAGGGCAGAAAACCCAGCACATGGCTCTCACCAGCCTCCCGGACGTTCACTACCGCAATGCAGTTGTTGTCCGCATTCGCCACGAACAGCATGTTGTTCTTCCGGTCCAGCGCCAGGCCGTTGGGCGTCGAACCCAATGGGGCGCGAGCGGTCGGCCCGACGTTGATCGTCTCAATCGGCTGCCGCTTCGCCGTGTCGATCACCGTAACCGTGTTCTCGTTGCCGTTGGAGACGTAGAGACGGCCATCGGCCCCGAGTTCCATGTCGTTCGGGTTGTGGCCGGTGGGAATCGTACTGATGACTTTGCCCTTCGCCACGTCGATCACTGAGATGCAGTCGCTGCTCCAGTTGCTCACGTAGAGCAGCGTACCCGCCTCGTTGAACTGCAGATCATAGGGGCTCACGTCGACCGGAATCGTCTGCACTACCTTGCCCGTCGCCGTGTCAAAGACGCTCACATGCCCAGGCATTGGATCGGCGCCACGGTTCGCCGCGTACAACAGGTTCTTCGCCGGATGCATCGCGAGGCCGGTCCAGTAGACCTCACCAGCCGGCAGAGTATCCCGCCACTCCATGCGCGGTTGATCGCTCAGCCGGCCGTTCGCGTAGTCGAACACGTAGATCGGAGCCACATCGGCGGTGTGCTTCGGTCCACTGGCGTTGCCGCCCGAAACGTACAGCCGCGAACCGTCTCGCGACCAGGCCAGTCCCAGCCACGCCGAGTGTAGCCTGATTCTCTGCACAGGTTCCTGCGTCGCCGCATCGATCACCAACAGCCCATGGGGATTGAACCCGCCATGCTGAGCGATGATGGTGCGTTCGTCCCGGCTCTGCGTGAGATTGAGAATCAGGTCTTCCGTCGGAATCGCCTTCCCAATCGGGGTGATCCGCCAGCCATTGGGAAGCGAGTAGCCGCCGGGAATCGTGTGGGGCGGCTGAGCGAAGAGCAGCGCGCCCAGGTACCAGAAGGCGATGGTTCGGCACAATCCTAGCCTGATCATTCTGAGAGCCTATCAGAGCTATGTGAAGGCCGTATGAAGGCCGGCGGCCGACGTGCGTGTTGCTGTGGTCTGTAGTGACCACTACAGCGCACCTGCTCGGGTTCTGGGATACTTTCGCAAGGAGGGCTCGTGACATGGATAGACGGAATCTCCTGGCTGTACTTTGTGGGGTTTGTCCGCTTTCGGCCCTGCATCTCCTGTCCGGAGGTCAAGGCAAAGGTAAGGGCAAGGGCCACGGCAACAAACACGATGCAGACGACAGGAAAGGCGGCCCCGAAGTCCGTTACTTCCGGCAGGAAGACTATGCCGTGGTCCAGCGCTATTACGCCGGCCCCCGCGATCTACCACCCGGTCTTCGGAAGAAGTACTACCGGACAGGGGAATTGCCCCCGGGTTGGCAGAAGAAGATGAGACCCTTTCCGCCGGAATTGGTACGCGTACTGCCCCCGCCTCCTCCCAACTGTGAGCGCGGCTACATTGATGGCGTCGCTGTCGTGTACAACCGCACGACGCGCATCATCGTCGATACCATTGATCTGGTCGCCGCTATTTCGGGACATTGACGCGACGGAAGTGGGCACCGGAGCCCAATTTCCAGCGGAAGTGGTAGGCGATGCATCCGCCCAGGCTCATCCGGATCGCCGGTCCTTCGCAAACCGTGGGCTTCAATTCCTGGCGGAATCTCCCGTCGCGGTTCGCGGCACGACGAAACTAACTGCGCATTCTTTACGTATTTGTCATTTTCCGCGGAGACACACCCTGGGCGGGCCGCCTTTGGTCGTGCAATGCGCGTCCTGACGAAACGCGCCGCTCGTCATCGTCTTGGACAAGCACACTCCCGGCCGGCTTGAGGTTCGGGCCCAGTGACTTGACCAATCGCTGGCACTGGCGGATACCGAGGACCACCCCAAGTTCCTTCTTTACGAACTCCGACAGCACCTTCCCATCCCAGGCACCAACGGATCGCCCCGAGCTATGCGGCGGCCTCCGGAGGGCGCGTCCAATCAACTTCATCTGGTCGTCAGTCAGACGTGGCGGGCGGCCAGGGCGTGAGCCATCCCGCAGCCCGGCCAGGCCATTCCGCTCGAAATTCCGTACCCAATACTCGACGGCGCGCGGAGAATCGCCCAGAATGGCGGCCGCCTGTCGGCAACTCATCCCTTCCGCTACCAGCAGGACGCCATGCAAACGGTGGTCGTAGCGGGACTCCTTGGAACGTCGAATCTCGTCCTGTAGGGCAGCGGTAATTGTCTCGGCGCCGGCCGCGGGCAACGTCATGCCAACATGAAATCACAGTTCCCTTTAGTGCGCAATTTATTGCAACATTACGTTTCCTAAAGAAACGTTGTGACCTTGAGATCGGATACAGTAATCTCAGCAGATACTGCAGAGGTCTTATGAACGGTCGCGCCACTATTACGCCCCTCCTTGTCGTTTTCTTTTCCTCCCTCCTACCCGCAGCCGACTGGCGGCCCATTGACCCGTCCGAGTTGGCTCAAAAGTCGCCCAAGGTGGAACCCACTGCTGACGCGGAAGCCATCTTCTGGGACGTCAAGATCGAGGACAAACTCACGGGCAGCGATTTGCAGCTCGTGATGAACCACTACATCCGAATCAAGATATTCACGGATCGCGGCAAGGAGAAGTATGCCGTCGTGGAACTCGAACAGTCGGGCAAGCGCCGCATCGGCGACGTGGCGGGCCGCACCATCAAGCCTGACGGCACCATCATCGAATTGAAGAAGGATTCGATCTTCGATCGTGATCTCGCCAAGACTAAGGGTCTCAAAGTGCGCGGTAAGTCGTTTACCCTACCCAACGTCGAGGTGGGCGATATCATCGAATACCGCTATCGCGAGTTCCGGGACGACGAGGTCGCTTCCCACATGAGGCTCTACTTTCAGCGCGAATTGCCCATGTGGAATGTCACCTACCATGTGAAACCCCTGGAAATCCCCTGGTTGCCCTACGGCATGCGTTCGCTGCCGCTGAACTGCGAAGTGCCGCGCTTCAAGCCGGAACCAAACGGATTCTACGGACTCACTCTCGCCAACATGCCCGCATTCCGTAACGAGCGCTATGCGCCGCCCGAGGATCAGCTCCGCGCCTGGATGCTCATCTATTACGAGGAAGACAAGAAGATCGACCCGGAGAAATACTGGAAATCCGTGGGGCGCGACGACTATAAGCGTTTCAAGCCGCGCATGAAGGTCGACGGAGCAGTGAAGACCACGGCAGCGGAACTGGTCGCCGGCATCGAGAAACCGGAAGAAAAGCTTGCCGCCATCGAAACCTTCTGCCGGACGAAGATCCGCAATCTGGCCAGCAGTACGGTGCATTTGACCGCCGCGGAGCGCAAGGAGATCAAGGTCAACAATTCTCCGGGTGACACACTGGAACAGAAACTGGGCTATGGCCTCGATATCAACCTCCTGTTCGCCGCCTTGGCCACCTCCGCCGGCTTTGACGCCCGCATCACTCGGCTCGCCGATCGTGGAGACACGTTCTTCAACATCAACACCCCGCTGACCTACTTCCTGAACTCTTTCAGCGTTGCGGTCAAGGTCGACGAACAATGGCGGTTCTTCGATCCGTCCACACCGTACCTCGATCACGGCATGCTCCGCTGGCAGGAAGAGTTGGGCCAAGCGCTGATCTCCGACCCCAAAGGCGGTTTCTTTACACCGACCCCCTATTCCGAGCCGGCGCGTTCTCTGCGCGAAAGGCGCGGCGAGTTCAAACTGCTGCCTGACGGGTCGCTCGAAGGCTCCGTGCGTCTCACATACTCCGGCCATGCGGGCCGCGACCGCAAGCTCTTCTATGAGGACATGACGGCCGCCCAGCAGGAAGAGGATTGGAAGGACGATCTGAAGAACCGGCTGAGTACCGCTGAGATGACCAATTTCCACATGGCCGATGTGACGGAGCCATACAAGCCTCTGGTTGTGACCCACAACGTCACCGTCCCGGCATACGCCACCCGTACTGGCAAGCGCATCCTCCTGCAGCCCGCGTTCTTCCAGCGCAATCTGACCTCACGCTTGACGGAAACATCGCGCAAATGGGACGTCTATTTCGACTACGGCTGGGCCGAGGACGACGAGATCACCATCGAACTGCCGGAAGGTTGGGTGCTCGACCAGCCTGCCGTGCCCGTCAATAGCAAGATCGCCGACGCCGGCAACTATTCGACGCAAGTCCTCAAGACCAACGACGGGCGCAAGCTCATCTACCGTCGCAAGTTCGAATGGGGTTACAACAAGCGCATCCTGTTCCCGGTGGCAGCCTATTCCAACATCAAGCAGATCTTCGATTTCGTCCAGGAGCAGGACGGCTACACCATCGCTCTCAAGGCGGCCGCCGATGGCAAGTAGCTCCATCATCCTCGCGGCGTTCACACTCGCGTCGTCGTTGCTCTATGCGGCGGACGATACCCCATCCTGGGTAAAGGAGCTGAGCGGAGTCACGCTCCCCGCCTATCCGCCGAAGGTCAACAACGTGGTGCTGTTCAATGAAGAGCACACAGTCGTGGCCGCCACAGGGCGGCTTACCACCACCACCCGCACGGCCATCAAGATCCTCAACCAGCAGGGCGGTGATGTGCTGTTCCTCGATTCCTACGATTCTGTGACAGGCAAGGTGCGGGACTTCCGTGCCTGGATGCTGCCACCCTCCGGCAAGGTCAAGAAGTACGGTAAGGACGAAATCGTCGATGTCGCCTGCGCGGGCAACGATGTCTATAACGAATGCCGCAAGCGCGTGGTCTCCGGAAAGCGGGATGCCGAGCCGGGCGCCATCTTCGCCTACGAATCGATCATCGAGTATCAGTCTTTCTCCAACCAGCTCGTCTTTCACTTCCAGGACGGTTTGCCCGTGCGGCTGGCGCGTCTGCGGGTCACCCTTCCCGCTGGCTGGGAGCTCCAATCCAAGTCGTTCAATGGCGCGCCCAAGGAAGCGCTGGCCGATGGTGCATACACCTGGCAGATGGAGAATCTCCCGGCTATCGAGCCAGAACCGGCGTCGCCTGCCTTTCCCAGCATTGCGCCGTGGGTTGGCGTGAATCTGCTGGAGCCCGGAGGAAAGCACCCGCTCCTCACCTGGACCGAGACCGCGAAGGTACTTGCCGAGCTGAATGACGGCCAGTCCGAGCCGGGTGAACTCGTCGCCGCGAAGGCGCGCAACCTGGTTGAGGGCGCTACCAGCGAAATGGACAAGATCCGTGCCATCGGACGCTTCACCCAGCAGGTGAACTACGTATCCGTGCAGACGAACATCGCCAAGGGCGGCGGCTACCGTCCACACCCGGCGGAACAGGTCTTCAAGAAGCTCTACGGCGACTGCAAGGACAAGGCCAACCTCACGCGAGCCATGCTCCGCGCCGTTGGCATCACCGCCTTTCCCGTAGCCATCTACTCGGGCGACCGCACCCATGTCACTCAGGAATGGCCGTCCCTCGGCGCCTTCAATCATGCGATCTCGGCGATTCGCGTCTCTCCTGAGACGAA
The DNA here is from genome assembly GCF_963665245.1 of uncultured Paludibaculum sp. NCBI lineage: Bacteria > Pseudomonadati > Acidobacteriota > Terriglobia > Bryobacterales > Bryobacteraceae > Paludibaculum > uncultured Paludibaculum sp. Next base: position 1,462,238 of record NZ_OY762267.1, read on the forward strand.
GGAACCAGCCGTGCTCGACGATCCCAAGCTCGGGCGCCTGCTGTTCTTTGACCCCACTGACCCCTATGTCAAGCCGGGCTTCCTCCCCGACCATGAACAGGCCAGCCTGGCGCTCGTGGGCACCACTGAAGGTGGCAGCCTCGTGCGCGTGCCCGCCGCCGCACCGGCCGCCACGGCCCATCACCGCGAGGTCGAGGCCAGTCTCGGCGCCGATGGCTCCATCAGCGGCAAGTTCACCGACAAACGCACCGGCGAAGCGCTAGCCGGAGCCGTCGGCGAGTACCGGGCGCTGAGCAAGGTGGACTACCAGAAGCGCCTCGAACGCTGGATCGGCCGTAGCGTGCAGGGCGCCGCGACCAGCAATCTCGAGACTGAGGACGGATCCGATCAGTTCGTTCTCCGCGGACAGTTCGCGTCGCAGCACTTCGCGCAGCAGCCACAGGCGCGCATGATCATCTTCAAGGCCGGCCTGCTCGAGTACGACGACTGGCGCCTCACGGCCAAGACACGCCAGTATCCGGTCGTGATCGACACCGACGCACTCAGCGAGACCGTCCGCATTCAGTTGCCGGCCGAGTACAAGATCGACGAACTGCCCTCGGCCATGCGCCTCGATTCGCCGTATGGTAAGTACGAAGCCACCTGGACGGCGGAAGGCCAATCGGTGCTCTTTCGCCGCAAACTGGAGATTCCGGCACAGACGATCCCAGCCGCGAAATACTCTGAGCTAAAGCAATTCCTGGATGCGGTCGCCGGCTCCGCCAACTCACCGGTTGTGCTGGTTCGGTAGGAGCCACGGGAGCAACAGGAGAGGGCAACCAGCGCGGGCCCGGGCTGCAGTCTCAGGCGGCAACCGAGGGCATCTCCCCGGCCGCTACGGCCTCTACCCGCGTGCGCCCCACCATTGCGCGGCCACGAACAGGACCCCGGCCATGAACAACGTGCCGAAGATCTCCTTGTTGTACCGGGCCAACCATAGCGGCAGATAGATGTCGAAGTTGTCCGCCCGCTCGTCGGTGTAGCGGGCGGCGAGACCGGTCAGGGGACACCGGCCGCGGTTCATAGCAAGGACCGCACACTCGATGAGGACCAGGCCGATCAGGCCGGCCGCCCAGGCAAACTGACGCCGGAGTCCAGCCACGGGAACCGCGGCGATGCAGGCGGCGAAGAACAGCCAGACGGCCGTATGAAGGAGCTTGACCGCAACCAAAGCCGGATTCCGCCGCAAGGAAGATGGCACGCAAGTCCAGGGTATTCGATCGGGCGGGCCCTCGCCCACGAAGAAAGAGCAAAGTCAGCGGCGGACGCCCGCCTCGCAAATTCAGACTAAAAGAGCCACTTTCCCTGTCGATAAGGAAGTGAGGCACTGCATGAACCACAACTGTTGGGATGTCAAGAAGTGCGGCCGCCAACCGGGCGGAAGCCGGGTCGCGGATTTGGGCGTCTGTCCAGCTTCGACGGACAAACACGCCAACGGGCTGAATGGCGGCAACAACGGTGGACGCATCTGCTGGGCACTCACCGGCACACTGTGCGGCGGAACCGTGCAGGGCACTTTCGCCCAGAAACTCGCGAACTGCATGCAGTGCGAGTTTTACCAACAAGTGCAGAAGGAGCAAGGGAAGAACTTGCAGTCCTTCAAGGCACTACAGCAACCGCACTAGCCGGCGCCGTCGCGCTATCAGTTTCGACATGGAAGGATCCGCGGGACTGCGGGGAAAGGATTGTCCTTGTGCTTGCCCCGTGAGTTCAGGAATAGACGACTCGTTCGTCGTTGTTCTGGGACCGGACGGCGTCCAGGTTCGTCCTTGTCACCAGATCCACAGCCGTCCTCCTCGCGGTCCCGGTCAGCGCTTGGCCGGCTCCACGCGGGGCCGGTCAACAATGGGCGGCTGCGGAACGAATTCGGCGACATCGTGTGCGGCCTTGGTCTCTACGCCCGGCTTCTGCAGGAAGCCCAGGTCTCGAAACCAGTCGACGAAGCGGAACTGCCACGTGCCGAACGGAGTATGATTGCGATCTGTCAACCCGCCCGTCATCCGTACACCTTCACCCAGCGGGTCGCCCGGATGACGCCCATTGCTGTACAGGTGCATCTCGATGTTGGGGACGCCCAGCTTCAGCATCGCCTCGTAATATTCCATCGCCCAGATGGCGTGGACTCGGTCGCCCGACCCACCGCAGACCAGAAAGGCTGGCGGCACGTTACGCGGAATGGGCGGCGCCACCCGGTTCTTGGCGAACGGTGACGGCCCCGGATAGATGATGCCCGCAAAGTCGGGTCGGGAGGAGATGCCCGACAGCGGATCGTCCGCGGCACGCTTGCCCTTGTCGAACTCCTCGAAGCGAACAGCCGCGGCTGCCGTCAACTCCGCACCGGCCGAGAAGCCCATGATTCCGATCTTGTTTGGATCGATGTTCCATTCCTTGGCATATGCCCGTACGAGACGAATTGCCTGCTGTGCGTCGTACACAGCGTCGGTCTGCGGATTGTACCCGTCGCGCCGCAGGCGATTCCGCAGAATAATCGTGTTCACTCCGTAGTTGTAGAAGAAGGGGACGAAGTCAGCGGCCTCGCTGCCGACATTCAGCGTGTTGTGACCACCCCCGGCCACCAGGATCACCGCCGCCCCGGTATTGAGGCTCCGGTCCACAGTATGTACTTCGATCGACGGGTTGTGGATGTTGACGATGCTGTTGATGCGGCCAGGCACGGTCTGGCTCAGGTTATACTGCTCGGCTTCTCTGACCCGATCTATCTTGAGGAAGGGCGAGCCAGGCGGATAGAGCGGCACCACCACGCCGCCTTGGAGAATCGGCTGCGGCGCATAGGGACCATCGGTCACTGGCCCAGGCTTGGGGATGCCGATCGGCCCGGGCAGCGGCGGCAGGGTTGTCTGGGCGCTCAGCGCGTCGGCCATGGCCAGTGCCAGAGTCAGCAGAATGAGTCGGGATTCAACGCGGCCGGAGCAACGTGCATGCATGGCGACAGCTCACCTCGTGATGGAATGCGGGCAACGAACCCAGGCTCCCATCATAGTGCGGCAAGCGGCCGTCCACAGAGCTCACCGATGCGCGCTCAACTCTCCCGAAGCGCCGTCATGGGGTGGATCCGCGACGCACGCCGTGCCGGAATGTAGCCGGCCGCCAACGCCACGCCGCACAGCATCACGATCACGCCCACGAACGTCGGAGGGTCAGAAGGTTCGGTCCCGTAGAGCAGCGTGGCGATCGAGCGCGCAATCACAAACGAGCCCAGCGCACCCAGCACCGCACCCGCCACGGCCAATCGCAGCGCGTTCCCGATCACCTGAGCCTGCACCTGCCCGCCGCTTGCACCGAGCGCCATGCGGATGCCGATCTCCTGCGTCTGCCTCGTAACGGAATACGAGATCACACCATAGATCCCCAGCGACGCCAGCACCAGACCCAGCAGTGCGAAACTCGTCACCAGCATGACGAAGAACCGCCGGGGCGATGCCGCGCGATCCACGATGTGCTGCAACGGCCGCAGTTCCGCCGCCGGTTGCCCGGGGTTGAGGGTCCGCAGCGTCTTCATGACGGCGGGCGCCAGCGACTCCAGCGGCTGGCTGGTGCGAATCACAAGTTCCGCGCCTTCCGGATCGGCCTGGGTCGTGGTCAGGTACATCTCCGGATCCGCTGCGTCCTCCAGGCTGTTCTCCCGCACATCGGCGATCACTCCGATCACCTTCGCGTCCCGGCCGTTGATCTGGGCCGGCCGGCTCATGGGATCCTCCCCGCGCCAGTAGTAGCGGCTGGCTGCTTCGTTGATGATGACCACAGAATCGCTCTTCGGCCCGTCGCTCCAGGTGAAATCCCGTCCGGTGCGCAGGCGCATACCCATCACCCCGAGATAGCCCGGCGTCACAATGCGCACAATCGCGCCGATCTCGGTCCCTTTGGGGTACTGCTTGCCCTTGGCACTCAAGCCCCACGAGCGATTCCGGCCTAGCGGCAGCATATCCACGATGCCTGCTGCTTCAACGCCAGGAGTTTCCCTGATGTTGCGCAGGATCTCCTGCACGATCGGGCCGCGGCGCTCGATCTTGCCGCCATCATCGAAGTCGATCTTGATCACGGCAGCCCGGCTGGGCTGGAAGCCGAGATCGACATCCAGCACTTTGAGGAAGCTGCGCAGCAGCAACCCGGAGCCGATCAGCAGCACACAAGCCAAGGCCATCTCGGAGACCACCATCGTCGCCCGCATGCGCTCATGACGGCGGCCCGTGGTCATGCCCTGCCCGCTGCTCCTCAGCGCTTCCTGCACGTTGCCGGAGTACAACCGCAGCCCGGGCACCAGGCCAAACACCAGCGCGGCCGACACTGCAATTCCGAGGGTCCAGGCCACCGCCGCCCAATCCAACGTCACGCTGCTCAGCAACGGCAGCGCGATCGAATCCTGGTGGGCGAAGTAAAACGTCAGCCCGTACGCCAACCCCAATCCGAGCAGCCCACCCGCACTCGCCAGCACCAGGCTCTCGGTCAGCAGTTGGCGGCAAAGCCGCGCACGGCCCGCGCCCAGCGCACTGCGCACCGCAAATTCCTTGCTCCGCGCGGCAGCCCGGGCCATCTGCAGATTCGACAGATTCACACAGACGATCAGCAGGATCAGGCCCACGGCGCCCCACAACATCACTAGCGACCGCTTCAGCTTGCCGCTGACGTACTCCTTTAGGCCGGTCACCGTCGAGGCGTAGTCGCTGTACCAATCCTTATGCGCTTCGCGCAATTGCGGGAACAGAACATCGGCCTCCGCCTGCGCCTGCGCCACCGACACCCCTGGCTTCAGGCGGCCGAACATCGAGATGGTGTTGCCCCAGTTTCGAATCTCAGCGATCGGGGCAGGAATGAACAACTCCATCCGCTGACCAGGAGCGAACACCGCCCCGAAATCGAAACTCGCCGGCAGAATGCCAACCACCGTGTAAGCCTGTTTGCTCAAGGTGATGGTTTGCCCGATCAGCCCGGGATCGGCGCCAAACTGGTTTCGCCACATCGATTCGCTGACGAGGGCCGCCAGACGGCCGCCCTTCACACATTCCTCGTGAACAAAGTGGCGCCCCATCATCGGCTTCACGCCAAGCAACGGGAAGAAGTTCTCGGCCACCATCACTGCCACCACGGGCCGGGGCTCCCCACGGCCAGTCATCGTGTATTCACTGCTGCCGTAGAAGGGATTGAAGCCGGTCACACTCTGGAACGACTTGTTGTGCCGCTGGTACTCCTCAAACGCTGCCACCGTATAGGTCACGGCGGACAGTCCGGCTGTTGCCTTCCCCTGTTCATCCATCCCCCGGTCCGCCCGCAGCCAGGCCAGATGCTGGGATTCGGGGAACGGCAGCGGCCGCAGCAGCACCGCATTCACCACGCTGAACACCGCCGTATTGGCGGCGATCCCCAGAGCCAGGATCAATACACTGATGATGGCGAACCCTCGCTCCTTGCGCAGGGTCCGCAACGCGTAGCGCAGATCCTGCGCGAACTCGCCCCAGTAGTCCCGGCGCTCCTTCGACCGCTGCATCTCCTGGCCCATCTGTTCGCCCATGGCTCGTACGCTCCTCAAGTCTCCAAATAGCCGTTCGGCTTCGTTCCGCGCCTCGTCGCGAGGCCAGCCCTGCTCCACCAGATCGTCCACCTTCATCAATAGGTGGAACTGAAGCTCATCATCGACATCGCGAGCCGGGTCCGCGCCGAACATGCGAGCCCAGCGCCGCCACATGGGCACCTGGGTCATCCGGCCTCCTCGGGCGCCGGAGGTTTGGTGGCGCTCAGCATCTTGCCGACCGCCGCCGAATAGGCCTCCCAGGTTTTGGTCTCTTCGCGCAACTGACGCCGCCCCTCGGAAGTGAGCTGATAGAACTTGGCCCGCCTGTTGTTCTCGGAAAGGCCCCATTCGGCTTCCACCAGGCCTTTGGCCTCCAGCCGCCACAGCGCCGGATACAGCGTACCCTCTTCCACCAGCAGCGCTTCTTCGGTCTGCCGGTGGATCAGGCTCGTGATCGCGTACCCGTGCAACCGGCCCCAGACCAGCGCCTTGAGGATGAGGACATCCAGAGTTCCGCGAACGAGTTCCAGTTGCGTCTTATCCATTCCGCTCCCCTGTGCTTTCTATGGAAGATTCGCATACGTCCCCTGGGAATGCTAGGGGAGCAGGCGAAAGTTCGCGCGTGTAACAGGACAGGCGCAGTCCCGCCCCGGTGGACCGGCAGCACAATACCGGGGTGGGTGAGGCCAAGATACCGCGGACTACGGATGAAACCGGCGATCGTTCACGGTTAGGGAGTCTTTGTCATGAGGGTGTTGTAGGCGGCAATGAGGAGTGCGCCGCCCCCGACCCCTGAAATGGCCCAGCCCAGCATGCGAGCAAGCAGATATCGGGATTTTGTCAACCCGAAGCGGTCACCGGAAGAGAGGATTAGAAGCCCAAAAACAGCAAACAGTGAGGCGTCGAGCGGACCATGCATTTCATATGGCCCCAGCCAGAATCTCAGCCCAAAAGCGACAAGAAGGGCGAAAAAGACGCATTCCTTGACCCTCTCAGCGTAGGGCCGACGGTGGTTGATGTACTTCTCGTACACTCTTCGTATTCTACCGGGAGCCGTTCCTCTTCCGCGGTAAGTCTCTTGCCGGAGCTCTTCATGTGCGCATCCAAAAGTGATCGGCAGGCATCAATGAATTGTTCCAAGGCGCTCATTTGCCGACGAGTCACCCTCGACAGGATGCCGGGCGAGCAGATCCTCCAAAAATCCGTCACGATCGATGCACCGGCATCCGCAGTGTGGGCCTCGCTGACAACCCCCAGCCTCATTCAACAATGGATGTGGGATGCTCCACTGGACATCACTTCCGACTGGATGCCGGGCAGCCCGCTCATCATCTCCGGTGACCTCCACGGCCGCCCCTTCACGAACAAAGGAACGATTCTCGCCTGCGATCCGGAGCACCTCCTGCGGTACACCCAATGGAGCACCATCACCGAATGCACCGATGAACCCGGCAACTACTGTGTCCTCGCTTTCCACCTGGAGGAAGCGCGCGGACAGACGACCGTCACACTGACGCAGACCAACTTCGTCTCGGAGACCTCTTTCAAACACTACGAGTTCTACTGGAACACCACCTTGTTCCTCATGAAGCGGGTGATTGAGGAATCGGCGCCCAGCCCGGACACGATGTAAGCGCTCCGCACAGCGCCGGACCCCTCTCTTGAGGTATTCCTAACATGAATGGTTCTTACTCGGTACAAATGGTTCGTCGTCGGAATGCTGTGGTTTGTCTGCTTCTTCAACTACGCGGACCGTCAGGCGATTTACTCGGTCTTCCCGCTCCTGAAGAGTCAGATGAACCTCTCCACGTCGCAACTGGCGATCGTCGGGAGCTCGTTCATGTGGGTCTACGCCCTCTCCGGCCCCTTTGCCGGCATGGTAGGCGACCGCCTGCAACGCAAAACCCTCATCATCGGCGGACTCATCTTCTGGTCCCTCGTCACCATCGCCACGGCCTTCTCCACCACCTACTGGCAACTGGTGCTGTTCCGCGCCCTGGAAGGCCTCGGCGAAGCGTTCTACTTTCCCGCCTCCATGTCCCTCGTCAGCGACTACCATGGCCGCGACACCCGCTCGCGTGCCATGGCCATCCACCAGTCCAGCGTCTACGCCGGCACCATCGCCGGTGGCGCCGTGGCTGGACACCTGGGTCAGCACTACGGCTGGCGCTCCAGCTTCTACCTCTTCGGACTTCTGGGCACCGTGCTGGGTATCGTCCTGGTGGCGCTGCTGAAGGAACCCAAGCGCGGCCAGTCCGAGCAGCCCGGAGACGACGGCGGACACGGCTCCCTGAAACTCGACAGCAACCTCTTCGCTACGCTCCGCCACACCTTTGAGCACCGCATGGTGCCGATCCTCATCACCGTCTTCGTCGGCGCCAACTTCGTGGCCATGATCTTCCTCACCTGGATGCCCACGTTCCTCTTTGAGAAGTTCGGCATGAGCCTCTCGATGGCCGGACTCAACGGCACCGCCTACCTCCAGATCGCCTCGGTCTGCGGCGTGATGACCGGCGGCTTCCTGGCCGATCGCTTCGTCCGCCGCAGCCGCGCAGGCCGCATGTGGACCCAGTCCCTTGGCCTGCTGCTGGGCATTCCGTTTATCTTCCTGGCCGGCTGGACGCTCTCCGTCCCCATGCTGGTCCTCGGCATGGCCGGCTTCGGCTTCTCGAAAGGGCTCTACGACGCCAACATCTGGGCGTCCCTCTATGACGTGGTGAAGCCAGAAAACCGCGCCACCGCCCTTGGCCTGATGAACTCCATCGGCTGGCTGGGCGGCAGCGTGGCTCCTCTCGCCGTGGCCCGCGCCGCCGAGAGCTACGGCATGAGCGCAGCCATCAGCGCCAGTTGCGTCGTCTACCTCATCGTCGGACTGCTACTCATCTTCGGCATCCGCTCGTACATGAAGCCGGCGGAATCCGCCCCCGTCGCAGCGTAGCAACCATCACGCGCGGCCGATGCGAATCGTGCCGCGCGTCCCATTCGCGGGCTGAAACCGGATATATACGCTCGAACCCACGTCCTCCAGCTCGAACTTCACGTCCGTCCCATTCACCATCACGGCTCGCGGTGTGAACCCCGCCGGCAGCAGCACCCGGAAGTCTGCCTTCTCCCCTGAGCCCGAGTACTCGATCTCGATCGACGCCGGCTCGGCCTCCCATTTGTAGCTGAAGTACGCGTCCGAAGCTCCATAACGCGCCGTCGCTCGCACTTCATTCACGCCGGCCGCCGCCCAGCGCGGCGAAATCTCCACGGCGCGCATCTGGCCTTGCGGATCCCGGATGCCCACCAATCCTTCAACCAGAGCATCCACCCATTGCGCCATGCCCCAACCCGCGTAGTTCACCTCATTCGTCGTGCGGTAGCCCGGAGTGCCATCGGGGAAGTACCACACCTGCGCGCCGCCCGTCCGCCGCAGATGGTCGGCGTACTGCCGCATCAGCTCAACTCCATACGACTCGCGACCATAAAAGAACGAAGCCCGAGCCAGTTCCCCGCCCACCCACGGCATCAGCCCGCCGTTCGCATAGGCACCCTCCAGCCGGTACTTGTCCTTCCAGTAGCCCAACCGATCCGGATACCCCGGCTGCAGGCTCCACCACGGGTACTTGTCGCCGGTCTCCTTCTGCCGCCGCCGGTACTCATCAATAATCCGGATCGACTGCTTCTCGTCGGCCAACCCGCGCGTCATTGCCCACGTATTCCCCATCGTGAGTTGCTTCGTCTCATCGAAATCACCATGATCGATCGGATCGAGATGGACGTGGTGCAGGAACTTCGTCCCGTCCCAGAGCATCTTCACTGCCCGCTCACGATACTCGCCGGCCTCCTTCGCCCACCGCTCCGCCGCTGCGCTGTCGCCCAAATAGCGGTACATTTCGCTCATCCCGCGAAACGCCAACGCATACCCACTCTGGTCGCAATTCGCGATCACGTGGCGGCTGGCGCCGTGATCGGTGGCGCCGTCGATGTCGTAGTCCCACGTATCGCAGCTGTGTTGCCGCTGGATCAGCCGGTTCTTCGCGTCCCAATGCTTGGCGTCACTGCGGATATAGTTGAGGGCCTTCTCCAGCTTCGGCATCGCGGTCCGCAGCCACGCATCGTCGCCCGTCGCTTTCCACGTGTCCCACACACCCAGAGTCAGGATGTACTCCACGTCGCTCTCCAGGCCCACACGCCACGTCCGCCCGTCCCGTTCAATTCCGTCCGGAGTCTGGCCGTCCTCCCGCTGCACCTCCAGGAACCGGTCGAGTCCGCAATGCATCTCGCGCTCCCAATACTTATAGGCCGGCAGAGTATAAATCCAGTCGCGCAGCCAGATGCCGTCGAAGTGGTTGGTGTCGGCGGAAATGTAGCCCACAAACCGGCCGCGCTTCGTCATGTAGTCGCGCCGTCCCAGCTGCACGCGCTCATGCGTGAACGGGTAAATGGTGTCGAAGTCCCTATCGCCGGACTCGATGCCCGTCTCGGCATCCAGGCGGAAATTCACATACCGGCTGTACTTCTTGGCCTCCGGCCACCAGAGGTACACATAGTGGACGCCCAGCTTGCCGGAAGCGGTGAACTGAACCCGGCCCTGATTGCCCTCCAGATCGACGTCCTTTTCGAAGTACACCCGTTGATCCGGATCAGCGACCTTGACGCGGCACTTCCGGTCGCCCACGGCACGGCCGCCGACGCTCACCTTCACCACATCCAAAGGCCGGTAGGCGGACTTGTCCGTGGACAAGCGGCCATAGGCGCCCTCCACCGTGGTCGGATCGGAGCCGAAGGTAACCAAAGCGGATAGGAGAAGGAGTGAACCGCAGCGCAACAACATACGGAATCCAATCTACTCCAAACCCCACTGACCTACGACGGGCTCAGGCTCGCACTCTATTCCGCCGGCGTCGCAGTCACCAAGACAACGCGCCATCGCCTCTCGAGGTTCCGAGGTACAGCCGATGTCTATTCGAACAGGGCTCGTGGCAAGCCCGACTGCCGCACGATACTCGACAACGTGCCTGAGCGAAGAGGATCATGCAGCGGGACCGGCACCGTGATAGTCGTGCCATCAACCCGTCTCTGCATGATGCGATGACTGCCTCGTTGGCGAACGCTCACAAAACCATTCTCTTCGAGAATCCGGCAAACCTCCTTACCGGAAAGAACTCGAAGCCTACCCAACGGGAACCTCAACTTGAGTAATGAGCACGTCTCCGTGATACCGCCGCGCGACCTCAGACGGGTCGGCCGCTTCAAAAAACAGCGTCAATGCTTCCACCAGATTGGCGCGAGCCTCTTCGATGGACTCGCCCTGACTCGCGATGTCCAACTCAGGGCACAACGAGACGAACCCGTCTTCTTCGCGCTCAATAATCGCCGTCAGACGCTGCGTCCGTTGCATAATCTGAGTCTACCGCACGCCGCTCAGCAGGCTTCTGCGGCCCTCTTCTACTGACACAACCCGAGGTTCTGCACCTCAGTTTCTTCTTCCTCAAAGTGGATCTCTTCCCCTTCCGCGTCCAGCCGCCGCCACACCAGCACCACCGCCGCCACTAGGCCAGCCAGCAGCCACACACCCGGCCAGCCGGATCGCATCGCGTTCATCTCCCATTGCACACCCCTGATCACACCGTTCATCACCAGCCCGACCGACAACCAGAATGTGATGTGAACTTGCGACCGGCCCGGCAGCCAGGAGCACGTGAACGGCAGCTTCTGCCGCCCGCGAAGTCCCACCTCGACCAACAGCAGCGAGAGCAGCCCTAGGACTGCGCCATGAAACAAGGCCTGCCGCCAAGGCCAAACACTGAGGAATATGCACGACATCACCACCCATACCGGAACAGCCCCCAATACCAGCAGCGTCGTCCGGCGCGCCGCTAGGCATTCTCCCGCCCCGGGCAGCGGCATCATCCGGAACATCCAGTTCGCCCGCAGATCCAACGGAATCGAGAAAACCGCGCGCAAGCCCACCATCCAGGCGATCAGCAGGACCACACTCGAAGCCGGCAACCCCAAGCCCATGTACTGCCTCATCGCCGGCGTCTTCATATACAGAATCGTGATGGCAAACCCGACGCCCACATAGAACGCCATCAGCAGGCGGTGCTGCCGGCTGCGGGCCAAGGCCCGCAAACTGAACTGCACCACAGCACTACTGAACGCCGCTCCAATGCTGGGCAATTGCAGGCCAGCGTGCCAGCCTGGAACGATCTCGGGCTCCTCCGCAATGCCTCGTACCGACTTTACGTATGCCGACAGATAGGCCGCCGTCGTGCCCATGCCCACTAGGCCCAGCGCCATCCACGCACGATGGGCCAGGGTCGCCTCCGCCGGGTTCGTCGCACCGAGCATCTGCTGAAACAAGGCCAGAAACCATTGCGACGGTGCATACCCTGGATCCGGGGACGGCACAAAGTAGCCAATCACCAGCACCAGGAAGCAACCCATCTGCAGCGGCGCCGACGCACGCAGGAACAGCCATCGGCGCAGCAGGCCGCTCGCCACCGCCTGCAGGCACAGCACCGTCCCGTACACGAGCGCACCGGCCAGCCCCACCGTCAGCCAGTATGCGAGGAAAGTTCGGTAAACCTCGGGCGCCAGGATCAGATCCAGCAACACATACCCCGGAGGCGACAGCGACAGCGCCCAGGCGAAACTGGGCAACCCGTTCAGCGCCGCTACCGCTACGCCCAGCGCCATGGCCGAGGCACTCGCCTTCGCCAGAAACATTGTCGAAGGCGACACAGGCAGCGGACCCAGCACCAGAACATCCCGCCGGTCTGGAAACGCCGATTCCCAACTCAGCACCGCAAACAAACCCACCACCAGCATCGTCGTCGAGATCAACAGGTGTTCGAGTCCCAGAGCCCGATGGAGTACCGCCGAATGCGTCTCGTGCGCTGTTCCTCCCATCCCCAGAATCACCAACGAAAGAAATGCACTCACCAGCACCAGCATTGCCGCAAACTGGCCCAGCAGCCGGTTGGCATCACCCTGCGCCTGCGGAGAAAGCACCTCCAGATCCACCACTCGAAACAGGAACTGCCGGTGCAGGATTCGAAACTGGAGGCTCGTCATTGCTTGATCAGTTCTGCGATGTCCCGCGCAATCGCCGCCGTGTCCTGCTCCACCGCCAACTGCGCAAAGATCCGCTCCAACGTCGGCAGCGACATCAATGTACGCAGGTTGCCGATTGAGTCGTCCGCAACCACCTTCCCTCTATGCAGGATCACCACCCGCGAGCACACCCGCTCCACCGTCTCCAGCTCATGCGAACTGAACAGGATCACCTTGCCCCGGCGCGCCAGTTCCTCCATCAGGCTGCGCAGCACCAGTCCCGTAGCCACATCCAGTCCTGAAAACGGCTCGTCCAGCAGCAGCAACTCCGGATCGTGCAACAGCGCCGCAGACACAAGTACCTTCTGCCGCATTCCCTTCGAATAACTCGAAATGGGAGCGTGCCGGTCGCCATGCAGCGAAAGCAGCCTCAGCAGTCCATCGATCCGCTCGTCCGTCCGTCGCGTCTCCAGGCCACGCAACTGGCCCACCATCGTCAGGTACTCCAGACCGCTCAGGTGCGTGTAGAGGTGCGGTTCCTCCGGAACGTAGCCCATCCGTCTCTTGTACGCCTTCAAATCACGGTCGATCGGCACACCGCCAAACTCGATCCGGCCTCCGGTCCGCTCAATCAGGCCCGTGATCAGCTTCATCGTGGTCGATTTGCCGGACCCGTTCGGCCCCAGATAGCCGGTAATCTCCCCCGGCCACGCACTGAAGCTCACATCCTCCACTGCCGGTATTCCGCGAAATCGCTTGGTCACATGCGCCAGTTCGAGCATCAGGCCTCCATGTACCCTATGTAGCATTCATCATAGGCATTGGTCAAGTAGAATTCTACATAGGTATAATTAGACGTGCGTTCCGCGCCCAAGCTTTCCCACACCGCAGCCCTGATTCTTCAGGCCATTCACTCTGGCTGCGTCTATGGATATAGCCTGATGGAACTCACCGGCCTCCCCAGCGGCACGGTTTACCCCGCCCTGCGCCGCCTCGAACAAGAGAGCCTGATCCGCTCCAACTGGGAATCGCAGGACCTCGCCGACGCTGGCCAGCGGCCTCCTCGCAAATACTACGAGATCACCAGTGTGGGTCTGTCGACCCTGGAAGCGTCGCGCAAACGCTATCCCCTGCTCGACCGCCTGCTACCCACCGCTAAGGGAGCCGCCGAATGACAACCCTCCTGCTCTGGCTCGCCGCCCGCCTCGTCCCGTCCGAACGCCGCCGGGAGTGGCTCGCCGAATGGCACTCCGAGCTCTGGTACATCACCACGTCCAGGGCCCGTTTTTGCCTTGGAGCCTTCCCCGATGCCTGCTGGGTCAGAGCCCATTCGCCGCGCCCCCGCCTACGTCTACAGACCCCGGCCCAATGCCTAGCCTTCCTCTTTGGTCTGACATTCGTCGCCCTCGCCATCTACCTCCCCACGCCGCACCGTCCCGTACGCTGGATCGACGCCTGCATCCCCCTCATCGCTCTCATCTTCGTGCCGGTCTCCACCATCCTGGTCGACACATCCTCTCCAGCACGCACAAACCGCGGGCGCAGCCTGTTGTTCCTGCTTCTCAAGTTCGCTCTCCTCCTCCCCATCGTCTATTGCTTCAGTTTCGGGCTGGCTCCGCTCCTGTCAGCCTCCGGACTCCAGGCCCACGCCGGCATGGTCGGTTACGCAGTCGCCTTCCGCTGGGCCTTCAAGGACCAGCGCCGGCGCTGCCCTGTTTGCCTCCGCCTACTCTCCAACCCGGCCTCCGTCGGGCAACCCGCTTCCACCCTCCTGGATTGGTATGGCACCGAGTTCCTCTGCGCACAGGGTCACGGGTTCATGCAGGTGCCTGAAATCACAACCTCCTACCGGCCTCAACGCTGGCTCGATCCCGATCCCGCCTGGAGTGGCCTTTTCAATTCACACCTGTAAATACACAATTGCCCCGGCAGAACCCTGTAGATTCTCTACATCCTGACCATGTAGACTTCCTACAGCCCCACTATGCCGAAGCCAGACCGCTACCAAAACCGCATTGAGCTGCTCCAGGGCACGCTCGACCTGCTCATCCTCCAAACCCTCTGCTGGGGTGCGCAGCACGGCTATGCCATCACCAATGCCATCCGGTCTGGCTCCGGCGACCTCCTCCAGGTCGAAACCGGGTCCCTCTACCCCGCCCTCCACCGCCTGGAAAAGCGCGGCTGGATCCAATCCGAGTGGCGCCTCACCGAGAACAGCCAGCGCGCCAAGTACTACAGCCTCACCCAGGACGGACGAACCCAATTGCTGGCCGAGCGGGACCGCTGGGATCAGTTCTCCAAAGCCATGGCCGGGCTTCTCGATCGCGGAACCGAAAGAGGCCCCGCATGAGCTTCTTCCATTGGTTCCTCCAGCGGCGGCGCCGCGAGCAGGAACTGGACGAGGAAATCCAGTTTCACCTCATCCAGGCCGCCCGCGATCGCGGCACAGCCGCCCCGAACTTCGGCAACGTCGCCCTGGTCAAGGAGGTCACGCGCGATATGTGGGGATGGACGCGACTCGAACGCCTCCAGCAGGACTTGGTCTACGGCTTGCGCGCCCTCCGTCGCTCGCCGGTCTTCGCACTCACCGCCATCCTGTCCCTGGCCCTCGGCATTGGGGCGAATACCGCCAGTTTCAGCCTCGCCGACGCGCTCCTGCTGCGGCCCATCGCCGCCCAGAATCCCTCCGAACTCGTGCAGATTACCGGCAGCTCCGAGCAGGACGCCTTCGACGAACTGCCTTATGTCGAGCTTCAGGAGATCCGCGCCCGCAGCCGAGCCTTCTCCTCGGTAGCGGGCTATCACCTCTTCGGCTTAGGAGTAGCTCGCACGGCTTCCGACATCGCCCAATGGAAAATGGGTGCCGTGGTCACCGATGGCTTCTTTCAGACCCTGGGTATTCAACCGATTCTCGGCCGAGCCTTCCGCGACGACGAGACGGTTACGCCCGACCGCGAACCCGTCGTTGTGGTCAGCCACGAATTCTGGCGTACCCAACTCGGTTCGGACCCACATGCGGCGGGTACCACGCTCCGTCTGAACGGCATCCCGTTCACGATCGTTGGGGTGACGCCGGAGAGCTTCACCGGTATGGATCCCTTCATCCGGCCCGCGCTCTACTTCCCCATCACCATGTCCGGCCGGCTCTCCAACCGCTCCGGAGCTGGTGCGCTCCAGGACCGCTCGGCGCGTACCCTCCTTCTCCGCGGCCGCCTCAAACCCGGGGCCACAATCGAGCAGGCCCGGTCCGAACTCGACGCGCTCGCCGTGCACCTCGCTCGCGAGTACCCCGACACCAACCGCGGAGTCCGCTATGCCGTCCGAACGGAGTTCCACGCCCGTGTCGAGCAGTTCCCCCCGCTGGTCGCAGCCATGGCCCTGCTCATGACCCTGTCGTGCCTGGTCCTTCTAGTGGCCTCCGCCAATGTCGCCAACCTATTGCTCGCCCGAGCCCGAGCCCGTTCGCGGGAGATTGCCATCCGCCTCGCCATCGGTGCCGGCCGCGCCCGCTTGTTCCAACAACTGGTGACCGAGAGTGTCCTTCTCGCACTGCTGGGCGGACTGGCCGGCCTGCTGCTGGCTCAGGGCGCCATCCGCTATCTGACTTCGATTCAATTGCCTACGGACACGCCCATCGCCATCTCGGCCCAACTTGACTGGCGAGTCCTGCTCTTCAGCCTCTTCGTCTCAGTCGCCAGCGCCGTGCTGTTCGGCATCGTGCCAGCCTGGCAGTCCACGAAACTGGAGGTCTCTCCGACCCTGAAGTCCGGCGAGACCGGAGCACCCCAGAAGGCCGGCACCCTGGGGCGCCAGTTCCTGGTGGGTGCCCAGGTTGCCGCCTCGCTCGTTCTGCTGGTGGCCTTCGGGTCGTTTCTTGACGCCTTCCGACAAATGATGATCACTGACCCGGGCATTCGCACCGACCACCTCATGATGGTCGAGTTCGACCCGTCCCTCTTGCGCTATTCCACTGCGCAAACGACCGTCTTCTACCGCCGCCTCACCGATGAAGTGCGCCGCTTGCCCGGAGTCCGGTCCGCCGCGCTCAGCCGCGGTGTCCCCTTCCGCCCGAACTTCTCGGATGAGGGCATCATCCCTGAAGGCATGCCGCTTCCAGCCGGGAAGACCACGTTGCCCTCGGGAGCCAACATGGTCAGCGAGGATTACTTCCCAACCATCGGCACGGTCATCCTGCGCGGCCGGGCCCTCGACCTGCGCGACACCGCCGATTCCCCGCGCGTCGCCGTCGTCAACCAGGAGTTCGCTCGCCGCTATTTCCCCAATCAGGAGCCGCTGGGCAAGCGCTTCCGCCTGGGCCCGAAAGGAGACTTCCTGCAAGTCGTCGGCATCGCGAAGACGGCCAAATACCTCTCACTCACCGAGACGCCGCAGCCCTATTTCTACATGCCGCTCAGCCAGGCGCCACGCTCGCGACTGACACTGTTCGTCCAGACCTACGGCGCCGCCAACGAAATCGCCGGACCGGTTCTGCGTACAGCCCGCAACATCGACCCGAACCAGCCGGTTTTCAACACCCGGCCCATGGAGGTCTTCTATCAGCTCGGCGTGCTGGGGCCATCGCTGATCGTGGTGCAGATGGTGAGCGTGACGGGCCTCGTTGGACTGGCGCTGGCGCTGGTCGGGCTCTACGGCCTCATCGCCTACTCCGTGGTCCGCCGCACCCGCGAGATCGGCATTCGAGTCGCCATCGGCGCCAGCCGCACGCGCATCCTGTGGATGATCCTCGGCCAAGGCCTGCGGATTACCATTGTTGGCGCGGCCGCCGGACTCGCCCTGAGCATCCCCCTCTTCCGTCTGCTCAGTTCGGCTTTGGCCGGACTTGGACCACTCTCGCCCTGGACCCTGGCCGCCGTCCCCCTCGGGCTGATCATCATCACCACGGCCGCATGTGCCCTGCCGGCCTTCCGCGCCTCGGCCATCGATCCGCTCAACGCGCTGCGCAACGAATAGCCGTACACCTGCCCAGGGGGTCTGCATCTCATTGGATTGTTGGGCTTTATTGCGAGTTCACCACTCATCGGTGGTGTTATTCGATTCTGTCCCGCAAATACTTGTATAAAAAAGACTTGACAGCACGCCGCGAACGCGCGATAACGGACTTGGGACTACGCGTTTAGGTTATGCAGGTATTAAAATCACAAATCCAAACTGAGCCAGAGACCAAGTCGTCCTGGCTGGACGAATACCTACAGAAACGAACCACCGCGGCCGAAGCCATGCGCGAGATCCGGTCCCGCGACCGCGTCTACGTCCACGCCAGCTGTTCCACACCGGAAGATCTGATCCACGCCCTCATCGACCGCGCTCCCGAGCTGGAAGACGTCGAGATCATCCACATGAAGACGCTCGGCTGCGCGGACTACTCCCACCCGCAGTACGAAGCCGCCTTCCGCACCGTCGCCATGTTCATCGGCGACAACGTCCGGGATGCGATCTGCGACGGCCGCGCCGACTATCTGCCCATCTTCCTGCACGAGATCGAGGGACTGTTTGAGTCCGGCGAACGCCCGCTGGACTTCTGCCTGCTTCAGCTCTCGCCGCCCGACAAGTACGGATACATGAGCTTTGGCACTGGCGTCGACTGCTCTCTCACTGCCGCCCGCCACGCCCGCCGTGTGATCGCGGAAGTGAACCCGAACATGCCGCGCACGCTGGGCCAGACGTTCATCCACGTCTCGGAAGTCGACCGCATCGTCGAAGTGAATCATCCGTTGCCGGAGCTCCACATGGAGCCCGCGGACGAGATCCAGCTTCGCATCGCCGAGAATGTCGCCTCGCTGATCCCCAACGGCGCCACGCTGCAACTCGGCATCGGCGCCGTGCCCGACGCGGTGCTCACTCGTTTGGTGGATCACCGCGACCTGGGCCTGCATACCGAGATGTTCTCGGACGGCGTGATCCCGCTCATCGAAAAGGGTGTCATGAACGGCGCCGCCAAGTCGCTGCACCCCGGCAAGCTGGTGGCCGGCTTTGTGCTGGGCACGCGCCGCCTGTTCGACTTCATCGACGACAACCCGCTGTTTGAGTTCCATCCCATCAAGTACGTCAACGACCCGTTCATCATCAGCCAGAACCGCAAAATGGTGGCCATCAACTCAGCCATCCAGGTCGACATCACGGGTCAGGTCTGCTCGGATTCCTTCGGTCCGAAGCCCTATAGCGGCTTTGGAGGCCAGTTGGATTTCATCCGCGGGGCGGCCCACAGTGAGGGCGGACGGCCCATCATCGCCCTGCCCGCGACGGCCCGCCGCGGCACGGTGTCGCGCATCGCGCCGATGCTCGATCCCGGCGCCGGGGTAGTCACCACTCGCGCCGATGTCCACTACGTCGTGACGGAGTTCGGGGTCGCTTATCTGCACGGCAAGACTCTGCGCGAGCGCGCCGAGGAACTCATCCGTGTTGCGCACCCATCGTTTCGCGACATGCTGACGGAGTACGCTTATCAGGCCCGTTACATGCGGCCCAAGTTGGTCCCTGTTCTCTGAGGAGTATGAGTCATGTCTGCCTGCACGATTGAAGAAGCCGTCGACATCAAAGGCTATGTCGAGATCGACCCCGAGGAGTGCAAGGGCTGCGGCCTATGCGTCGCGGCCTGCGTGCAGAAAGTGCTGAGCCTGTCGCCGCGGCTCAACCGCTACGGCTACCACCCGGCCACCAACGAGGAGAAGCCGTGCAACGGCTGCGGGCTGTGCTTCTACGCCTGCCCCGAGCCTGGTGCCATCCACGTCTTCAAAGCGGTCGACTAGTCGTCAGGAGCCCCCATGCCGAAGCAACTCATCAAAGGCAACGAAGCCCTGGTCAAGGGCGCCGTGCTGGCTGGCTGCCGCGCGTTCTACGGTTACCCCATTACACCCGCCAACGAGATCGCGGAATCCGCCGCGGTCTATATCCCGCAAGCCGGCGGCGTCTTCCTCCAGGCGGAAAGTGAAGTCGCCGCCATCAACATGGTCTATGGTGGAGCCTCGGCCGGCGTCCGCACCATGACCGCTTCCTCCGGACCCGGCATGAGCCTGATGTGCGAAGGCATCAGCTACATCGCCGGAGCCGAGCTGCCCTGCGTCATCGCCAACATCATGCGCGGCGGCCCGGGCCTGGGCAACATCGCGCCCGAGCAGTCCGACTATTTCCAGGCGGTGAAGGGCGGCGGCCACGGCTGCTATCACGCTCTGGTCCTGGCGCCCGCCTCCGCCCAGGAGATGTGCGACCTCACCTTCCTCGGCTTCGACCTGGCCGACAAGTACCGCAACCCGGTAATCCTCCTGGCCGACGGCTGCCTGGGTCAGATGATGGAGCCGGTGGAGTTCCCCACCACACCGCGCGCGCCGCGCACGCCCGATTGGGCCGTGGACGGCACCGCCGCCACGCGACCTAACTTGATCTCGTCCATCTACCTGCAGCCGGACGATCTCGAGAAGCACATCCTCAAGCTCGAAGCGAAGTACAAACGCGCCCAAATCGAGGAGACGCGCTGGGAGAACTACCGCACGGACGATGCGGAACTCGTCTTCGTCGGCTACGGCATCGTGGCCCGCATCCTCAAATCAGTGGTCGAGAAGCTGCGTTCCCAGGGTGTCAAAGCCGGCCTGCTGCGCCCCATCACGCTCTATCCGTTCCCGACCCAGGAACTGCGCCGTCTCGCCGATCAGGCCCAGCAATTCTTCGTAGTCGAAATGAGCACGGGCCAGATGGTGGAAGACGTACGGCTGGCCATCGAAGGCCGCCGCCCCGTGGAGTTCTATGGCCGCTGCGGCGGCAACATTCCCACGGCCGAGGAAATTGTCGCGGAGGTGTTCGCCCATGTCTGAACTGAAGTGCATCCACGGGAAGGCCGACTGCTTCTACGAGCACTACGAGCGCAAGGGCGAACTGCAGCATCAGACGCACTACTGCCCCGGCTGCGGCCACGGCATCGCGCACAAGCTGCTGGCCGAATCCATCGACGAGCTCGGCATCCGCGACCGCGTCATTCTGGTCTCACCGGTCGGCTGCTCCGTATTCCTCTACTACTACTTCGACGTCGGCAACGTGCAGGTCGCCCACGGCCGTGCACCGGCGGTCGCCACCGCGCTGAAACGCGCGCACCCGGAAGCGATCGTCATCTCCTATCAGGGCGACGGCGACCTTGCCGCCATCGGCAGCGCGGAGATCCTGCATGCCGCCAATCGCGGCGAGAACTACACGTCCATCTTCATCAACAACGCGATCTACGGCATGACCGGAGGCCAGATGGCGCCCACCACGCTGATGGGCGACCGCACCACCACGACTCCGTTCGGCCGCAACGTCTTCAACGACGGCTACCCGCTGCACGTCTCCGAAATCATCGCCACCCTGGAAGCGCCCGCTTACGTCGAGCGCGCCGCTCTCGGCAACACCAAGCAGATTCTCCAGGCCAAGAAAGCCATCAAAAAGGCGCTGGAAACTCAGATGAAGGGCCTGGGGTTCTCCATGGTCGAGATCCTCTCCCCCTGCCCCACCATCTGGAAGATGGATCCCGTGGACGCACAGAAGCACGTGCGCGAAGGTCTCGCCGCCGTCTATCCGCTGGGCGCCAAGCGCGACCGCACCAAGGAAGCCGAGCCCCGGCCCGCCCCCGTGCCAGCGCCGGCCCTGGAAGAGCTGCCGCGCATCCTCAAGCTCGACAAAGGCTCCGACATAGCGGCGCCTGCACACCACGAAGCCGTCGATTTCCGCGTAAAAGTCGCGGGTTTCGGCGGACAGGGGGTCCTGCTTCTGGGCCAACTGCTGGCCGAGGCCGGCATGGACTACGGCCTGGAAGTCTCCTGGCTGCCCAGCTATGGGCCCGAGATGCGTTCAGGCACTTCGAACTGTCACGTCCGCCTATCCAACAAGCCGGTCGACTCGCCCTTCGTCTCACGGCCCAACGTGCTGATCGCGTTGAACGAGCCCTCGCTCCGCAAATTCCTTTCCAGTGTGGAATCCGGAGGATTGGTCCTCTACAACGGCACTTCGATCCCCGACGATTGCATGCGAGCTGATCTGCGGATGCACGCCATTCCGTTCTTCGCCGTGGCCGACGAACTCGGCAGCACCAAGGTCGGCAATATCGTCGTCCTGGGCGCTCTGCTCTCCGCCACCGGCGTGCTTCCGCTGGATGTGGTCGACCATGCCCTGCCCCGCGTGGTGAAGGCCGAAAAGTGGATCGAAATCGATCGCCAGGCCCTGCGCCGCGGCGCTTCCCTGTTGTGTCCCGAGGTACCTGTCCATGTTTGACAACCAAGACGTCCTCATCTATTTCAATAATCAGTTCGTCCCGCTGCGCGATGCCAATGTGAACATCCTCACCCACAGCCTGCACTACGGCACCGGCGTGTTTGAGGGGATTCGTGGCTATTGGGTTCCAGAGGACGAGGAACTCTTCCTGGTCCGCTGCGAAGACCACTATCACCGTTGGAAGTCGAACTGCCGCATCCTGGAGATCGATCCGCCCAAGAGCGCCGAGGAGCTCACCGAGATCACGGCCGAACTCGTCCGTCTGAATCACTTCCAGACCGACATCTACGTCCGCCCGCTTTCTTACATGTCGTCGGCTCGCGTAGGCGTGAAACCGGACGGACGCCACAGCTTCGCCATCGCCGCCATTCCCTTCGGCGTGTACATCGACAGCGCGAAGGGCATCCATGCCGGCGTTGCCTCGTGGCGCCGCATCGAAGACCAGGCGATACCCGCCCGCGCCAAGATCTGCGGAGCCTATGTGAACAGCGTGCTGGCCACCACCGAGGCCCACTACCACGGCTACGACGAGGCGATCCTGCTGAACGAGAACGGCCACGTCGCCGAAGGCTCCACCTGCAACGTGTTCATGGTGCGCCACGGCAAGCTCATCACGCCGCCACCTTCCGACAACATCCTGGAGGGCCTTGTGCGCGACTGCGTCATCACACTGGCCCGCCGCGAAATGCACATGGAAGTGATCGAACGCTCCATCGATCGCACCGAACTCTACGTCTGCGACGAGCTCTTCTTCACCGGTACCGCCGTGGAAGTGGCGCCGGTCACCATGGTGGATCACCGGACCGTAGGCTGCGGCAACATCGGCTTCGTCACCGGTCACATCCGCGAACTGTACGCTCAAGCGACGCGCGGCCGCATCGCCGATTACCACGCCTGGCTGCACCCGGCCTATCAGCCGGCGATGGCCGTCTAGCATTCTCCCTCCCTCCTGTCAGGGGTCCAACGAACGGCGGGATTTGACACTGCCCCGCCGTTCGTCACAGGGGGCGCCGGTGATACACTCATCGCCAGTTCCCCAGCATGCTTTCACGCCGCCAGTTCGTCGCCTCAGCCGCCGCTTTTCAACGCCCCCGCCGCCCCAACATCCTTTTCGTCCTGCCCGACCAGTTGCGGGCGCAGGCCCTGGGCTGCATGGGCAACCCCGTGGTACAGACTCCAAACATCGACCGGCTCGCCGGCGAAGGCGTCACTTTCCGCAACACCATCGCCAACACACCAGTCTGCTGCCCGGCCCGCGCCATCTTCCTCACTGGCCAGTACTGCCACAAGAACGGCATGGTCGCCAACGACCTGCGCCTGCGGGAATCCTCCATCACTCTGCCCAGCCTGCTGAAACAAAGCGGCTACCGCACCGGCTTCATTGGTAAATGGCACGTCGACGGCGGACCTCGCCTCCCCGGCTTCATCCCACCCGGACCCCGCCGCCACGGCTACGACTTCTGGGCGGCCAACGAGTGCTCGCATCAGCACTTCAAGAACACCTACTTCCGCGACACGCCGGAGCCGCTACCCGTCCGCGGCTTCGAACCCGAAGGCTGGACGGACCTCGCCCTCGAGTTCCTCGAGACCACCAAGCGCGACACCCGCCCCTTCTTCCTCTCCGTCTTCATGGGCCCGCCGCACGATCCTTACGGAGCGCCGGACGCCTACATGCGCCGCTATGAGAACGTACCGAAGCCGCTCAACGCCTATTACGCCGCCATCACGGCCATTGACGATCAGGTCGGCCGCCTCACCCGCTCGTTGGATGAGCTGGGTCTGGCCGAAGACACCATCGTCCTGTTCTCGTCCGACCACGGAGACATGCTCGGCACTCACGACGCGATTCTCAAGCGCAAGCCCTGGGAAGAGTCGATCCGCGTACCCGGCATCCTCCGCTACCCGCGCCGCATCAAGCCCGGCCGCGTCGAGCAGTCGCTACTTTCGCACGTCGACTATGCACCGACTCTGCTGAGCCTCTGCGGACTCCCCGTCCCCAAGGCCATGCAAGGTACGGACCTCTCCGGTCTCGTCACCGGAGACAACCGCCGCGCGCCGGATTCGGCCTTCCTCCAGATCTTCGGTCCCTACGCGGGCGACCGCACGCCAGCGGGCTGGCGCGGCCTCCGCACCGGCCGCTACAAGTACGCGCGATTCGAGGACAAGCCTTGGGTCCTTTACGATCTCAAGGACGATCCCAATGAAGAGCACAACCTCGCGGCCGACCCCGCGGCCGCCAAGCTCCGCCGGCAACTGGAAACGCAACTCGAGGCGTGGATGCGCCGCACCGGCGACTCGTGGAAGTACAACTGGACCGCACCCGTCGAAGACGCGGGCCGGCTCTACAAGGACAAGGTGTACTACAGCGTGGACGAGTATCTGCGAGAGCACCCGGAGTGAGCTGCCAGCCGTCAGCTTGCGCATTGCCCGCGCCAGCCCCGGATCAAAAAGCTGAAGGCTGAGAGCTGACGGCTGATGGCTGACAGCTCAGATCCCCGGACTGCCCCGCAGCTTCGAAATGGCCGACCGCATCTGTTCCATCTGTGGCCAGTCGGGGTGGTGCTTCAGGAAATCCTCCAGTTGTTCCGCGGCCTTGCTCTTCAAGTTGCGGCGCAGATAGATCTCGGCCAGCAGCAACTGCGGGTGGGAAAAATGGCCCGCGTCCAGACGCCGCGCCTCCAACAGATAGCGCTCCGCCAGGTCCAGCTTCCCCAAACCGAAGTACGTCATCCCTAACTGAGACTGCGCCAGTGCGTCGTTGGGCCGCCGCAATACGGCGTTTAAGTTGAAACTCCACGCCTCGCTGGGCCGATCCAGCGTCACCAGCACGCCGCCCAGATTCACCAGCGGTTCGTAAGCATCAGGATCGGCCTCCAGTGCTTTTCGGAAGTACTCCTCGGCCTCCGCATACCTCCGTGTCTGATAGGAAATGGTGCCCAGGTGATTCCAAGCCGCCGCGAATTGCGGCGCGATCGCCACCGCGCGCTTCAGGTGGGCAATGGCGCCTTCGATATCCCGCTGCCCCAGCCGCTTATCCGCGTCGCGATACGCATTCCGGGCGGAGTCGGGAATCGACAGGTCCCGCATCGACACCACCGCGCTGCGGTCCGGAGTCATCTTGGCTTCGTCCAGTTTCACGGCCAGGTCGACACGTCCGTCTTTGCCCGCCGCCGCGGGTCCGATGTCGATGGTTTTGCGCGTCTCACCGCTGCCTGGTACAAAGACGATCAGCATGTACGTCCCGGCCTGAATCTTCTTGAAGCGGAACTTCCCGGCCGAATCGCTAAGAGTGGAAGCCTGAAACGGCGAAGTCGCCCCATGCAGCGAAACCGAAGCCTGCACCGCCGGCACCAGTTGTCCGCGCACATCGTAAGCGCCCGCAAACGCGGCCAAGCCCACCCAGGACAGCAGGATGGCGCGCAACCAAGCCATGCCTCCATGGTAATCGCCTCTGCCAGGACCCGGCTCACACCCACCCTTTGATGAATTGACCCCGGCCCCCAATACCAATACGCTATGGGCAGCCCGATCAGTCCCTCGGGCCAAAGCCGCGTCCGCAACGAGGAAATTGCATGCGCACACGTACACTTCTTTCCGGCCTCGTCCTGGCGTTCTTAACCATCGCCTGTGCCGCCGCCGCGCCCAACTTCACCGGCTCCTGGAAGCTCAATACCTCCAAGAGCGACTTCGGTCAGATGCCGCCACCCAACAGCATGACCCAGACCGTCACACACGAAGAGCCCAAGATCAAAATCGCCATGAAGCAGTCCAGCGACATGGGCGACTTCGAGTATGAGCGGGAGTACACCACCGACGGCAAAGAGTACACCAACGACATGCGCGGCAACCCCGTCAAGAGCGTGCTCAAGTGGGATGGCGACGTCCTGGTCATCACCACCAAGGGCAAGTTCGGCGACAACGAGTTCACCGCGGTCGACCGCTGGACGCTGGCCGCGGACGGAAAAACCGTCACCATCAACCGCCACTGGACCAGCGACATGGGCGAGATGGACAACAAACTGGTGCTCGAAAAACAGTAGCCGATGGCGCGCGCGGGGCCGCCGCAACGCGGCTCCGCCTCACTTCTGAAAAACCGACCAGTCCCACCGGTCCGCCCACTTCAACTCGATCTTGTCCCCGGGCCGCACCACAAACGGCAACCACACATACCGCGAGTCCTGCAGCTTCTCCGGATTCCACCTGTCAGCCATGAAGATGAAAGCGTCCTTGCGCTTGCCCGGAGCCGGCAGCACGTACGTACTCTGCGACCGGAATGTCGTCTCAGCCTCCGGCCCGACACTCGGGTCGCCCTTCACCGTCCAGGGCCCCAGGATGTTCTCCGCCACCGCATACGATGCCCGGTTCGGTTTCCAACCCGTACAGGCTGAGCTGAACAGGTAGTATTTGCCCTTGTACTTAAATGGGGCCGGCCCCTCCCGCTGATCCTTCACCAGGATCCGCTGCCACGTCTTGCCCTGCACCACCGGCAGCTCTGGACCCGTGAACTCGGCGTTCAGCCGCACCACATACATGGTCCAGTTGTCCTCCGACGAATAGAACGCATACGCGCGCCCGTCCTCATCCAGGAACAGGTTCATGTCCCGGTATGTCCCGCCCAACTCCTTCTGATTCGTGCGGTCCTTCTCGGGATACCCGAAGTCGAATTTCACAGGCCGCGAGTAGCCCTCAAAGTGGAACGGACCCACCGGCGTATCCGACAAGGCAACACCTGCGCTGGCCACCGCGTATGGCTTATCGTCGAGATGCATCCACATCACGAACTTCTTCGTGCGCTTGTTATACAGCACCTTTGGCCTCTCGCACACACCCGACTCGCGAAACAGCTCCGGCACGCCGTCCTTAGGCAGAGCCAGCCCCTCGCGCTTCCAGTTGAGCAGATCCCTTGAGGAGTACACCGCCACACCGGTACGGTTGAAATTCCCCAGCGTCTTGTCCTCGCCATACCAGTAGTAAACACCCTGGTGCAGCAGGATCCCGCCACCGTGCGCCTGAATCGGCTTGCCGTCCGTATCTGGCCATACCGCGCCGGGTTCGAACACCGCCCGCTGCCCTTGCGCCCATAATCCGGCCGCCAATAAAAACGAGATTAGGATCCGCATACTCTACTCAATCTACCCCGAATGTTGATAGCATCGAAGCGCCGAGGCCGCCATGCGCTATCTTCTCATTGCCCTTCCCGTCCTGGCCGCGTTCGCCCAGGCTCAGCAGCCCACCCTGCATCCCAAGGCTCTGCCGTCGCGTCCGCCCGCCACTTTGCAGGAGCTCCGCCAGCACTTCGCTGACCCGCCGGCGGACTTCCGGCCCATGCCTCTTTGGGTCTGGAACGACGAGATGAGCGAGCCGCGCATCCGCCAGATGCTGGCCGATTATAAGAAGCAGGGCTTCGGCGGCGTCTTCATTCACCCTCGGCCCGGCCTCATCACCGAATACCTCGGCACCGACTGGTTCCGCCTCTGGCGCGTCGCCTTGGAAGAGGGCAAACGCCTCGGCCTCCTCGTCAACATCTACGACGAGAACTCTTACCCGTCGGGCTTCGCCGGCGGCCACGTCCCAGCCGAAGCGCCCGACACCGCCTCGCAGTTCGTCGTCGCCGAAGTCGACCAGCCCGCCTCCGTCGTCTCCTCCAATCCGCTCGTCGTGGCCTTCTTTGCCGTAAAGAAAGATGCCGCCGGAGCCGTCACCTCCGCACGCCGTGTCTCCTCGAAACAGGACGTCGAAACTGGTGAATCCGTCGTCGCCTTCCGCCTGCGCCGCGCCTCCGGCAACCCCTGGACCGGTGAGTTCCCCTACGTCGATCTCACCAATCCCCGCACCACGCCGCTCTTCCTGAAGACGACCTACGAAGCCTACAAGCGTGAGATCGGAGCGGAATTCGGCAAAAGCGTCAAGTGGTCTTTCACCGACGAGCCTCTCCTCGCCACCGGCGGAGCCTACGACAACGCCAAGAACGCCCTACCCCTCAGCTTCAACACACTCTCGCAGTTCCGCCTGCGCAACGGCTATGACCTCGCCGATCACATCGCTTCGCTCTACTGGGACACCGGCGAATTCCAGAAGGTCCGCTTCGACTACTGGCAGACCCTCCACGACCTCTGGAAAGAGAACTTCATGGCGCCCATGTTCAACTGGTGCGACCGCAACGGCCTCCAATTCACAGGACATTGGATGGAGCACGAGTGGCCCGCGCCCTGGATCACCCCCGCCGACGCCTCGCTCTATGCCTTTGAACACGTGCCCGGCATCGACATGCTGGAAGGTGCCAACCTGCGCCTCACCGGCGAGGATCCGCACATGCTGTTCACCATCAAACAGGTAGCCAGCGTGTCGCACCAACTCGGCCGCCGCGCCTTCTGCGAAGCCTACGGCGTCGCAGGCTGGGACAGCACCTTCGAACACTACAAGCGCTTCGGCGACTGGCTCATGGTCCACGGCATCAACTTCATGGACCAGCACCTCAGCTTCACCACCGTCCGCGGAGCCCGCAAGCGCGACCACCCGCAGAGCTTCAGCGACGTCTCCGCCTGGTTCCCCTACTACCGCACCCACAACGATCACCTCGCCCGCGTCTCTTACCTGAACAGCCTCACCACACCGCACAACCGCGCGCTCCTGCTGGAGCAGACCACCAGCGGCTTCCTCTATGCCCGCCGGGCCGCCGCGACTCCTGAACTCGATCGCATGCGAAAGAACAACGCGACCCTGAATCAGTTTCTGGCCGGACACCAGGTGGACTACGACCTCGGCGACGAGTACATGCTCGAGTGGTTCGGCAAAGTGGCCAGCCGGAAGCTCACCGTCGGCCAGGCTTCCTACGACCTGCTGATCCTGCCGCCCGACCTCACCAACCTCCGCAAGCAGACCCTGCCCGTCCTGGAGCAGTGGCTCGCGGCCGGAGGCGAAATCCTCTCGCTGTCACCTGCACCCGCCTTCGTCGACGGCCGCCCCAGCGACGCGCCGCAGGCGCTGAAGACCCGTTACCGCGCGCAGTGGCACGATGTCGACTCCAACGGCGCCCTGCTTTCAGAACTCCACCGCCGCCTCGCGCCGCGCGTCACCTTCTCCAGCGCGGTCCCGAGTTCCATCGGCTTCTCGGAACGGTTCCTGCCCAACGGCGACCGCGTCCTCTTCCTCACCAACAGCGGACTGGCCACGGTGAAGACCTCAGCTACCGTCGACGCAGCCTCCCTCGAATTCTGGGATACCGCCAGCGGCCGCATCACGCCCGCGCAATGGACCGCGGGCGGCGGCAAAGCCACCTTTCCCGTGGAACTCGCGCCAGCCGCTTCTCTGCTTCTCATCGCGCGCGGAACGGCCGCCAAGCCGGCTCAGGCCGTGGCCGCCACCCAGACGCCGATGCCCGACGTGAACTGGCAGGCCAAAGCCGACTCGGCCAACGTCCTCGCCCTCGATTACTGCGACCTCACCGTAGGCGCCGAGTCCTGGCGGAACATCAATACCTGGCGCGCCAATTGGCTCATCTGGCAACACCATGGCTTCGAAAGGCCGGCCTGGGACAACGCGGTCCAGTTCAAGCGCTCCGTGCTCGACCGCAACCACTTCGACGCCAAGTCCGGCTTCCAGGCAACGTTCCACTTCGAAATCACGGCTGGAGTCGACACAGCGTCCCTCCGCCTCGCCATCGAGACGCCGGAACTCTACCGCATCACCCTCAACGGCAAGCCTGTCGATTTCAAGACCGCGCAGCGCTGGCTCGATCCGCACCTGATGGCGGCGCCCATCGCCGCGCTGGTCCAGTCCGGAACCAACGTCGTGCAGATCACGGCCAAGCCCTTCGACGTTCACATGGAGCTCGAGAACATCTACATCACCGGCCAGTTCGCTGCCGTCCCCGTGGCGCAGGGCTTCCAACTCGCACTCGCAAAGACCCTGGAAATGGGCGCCTGGGCAACCCAGGGCTACCCATTCTACTCGGGTTCGGTGACCTACACCGCCAGCGTGGAGGTACCCGCCGGCAGCAACGCGCTACGCATCCAGCTCAACGACTGGAAGGGCTCAATGGCGGCGATTCTGCTCGACGGCAAGCAGGCCGCGGTCCTCGGCTGGCCGCCCTATTCGGCTTCCATCCCAGCGACGCCGGGCAAACATACCCTGGCAGTGAAAGTGGTCTCGACGCCGCGCAACACGTTCGGCCCGTTCCACAATCCCACCAAGCCGCGCATGCGCGCCTGGCCGGCAGCCTGGGCGGACTTCCCCGAGCATCAGCCCGCGGGTAGCGCATACGACGTTCTGGACTACGGGCTGATCAACGTGCCCACGGTGATCGCCGAGAAATTGATGGCCCCGGCCGGCGCGACCTCAACGGCCAGCGTGCATTAGTGCAACTCGCCCTGGTCTTCCACGGCCAGCGATGAGAGAAACAGCGCGATCGTCCGCGTCTTGCCCTCCGCCAGGCGCCTGGATGTATCCAGCCGCAGCTTGCCCGGCAAGGTCCCCAAGGCCCTTTCGAGGACCGTCCGCACACTGGTGAAGGTCGGGTACCGAGTGTCCCGCCCGACCTTCGCCACGGCGCGAAGGATCCCAATCGAACCCAACTGTTCCAGGATATCGGCGTCACGCACAATCACCGCTTCCACGCTCGCCGGTTCGTCCGCCGGTTGGTGGGTGCGGATCACATCGAGCACGGCGGGAATCTTGCTCTCGTCAAAGCCTGCGTCCCGCAGAATCGTGGGCACGCGGTCGACCGTATAGACGACGTGATCCCAGTGCGCCAAAGCACCAGGATCCTCGGGCCGGTGCCCAATGAACACCCCTAGGTCGTGCAGCCAGGCCGCTGCGAAAACAACGTCGTCGTCAAAAACCAAACCGCGGCCCACCTCGCAAGCGAGGCTATAGAGCCGCGGTTGATGGCCATACTTGTCCACCGGCAGGGCTGCCCGCCGGATGTACTCCACTAACGCTTCGCGATAGGACGGCAAGAACCCAGCTTACCTGCTACCGATCTTCGTTCCGATCACTTCACCCGAGACGATGATCTCCACACGCCGGTTCTTCTGCCGGCCCGCGGCCGTGTCATTCGGAGCCACTGGCATGCTGAAACCCTTGCCCGTCGAAGTGACGTTCGCATCCGGTATACCCTGCGACACCAGATAGTCCCGCACGGTCTGCGCGCGCTGCTCGGAGAGCTTCTGGTTGAACTGCTCGCCGCCGACGTTATCCGTATGGCCCTCCGACTCCAGCTTCAGACCTGGGTAGGCCAGAACAATGCCCGACAGCCGTGCCAGCTTCTCGCGCGCGAGCGGCCGGATCGTGTACTTGCCCGTATCGAACAACACGTCGCCCAGATTTACCACGAGGCCGCGCTCGGAATCTTTGGTCTCCAGAATCTGGTTGAACTGTTGCAACAGCTTGGCGCGCAACTCGGCCTTCTCACGTTCCGCAGCCTCAGCCAGTTTCTGGGCCTTCTCCTGCTCGGCCAGGGCTTGAGCCTTCGCCGCCTCCGCCGCCGCCGTGGCCTGCTCCGCCTTCGCGCGGTTTTCATCGGCCTGCCGCTGGGCTGCTTCCGCCGCCAACCGGGCAGCCTCCGCCTCGGCCCGCCGCGCTGCTTCCTTGGTCGCGGCCAGCTCCGCTTCTATGCGCTGCTTGTCGGCCAATGCCCTGCGCGCCTCCTCGGCCTGACGGTCAGCGTCAGCCTGTATCCGCTGCCGCTGCTGTTCGTCGGCCCGCGCCTTGGCTTCCTGCTCGCGCTTGGCCGCCGCCGCCCGCTCATTCGACAATGCCTCGTCCTGCTGGCGCTTGATAGCTAGTTCCCGCGCATCCTCTGCGAACTGGACCGCCTGCCGCGCCGACGTGGCGATGTCGGCCCGCGTTAGCTTCCGCTGCACGGCGTTATCCGCCATCTGCAGGGCACCCTTCGCCTTCGAATAGACGTCCGCGGCATATTTGTCGGCACCGAACTCCTGGGCGATGAAGAGCGCATTCCGCGCCTCATACAGTTCCAGCGGGAAGGTCTTCGTGTCCACCGTCAGCGAAAGCGGATTCGGCAGGCGCGAATACTGCCCCTTCTGCAGCAGTTCGTACTTGGTGTCGACGATGAAGACCTGGCCCTTGGTGTCCTTGCGCAGCTCGTTTTCCAGCACGATCAGGTCGCTGGGCTGACGCACGGCGAAGTAGGGCTCGGCCGTAACAATGAGGGCGAACACCTGCAGGTCCGTGGAAACCGACAGCTTGCCCTTGCCCTTATCCAAAAGAACTTCACCCAGATTGGTAGCCCGGCCCTCGGGCGAGATCGACCACAAAACGTACGTCAGATACTCCGAGCCGAATTTCGACGGTGCTTCCAGGTTCTCTACATTCGCGTCAATGTCGATGCGGCTCTGTTTGCTTTCGACCTTGGCCTTACCCAAAGCGCCTGGCATGATGGCGGTGCCGATCAGGTCGACACGTGTCGCCCCGCCCATGACTTTGTAGTTGATGGCTTTCGTGTTCTTGGAGACGACCGAGACCTTGAACACCGGCTCGGACCCCGCCTCCTGGGCCTGCACCGGCAACAGCACCGCGCTACATGACAGCAGGACGATCCCCGCTAATGACGACGAAAATCCGCCTCTGAACATGTCAGCATGGTAGCAATTTCCCCTGTCCGGCGAATAGCCGGGGCAGACGGATCGCGCCCGTGCGTCCGGCCGTCGGGTGGCTAGTTCTTCCCGCCGCCCGTCATGTAGGTGATTTCTTTGGGTCCGTCCTCCATGCCGCTGATCCGGATGGTCCGTTTCTGCGGAACGGCCGGCGCTACGGGCCGGACCAAGGCGCTCTCCGCCAATCCCTTCACCGCGGGCCGCATCCCGGCCGGCAGTTGACCACTCGGTTGGATGCCCAGGAACGATTCCAGTGTCCGCGGTCCGGCCGAGGTTGCCGACGCCCGCATCTGGGCCACACCCCGTTCCAGCTGCGCCAGTGGAATGTCAATCTGGATCTGAACCTTCACTCCGTCCGTCTTCACCGCCAGGTTGCGCGCCAGGTTGGCAAGCTCCGGTGAACCCTTCGACTGCTGGCCCGCCATGGAAGAGAGCAGTTGTGTCATCGTCGCCAATCCCTTGGCGGCGTCTTCACTTTTCGTGACCAGATTGGCCCGGATATCCAGTCCTTTTTGCAGTCCGACGCCGAAGTCCATCGACTCGATGTCGTCCAGTTGCTTCATGTTAGGCATTGACCCGCCAGCCGCCATCGAGGGCGGCACGGCCGACACCATCCAGAACTCGCACTGGGCCGACAGGGCCGTGGCCCGCTCCAATAACTCCACATTCCGCGTCCCGCCGCCCACTTCCAACACCCTGCCTAACGATGCCCGGTCGCCGATCAGCACCAGATGCTCGCTCACGATGGCTGCCAGCATCTCCGGTTCCTTGCTGCGCGGCGGTACCAGCAGGTCAGCGCCCTTGAAACGCTCCAGAGCCGTGCCCGGCGGCATCATCTTCTTCAACAGGGCACGGTCGATCCGTCCTTCCAGCGCCAGTACGACGGGTGGCTGGCCGCCCTCTGCCGCCATCTGGCCATTCGTCGACAGCAGAATCTTGTCTATGTTGTCCAGAAGAGCCATCGCCTGGCCGGCGCCCCTCATCTGGCCCGCCTTGGCGGCGAACTGCCGCGCGAACATGCGGCCGGTCGGCGACGTCTTGGCCTTCTGCCAGTCCAATCCGGCCAGAAGATTGGTCTCCGGATGGACATACTGCCAGAGGTTTACTTCCGACTGCTGGACCGGTTGGGCCTTCACCGCGGGTTTCGCGGCCACGGCCGCCTTTGTCGGGACAGTTGCGGGCTTGGCCGGGGCCTTGGCTTCAGCTACCGGGGCTTTCGGCACATCGGCAGCTTCCACCGTGACGCAGCAGATCAGCAGGGCCAGCAGACTGCCGGCGCCAACGACGATTGTGGATGTTCGCATAGAGGATCCCAGGAAACTATCGGCCGGAACTCCGCATCCAATTAGAGTCGGTCTCAGGCTTCGGCGCCCTTGCTCACGGAGCCGCGCCCCGTTTATACTCGGGTTTTCTTCTAGAGGGATGAAACCAACCTTGGAAAGCGCGCCGCTCCAACCTCCGGTGCTCCAGTGGTACGAGGACCTCGATCCGCTCGCCGTCCAGCGCGAAGCCGCGATGTTCTACGGTCTCTTTCTGCGAGGTCACTCTCCCGAGCAATTGCGCCGCGATATCGAGATCCCCAAATCGACCTTCGAAAAGTGGCTGTCGCATCCCCATTACGACGGCGAATTCCGCGAAAACATCAAGCGGGTGTATCACTTCCGGAGGCAAGTACTGGCTGTGTTCGACGAACTGGTGGATCAGGAACGGCTCAAGGCGCGACTGCAGTAAAGGACGCCTGGTGGAACAGCTCGAACCGAAACCCATAACCCCAGCCTTCTGGGCCGCCGTCATCGTCATTCCCGCTGTCGTAGTCCTGGTTTTGATCTGGGCGCTGCTGAACCCGCAAAGCCTCCTGTTCCTCAACTCCAAAGAGGCCATCGACATCAGTTTTCGGGTTCCCGGCGAACCAGTCACCCGCTCTCTCTCCCAGTTTCGAGGCCGCGTCCTGGCCGTCACCATCTGGGACGCCAATTGCCCTGACTGCCAGTCGCAGATCGGTATCCTGAACGAGCTATCCACCCGCTACAGCCGCGAGGGGCTAATGAGCATCGCTCTTACTCCAGCGGACGAGGCCGCCATCCGGCGCATCGCCTCGTTCCAGGGCATGAGCGTCCTGGCCGGCAATATGGAACGCGGCCAGGCGGAGGCCCTCCCCGCTGATCGACCATACACCTATCTCATTGATCGGGAAGGTTTTGCTCGCCTGAGATTTAAGGGCGTGCGGGACGCTGACAAGCTCGACAAGACCGTGCAGAAGCTACTCGAGCAGTAGCCCTAGCGCGCCAGCAGCGAAGACAACAAGACTTTCGATAACGGCCACTTCCCGTTCACGTCCAATCCGTCGGCGGCAAACTCCCCTCGCGCCAGCAGTCCGCTCAAATCGGCTTCGTTCGGCTGTTTGTTGTCCCGGGCCAGCAGCTTCCTGAACATCTCGGTCATCTGCGTCAGTCGCCCGGCGATCTGCTTGGCCCGCTCCGCATCGGGACAGTCGGCCTGCAACTTCAGCGCGAACCCTGAGCCGTCCACACCAGCTGTCAACATAGCCCGGTTGGCGCCATCCAGGCTCGACAGCAGTGCGCTGAGCCCCGGCGGAAGTCCTGGCCCACCATGGAGTTGCGACCCCGGCACCTCCAGCCAGACCGGAGAGACGGGCAGCGACCGTGAGACTTGTCTCGGCGTATCGTTGATCAGGGCCACAGCCAGCGGATCGGGCGCCACAGCCAAGGCCAGCATGTGCCGAGCCTTCGGAGTCCACGAGATCTGCCGTTCCGGCGCCGAGCCTTGCACCGTACAGACGTCCGGCGTACACCGTCCGCCCGACGACTTTGCATAGGCCGCCAACCGTCCCGCATCGAACCGGCCCTTCAGGACGAGCAAGGTGTCCGTGCTGCGGATCCGCATCGCCACCGCATCCAGGTCACGCCGGTAATCGAATCCGCTGGCGGCCACAAATTTGCGGTACTCCGGGTCCTCCACCCCGGCCTTGCCGGCTACCATTTCGAGGATGCCCGCGGTGCGCAATACAGCTACGTCGACATATAAGGTGGGGGCTTCTCCGTCCGGAAACAACCCGATCAGGTCGGCAGCCGTCGCCGGACGCCACAGAACCCACCAGCCTACCAGGCACGCAGCCGCAAGAAAGGCGCCGAGCATGGCCCAGCGCCCAGGTGTCAGTTTCAGCACTTCTTGAAGGTTACACTGACCTGCGGCTAAACTGCCACAGGTGTCATGCGTTCAGCCTTCCAAAGCTCGATGTAGGGCTGCAGGCTCTTCATCATGTCCAGCCACTGGGCCGGTTCCAGGGACTGTGCACCGTCGCTGATCGCCTTTTGCGGATTCGGGTGGATCTCCACGATCAGCCCATCGGCGCCGATCGCCACGCCAGCCCGAGACAACGCCGGCACCAGGCTGCGCTTGCCGGTGGCATGGCTTGGATCGAGGATCACCGGCAGGTGCGTCATTTCCCGAAGCACCGCGCAGGCAACGATGTCACAGGTGTTGCGCGTGGCCGTCTCAAAGGTGCGGATGCCCCGTTCGCACAGCATCACGTCGTTGTTGCCGTGCGCCACGATGTACTCCGCCGACATCAGTAGTTCTTTGATCGTGGAGCTCAGGCCGCGCTTCAGCAGCACCGGCTTGCCGCACTTGCCTAAAGCCTTGAGCAGTGCGAAGTTCTGCATGTTGCGCGCGCCCACCTGCATCACGTCGGCGTAGGAGGCCACCAGCGAAACGTCGTTGTCCGACATCACTTCCGTGACGATCGCCAGACCGGTGTGCTCGCGCGCCTTGGCCAGCAACTTCAGTCCTTCTTCTTCCATGCCCTGGAAGTCATAGGGTGAGGTCCGCGGCTTGAAAGCGCCGCCGCGCAGGATCTTGGCGCCACCCTTGGCCGCCAGTTCCGCCGACTCCAGAATCTGCTTCTCGCTCTCCACCGAGCACGGACCGGCCATCACCACGAACTCCGAGTTGCCTACATGGACATTGCCGGCAACCGTGATCGTGGTCCGGTTGGGTTTAAATTCCCGCGATACGAACTTGTAGGGCGCCGAAATCCGGACCGCCTTTTCGACACAGTTCATGGCCTCCAACGCTTCCAGACAGGCACTGGTGTCGCCTACCCCGATCGCGCCGATCACTACACGCTCTTCACCCTCAATCGTGTGGATCTTGTAGCCGAAGTCCTCGATGCGCTGGATGACCGAATCGATCTCCACCCGGGAGGCGTTCTTGCGCATGGATATAATCATGGCTCCATGATACACCTCGCCTGGATGACACGCAACCTCGCCATTCTAATAAAGTATTGTATATGTGTTACTTGAAAGCACCACTACCGCTTGGTGTATATAACTGAAGGAGTATACTTGTCAGGTGGTTCGAACGCTTCTTTCCCTTCTGTTGGCCGTAGGTTCACTCATGGCGGAATCCCGGGCCGTTGTCCTCCAACCTGTTCTCGATATGTACTCGAAGCCGTCCCTGGACGCCGATGTCGTTTCGCAGGCGCTCTATGGCATGACGGTTCAGGTGACCGCTGAACAGGAGGGTTGGCTCAACATCACCACCCCGGGCGACGACTATCCCGGCTGGATTGAGCGGTCCAGCGTCCGGATCCTGAAAGACGGCGAGAGCTATCCTGCCGCCGGCCGCACTGTCACGGTCCAGGCGCTGCTCGCCCATGTCTACCGCGAACCTTCGGTCACCAAGCACCGGCCGCTGGTCAGCCTGCCGTTCGAGACCCGGCTGGAAGTGGTGGCCGACCAGACCGCGCGCGGCGACCGCTGGTTGCAGGTCCGATTGCCGGATGGCCGCACCGGCTCCATCCAGAATGGCGATGTGACTGAGTCCCCCAAGACCCTGGAGGTGCCGAAGATTATCGAACTCGCGCACCGCTTTCTGGGACGGCCGTACACATGGGGCGGACGCTCTTCAGCGGGCTACGACTGCTCGGGCTTCGTGCAGATGCTCGTTCGGCGCGGCGGCGTGGATCTGCCGCGCGACGCAAAGCCGCAGGCGCTGTGGGAGAAGGTCGCCACCATCGAGCGCAAAGACCTGCGGCCCGGCGATCTCGTCTACTTCGGACCGTCGGTGCAGAAGATCAACCATACCGGCTTCTATGTGGGCAATGGCGAGTTCATCCACTCCACCACTAACACGCATCCGGTAATCCAGATCAGCAAGTTGGACGACCAGCCCTGGACGAAGCTGCTGGTTGCCTGCAGGAGGTGGAAGCAGTGAAGCGCAGAACGTTCCTCGGCACCAGCGCCGCGATGGCCGCTCCGGTCCCCACGAAGCTGGCCAGCAAGAAAAGTGGCCTCGTCCTCAAGACGCGCCGGCTGAAGCTGAAGCACACCTGGACCACGGTGATGTCGTCCAGCGACTACCGGGACACGTTTTACGTCGAGTTCACCAATGGCGGCGTGACCGGCATCGGCGAAGGCGCGCCCATCATCCGCTACAAGGAGAGCGCCGAGACCTGCACCGCGGCCTTGGAAGCGATCCGGCCGTGGCTCGAAAGCGCCGATCCGTGGGCGTTCGCCAAGTTCATGCAGGGCGCTTTCCAGAAGATCGAGGGCAACTGGGCGGGCAAGGCCGCGCTCGACATCGCGCTGCTGGACTGGGTCGGCAAGAAGCTGAACATCCCGCTGTGGCGGCACTTCGGCCTGGACCGCAACGACGCTCCGGTGACGACGTTTTCCATCGGCATCGACAAGGCCGAAGTGGTCCGGCAGAAGGTGCTGGAGGCCGACGCGTTCCCGGTGCTCAAGGTGAAGGTCGGCCTGGCCAACGACGAGGAGATGATCGCCTCGGTGCGGGCCGTGACGAAGAAGCCCTTGCGCGTGGATGCCAACGAAGGCTTCAAGAGCAAGGAAGAGGCGGTGGAGAAGATCAACTGGCTGGAGAAGCAGGGCGTCGAGTTCATCGAGCAGCCCCTGCCGGCGGCCAACCTGGAAGACATGAACTGGATCCGCAAGCGGGTCCACATGCCGATCATCGCCGACGAGGCGTGCCTGCATCCTTCCGACA
This sequence comes from uncultured Paludibaculum sp., assembly GCF_963665245.1. NCBI lineage: Bacteria > Pseudomonadati > Acidobacteriota > Terriglobia > Bryobacterales > Bryobacteraceae > Paludibaculum > uncultured Paludibaculum sp. The sequence continues at coordinate 1,500,746 of NZ_OY762267.1, forward strand.
TCCCCAAACTGGCGCCGCACTTCGACGGCGTGAACATCAAGATTGACAAGTGCGGCGGCCTGCTCGAAGGCTGGCGTATGATTCAACTGGCGCGGTCACTGAACCTGAAGGTGATGCTGGGCTGCATGGTGAGTTCCTCGGTCGCCGTCACGGCGGCGGCGCAACTGTCGCCCCTGGTCGACTATGCGGATCTCGACGGCTTCCTGCTGATCTCGAACGACCCGTATGACGGGGTGAAGGTCGAGAAGGGGAAGCTGGTGTTGCCCACAGGTCCGGGTCTTGGCTTGAAGGCGCGTCCGGCGTAGCGCTCCATATGGGAGCATCTTCCACAGTTCGGCCGGTGCGCTATCCGCCGGTCATTCGTAGCGAAGGGCCGTAGTTGGATCTACCTTCACCGCTCTCACCGCGGGGCCCGCGGTGGCCAGCAGGGCAACGGCCAGGAGGATGCCGACTACGGTGACGTAGGTCGACACATCGGTCGGGTGGACTCCAGGAACCAGGAACATCGTCAGGGGCTGCGTCGCCAACAGGGCCAAGCCCAAGCCCACGGCGCAGCCGACGGCGACCAGGAGCAGGCTCTGTCCGAAGACCAGCCGCAAGACCTGTTTCGGGCTGGCGCCCAGCGCCATGCGGATGCCGATCTCGCGGACACGGCGATTGACCGAATAGACCAACACTCCGTAGAGACCCAACGAGGCCAGCAGCAGGCCCAGAGCGCCCATAGTGCCCAACAGCGCAGCCCCGGCGCGGCTGGGGAGGAAAGCCATGCCCAAGGCATCCGTCATGGGTTTCACCTCGATCGCGGCGGAGGAGTCGATCCTGCCGAGAGTGCGGTCGATCTGCCGGAGCAACCCTTCCGGACGGCGTGAGGAGCGAATCAGAAATGCCACGCTGGAACCTGGATCGTCGGTCTGGAAATAAGACATGTAGAGCGCGTTGGTGTCTTCCTCGCCGAGGCTGCGGTACTTGCTCACGGCGACGACCCCCACAATCTGAAAGCGATTGACGGTGTGGCCACCCGGCTCTCGCCAACCGAGGGTGTGGCCGACGGCGCGGGCATTGCCGAAGAGGCTGCGGGCCAAGGCTTCGTTGATCACCACAACACTGTTGGCGCCCAGGCGATCGGCCATCGTGAAGTCACGGCCGTCGAGCAACCGGATCCCCATGGTGCGGAAATAGTCGGGTGTCACACGGTTCAGGTTCATCCGCAAGGTGGGCTCGCTGCTGCTGACATCGGTGATGATGGGCGCCCGCATATCCGAGCTGTCGTTGAGAGGGACGGTCTGGGTTATGGACGCGGCTTCGACGCCCGGCAAGGCCCGCAACTCGTCGAGGGCGCGCTGGACCGTGTTGGTCTGGAGTTCCGGGCGGGTGTAGCGCTCTGGCACGAGGCGCATATTGGCCCAGATGGTGGAATTGACATCGAAACCGGGGCTCATGCTGGTGGCCTCGCTCAGGTTCCGCAGGAACAGGAGTCCAGTGGCGAGCAGGACGACGGTGAGGGCGAGTTGTCCGGCTACCAGCAAGCTGCGCGGATTCCAAAACCCTCCGGATGCCTGGCGGGCGTCCTGCTTTAGTCCGGTCTGGACGTCGGCCCTGGTCGCGGAGAGCGCGGGCATCACCCCGGAAACGAGGGCACAACCGACAGCGACGAGCACCGAGTAAGCCAGCAGATGCCAGTCCGGCGTGATGTAGATGCGGATGGGAAAGGGCAGAGGAAGAGCCATGCCGCTGACTGCGTTCGTGAGCAGCAGA